>DIAY01000089.1:0-1359 GCA_002414905.1 Holophagales bacterium UBA5066 | reverse complement strand
GAGACCTTCTCGAGCGTCAGGATGACGTTCCGGCCCATCTTCACGCCGTCGAGGGCGAGGCGAATGAGCGTCTCGTCCTTGTAGCCGTTCGTCGTGATGAGGCACTCGGGTCCGAGGTCCTGCGACAGTGCGGCGATGAGCTCGGGCTTGCTTCCCGCCTCGAGGCCGTACCCGTACTTGCGGCCCGCATCGATGATCTCGTGAACGACGACCTTCTTCTGGTTCACCTTGATCGGGAAGACTCCGCGGTAGTCCCCGTCGTAGTCGTATTCCTTGATCGCCTTCCCGAACGCCTCGTTCAGCTCCCGCACCGAGGAGGCGAGGATCTGCGGGAAGCGGATGATCATCGGCGGTGTGATGCCGCGGCCCGCCACCTCGTCGACGATGGCCTTGAGGTCGGCGAAGCGATGCCCTTCGCGCGTGGGGTGGACGAGGAGGTGCCCGTCGTCGGAGATCGAGAAGAACCCTTTGCCCCAGGCGTCGATGCCATAGAGCTCCTCGGCCTCGGAGAATCGGTCGGGGGTCCGGGGGCCCTTCCGGGAGGGACGGGAGGACGATTTCTTGGGCGAAGCCGTTGGCATGGCGACGGAGTCTACGAAAGAAGGGGGCGCACCGGGGAGCGCTCGCGATCTTCGAAACGAAATCGGCCGGACCGCGTATACACTCCCGCGCCGTGTCCGAGCTCTTTCCGCCCCTCGAACCGTTCGACTCCTTCCGCCTGAGGGTCTCCGACCTTCACGATCTTCACGTCGAGCAGGCCGGGAATCCGGCCGGCAGGCCGGTCATCTTCTTTCACGGCGGCCCGGGCGCCGGGATCTCCCCGCTCCACCGCCGCTTCTTCGACCCGTCGTTCTGGCGGGTGATCCTGTTCGACCAGCGCGGCTCGGGCCTCTCGACGCCGCTCGGCGAGATCCGCGAGAACACGACCGCCGACCTCGTGGCCGACACGGAGAGGATCCGCGAGCGGCTCGGCATCGAGAGATGGCTCGTCTTCGGCGGCTCGTGGGGCTCCACTCTCGGCCTCGCCTACGCCGAGGCGCACCCGGAGCGCTGCACCGGCCTCATCCTTCGGGGGATCTTCCTGTCCCGGAAGGCCGAGGTCGACTGGACCTTCGGCGGCGGCGCGCAGAGGATTTTCCCCGACGCCTGGGCGGAGTTCCTCTCGAGCCTCGACGGATCCGAGCAGGCCGACATTCTCGCGGCCTGCCACCGGAGGCTGAACTCGCCCGACGCCGCCGTGAGGCGGCAGGCTGCCCTCGCCTGGAACCGCTGGGAGGAGTTGGCCTCCCACCTCGTCGCCGAGATCCCGCCCGTGGCCGAGGAGGACGTCCCGAACGAGATCGCCCTCGCCCGCATCGA
>DIAY01000303.1 GCA_002414905.1 Holophagales bacterium UBA5066 | reverse complement strand
CGGCGGGACGACGCTGACGGCCCTTTTCGCCGACGTGAGGTACCGCCTCGCCTACGGCCTCGCCGCGACCCTCTCCGGCGAGCTGACGCTCGATCTGATCGAGGACGAGCGGAGGATCTCGGGAACCGTCACGCTCGACCGCGGCCTTCTCGAGAAGAATATCGACCTCGACCGGGAGATCCTCGCGCGCGTCCTGGCCTCTCCCGAGGCGACGGGAACCGAGAAGTCCCTCCTCGACACGCTCGCGCTCGACCTCGGCATCGAGACCGCGTCGGGGGTGAGGATCCGCAACAACGTCGCCGACCTGTCCGCCTCCTGGAGCCGGCTCGAAGTCACGGGCACCGCCTGGCGGCCGATCATCCGCGGCCGGATAGAGGTCGGGCGGAACGGTCTCGTTTTCGCTTACGGCCAGGCCTTCCGCGTGGACAAGGGGGTCATTACCTACACGGGGGACCCCGCGACCGATCCGCGCCTCGATTTCGTCACGACCTCGTCGCTCCAGGACGACAGCGTCGTCGCCCTGAGGGCCAGCGGCGACGTTTTCGAATCGACGCAGGATTCCTTCCAGCAGGGGGGGACCGGCGGACGCGGAGAGGCGGACGCTGCCGCCCGGCTGGCGTGGGGCCTCGCGGGCTACTACAGCGCGCGCCTCGCGTCGACGCTCGGCCAGGCCCTCGGCCAGGTCGCCGTCTCGACGCGTCCCGTGTTCGTCCTCGGCGAAACCGACCCGACCGCGCAGCTCACGCTCTCGCGAGAATTCTCGCGGAACGTGACGCTCGCGGCGTCCTTCGACCTGAAAAACGCGCAGAAGCAGACGTGGGTCGTCGACGTGCACCGCCTCAGGGGGCTTCCCCCCGTTGGCTTTCAGCTCTTCACGGACCCCGACGGGAGCTGGGGCGGCACGGTGCAGCAGCGCATCGAGCTCGGGGGAACGCGCGGAAGGGAAGACGAGCCCGACGCGCCGCTCCTCGGCGCGGTGCGGGTCTCGATCCCGGCCGCCGTCCCCCGGCGTGGCTTCCTCTCATCGCTGGGTCTCACGCGGGGCGCTCGCGTGACGCGCGACTCTCTCTTCGATGCCCAGATCGACGCCGAGACGTGGCTGCGCGGGCGTGGATGGCCCGAGGCCCGGGTGTTCCTCGAGACCGTCCCGTCGCGGAAGGCGGGACGCGTCGACGTCGAGGCGCACCTGGAGCCGGGCCCGCGGGTCACGGTGGAGTTCGAGGGCGATCCCCTGCCGGCCGCTTCGCGCCGAGCCGTCGCCGACCTTTATCGCACCGGGATCCTCGAGCCGTCCGCGTTCGAAGAGATGGACCTCGAGGCGCGGCGGGCCCTTCGCGCCCTCGGGCATCTCGAGCCACGAACGGAAGTGAGCGCCTCCGGCGTGCCGGAAGGCCGTCGCGTCGTCGTTTCCGTCTCCGCGGGCCGGCGGGTCGCCCTCGCCGGGGTCTCCTTCGAGGGTCTCTCCCCCGCCGAGGCGGCCTCGCTCGCCCGCCGCTTCGGCACACCCCTGGCCCGCGTGGAGCTGGCAGCCGGCCTCCCGAGCGCAGACGCACGGCTCTTGCAGGCCCTGCGCACTCTCGGATATCCCAACGGCACGCTCGTGCGGCGGAAGCTCTCGGACGACGGCAGGTCCCTGACCGTCGAAGTGGATCCCGGCCTTCCGTCCCTGATCGACTCGGTGGAGGTCCGCGGAGTGCCGGAAGAAGAGGCCCGCGCCCTCGCGAGCCGAGCGCTCCTCTCCCCGGGCGAGCCTGCCGACGCCGACCGGGCCTCGCTCTCGGCCCTCGCCATGGAGGACGCCCTTCGCGAACGCGGGTTTGCCGAGGCCCGCGTCCGGCTGGAGCTCTCTCCCGTCTCACCCGAGGATCCTCCCCGCCTCGCCGCCGTCTTCGCCGTACAGGCCGGCCCCGCCGAACGCATCGGAATCGTCACCGTCGAAGGGCTCTCACGCACGAGCAGGGGCTGGGCCCTGAGCGCCGCGGGGCTCGAGCCGGGGGGGCTCTTCCGCCAGGACGACCTCGCCCGTGCGCAGGCGGGGCTCTTCGCGCTGGGCCTCTTCGAAAGCGTGAAGGCGACGAGCGTGCTGCGGCCGGACGGCGTCGTCGACGTCACCCTCGCGGCGAAGGAACGCCCGCCCTTCGCGTTCGGCTACGGCGTCCGCTGGGATAGCGACGCGGGGCTGGCGGCCGTCGTGGACGTCGTCGACCGCAACATCCTCGGGCGCGGCATCACGCTCGGCCTGCGCGGGCTCTACGACCCCGACGATCGGGCCGTCCGGGCGTTCGGGGCCCTTCCCGAGACCCTCCTCGGGGTCGGTGTCGAGGGGTGGTACGAGCGGCGCCGGATCTGGCGCGAGGGCCTCTTCGGCGACCGGCAAACCGACACGGGCGAGGCCTCGCTGCAGCTCTCTCGAACTCTCGCGGAAGGTCTCTCGGCCCGGCTTTACGGGCGGTACCGAACCTCCCGCGTCTTCGAGGACGACCCGTACTTCCCGCTCGACATCACCATCGAGTACCCGTACCTCGGCGGCGGCCTCGTCTGGGACAACCGCGAGGACCCCCTCCTCGGGACCCGCGGCCTCCTCGCGACCCTCGACCTCGAGACGAGCGGGGACTGGCTCGGGTCGAGCTTCTCCTACGCCCGCGCCTACGGGCAGGCCAGCCTCTACCATCCGGTCTTCGGCTTCGGGGCGGGCCGGGTCGTGTGGGCTCAGTCGCTGCGCCTGGGATTCGCGAAGGCCTTCCAGGGCCAGGTCCTGATCCCGGATGTCCGTTTCTTCGCGGGCGGTTCCTATTCGGTGCGGGGATACCCGACCGAAAGCCTCGGACCGCGGGAGGATCTCGGCGACCAGCTCTTCGCAACCGGTGGCTCGACGCTCCTCGTCCTCAACGAGGAGCTGCGAGTTCCCCTTCACCCGATGATCGTCGGCGTCGGCTTCTTCGACGCCGGCCAGGTCTGGGCCTCTTCGAGCGATTTCGGCAGAGGCCTCGCGACCTCGATCGGGCTGGGGCTCAGGGCGCTCACGCCGATCGGCGTCCTGAGGCTCGACGGGGCCTTCCCTCTCGATCGCCGGTCCGGTGACCCGGCCTTCAAGGTCTACTTCGGGTTCGGGAACGTCTTCTGACGGTCTCTCCTTCCAAGAGACGCTCTTCCCGGATCAATCGGTTTCGGCGCTCTTCGGTCGAGGCGGCGGCTGGCCCGTTCATTGCTCGATCCCGTAGTCTCCGGAAAATCCGCCCGGACGTTCCTGGCGTAGTAAACCGAAACCGTAACAAACCGGGGTCCGCCCCGAGTCAGAACCAGGAGCATCCAATGAAGAAAAACCTGCTGTCCGTCGCCCTCGCCGCTGTCCTCGGCGTCGCGAGCTTTTCCGCCCTCGGCGAAACCTGGACCGTCGACCCGGCCCACTCGTCCGTCGGCTTCTCCGTCCGCCACATGATGATCTCGAACGTGAAGGGCGCGTTCGACAAGCTCACGGCGAGCGTCGACGGCAGCCCGGCCGACCCCTCGACCGCAAAGATCTCCGCCACCATCGAGATCGCTTCCGTCGATACGCGCGATGCCAAGCGTGACGAGCACCTGCGCTCGGCCGACTTCTTCGACGCCGCAAAATACCCTCAGATGACCTTCACCTCGACGAAGGTCGAGAAGGTTTCCGCCACGACGGCGAAGGTCACGGGAGACCTGACGCTGCGCGGCGTGACGAAGCCGGTCGTCCTCGACGTCGAGTACACCCAGCCCGTGAAAAACCCGTGGGGGATGACCGTCGTCGGTGCGAGCGCGACCGGAAAGATCAACCGGAAGGACTTCGGCGTGAGCTGGAGCAATAACCTCGACGGCGGCGGTGTCGTCGTCGGCGACGAGGTGAAGATCCAGCTCGATCTCGAGTTCGTGAAGAAGGACGCCGCGGCGAAGTAGTCGCGACGTCCGGCCGCCGCTCGGAGCCGCGCCCGCTGCCCTTCCGGGCTGAGGGCGCGCTTCGCATTTGGCCTACCCCTGGAAGTCGGCCAGCTCGATCCTCAGGTTGCCGGCGTTCGTGGCGTACGTCAGGCCCGTGGCGAGCGTGACGACGCGCCGCCGGACGAGCTGCTCGATGACCTGGTCGAACGTCTGCATCCCGTCGTTGCCGCCGTCCCGCATGGCATCCAGGAGCGACCTGCCCTCGTTGTCGCCGGCCCCCTTCTCGATGTAGTCGCGCGTGCGCGAGTTCGACCGGAGGACCTCGATAGCGGCCACGCGTCCCGTCCCGTCGGCCCGCGGCAGGAGGCGCTGGGAGGCGATGAACTGGAACGAGCTCGCCAGGCGGGTCCGGATCACCGGCTCCTCGCTCTTGGGAAAGACGCCGATGATCCGGTCGACGGTCTTGGCGGCATCGGTCGTGTGGAGGGTCGAGAGGACGAGGTGCCCCGTCTCCGACGCTTCGAGCGCGATCTCGATCGTCTCCGCGTCCCGCATCTCGCCGACGAGGATCACCTTCGGCGCCTG
>DIAY01000197.1:397-12743 GCA_002414905.1 Holophagales bacterium UBA5066 | reverse complement strand
GACCTTGTCCATCGCCTTCGCGGGTACGGCGCGCAGCGGCCCCCCGTCGGGAGCGGCGTTCGACCGCTTCTTCGTACCGAACTTGCCCCGGGCAAACGCCTTCGCCGCCTCGAGGAGGATCGGCGCGGGAACGAGCTCATCCACGAGACCCATCCGCTGCGCCCGCTTCGAGTCGAGGACCTTCCCGGCGAGGATGACGTCGAGCGCGGCCGTCAGGCCGACGACCCTCGGCAGGCGCGTCGTCCCGCCCCAGGCCGGGAGGATCCCGAGCTTGATCTCGGGAAGGCCGATCTGGGTCTTCTTCGAGTCGGACGCAAGGCGCCAGTCCATCGCGAGGACCGTCTCGCAGCCGCCGCCCACGCACGCCCCCTCGATGGCGGCCACGGTCGGGAAGCCCAGGTTCGCGAGCTTCCCGAAGATCTCCTGGCCCCTCCGGACGCCGTGCGCGATGGCCGCGGGGTCAGCGGCCTTTGCGATCTCGTTCACGTCGGCTCCGGCAATGAAGATGTCGGGCTTGGCCGAGACGAGGAGCAGCGCCTTGACGTCGCTTCGTTTCGCGAGGCCGTCGAGGACTCCCTCCAGCTCGGCCATCACGGGCGTAGAGTACTTGTTCGCCCTTTCGCCGGGACAGTCGAACGTCAGGATCGCGAGGCCGTCGGGCTCGACGTCGAGACGGAACGAGGATTCCCTCGTGCCGTCCATCACGCCGCCCCCTCGAGGACGATCGAGGCTCCCTGGCCGCCTCCGATACAGAGCGTCGCCACTCCGTGCGAGACCTTTCGGCGCCGCATCTCCATCAGGAGGGTCAGGACGAGCCGCGTCGCCGACGCGCCGACGGGATGGCCGAGCGCGATCGCGCCGCCGTTCACGTTCAGGATCTGAGGGTCGACCGGTCCGAGCACCGGGTCCCTCTCAAAAGCCTGGAGGTTCGCGAGAACCTGCGCCGCGAAGGCTTCGTTCAGCTCGAGGAGACCGATCTTTCCGAACGCGACCCCCGCGTGCTTCAGGGCGACGGGCGTCGAGCGCGAGGGGCCGAGACCCATCCGCTCGGGCTCGAGCCCGGCAAAGCCCCACCCGGCGATCCGCCCCAGGACCGGCAGCTTCCGCCTTGCGACGAACTCCTCCGACGCCACGACGACCGCGGCCCCGCCGTCGGTGATCTGCGAGGAGTTCCCCGCCGTCACGGAACCGTAGGTCCTGTCGAAGAAGGGCTTCAGCTTTGCGAGCGCCTCCATCGTCTGCGCTTCGCGGACGCCGTTGTCGAGCGTTGCGACCTTGTCGAAGGCCGGCGGGAGCGGCACCGCGACGATCTCCTCGGCGAGGCGCTCTCTGGCCGCCTGCGCCCTCTGGTGGGACCTCAGTGCGAGGGCGTCCTGCATCTCGCGTGTGATCCCGCCTTCCTTGGCGAGGAGCTCGGCCGTCTCCCCCATGTTCAACCCGCAGACCGGGTCGGTGAGCCCGAGCTTCAGGCCGATGACGGGATCGAGCAGCTCGCCCCAAGGCATCTTCCGGAAGGCCGCGATTCGCGCACCGGCCGTCCGCGCCATCCCGATTTCCACCAGCACCGCCTTCGCCCGCTCCCGGTAGATGAACGGGATGAGCGACATGTTCTCGACGCCCCCGGCGAGGACGACGTCGGCTTCCCCCGTCTGGATCAGCCGGGCCGCCTGGACGATCGACTCGATCCCCGAGGCGCAGTTACGGGAGACGGAGTGGGCCGGCCTTTCCTTCGGGATCCCGGCGCGAAGCGCGATGACCCTCCCTATGTTCGCAGCGTCCGGAGGCGTCGCGATATTGCCGAAGATGGCCTGGTCGATCTCGGCCGGCTCCACGCGCGAGCGGGCCATCGCCTCGACGGCGGCGACACGCCCGAGGTCGGTGGCGGGAACGGCCTTGAGGTCGGTCCCGACCTTCGTGAAGGCGGTGCGGGCACCGTTGAGGATGTAGGCAGCTCTCGTCAACTCGTCCTCCTGCTGCGGCGGGGAACCCGCCGATCCGTCGTGTTCTTCTCGCAGGCGAGGAAGCCGCGAAGGAGGGTTCCCACGAGCTCCTCCGCGTCGGCCGCGGGTTTCGACTCTCCCGCCAGGAGCCACTCCGAGAGGATCTCGTCGGCCGCGCCGAACAGGATCCGCACCGCCAGGCGCGGGTCGAGGTCCGTCCTCAGCTCCCCGGAAGCGATCCCCTCCCTGAGCACGCCGTCGAGGAGACGGAAATACTCGGTGAGCTTCGTCCTCGAGAAGCGCTCGACGAGGCGGGCGCTCCGTCGCAGCTCAATCTGGAAGACGGACGCGAGATCCCGGTCCTGCGCGAGGAAGGAAAGGTGAAGCCCGACGAGCTTCTTCAGCTTCTCGCCGGCCGCGCCCTCCTTGCCCCGGATCGCGCGAGCCTCCGACAGGACTCCGTCCATCGTCTCGTCGAAGATGCAGCCGAGGAGATCTTCCTTGTTGCGGAAGTAGAGGTAGACCGTTCCCTCGGCCACACCCGCTTCTGAGGCGATCTCGGCGATCTTCGCCTCGTGGAAGCCACGGCGGCCGAACGTCTGGACGGCCGCATGGAGGAGCCGTTTCCTCTTTTCGGGGTCGGCGGCGGGAAGGGCCTCGCGGCCCTGGACGAGAGACTTGCGGCTTCGCGGAACCGCGACGGCGGCCACGGCTGAATGAGCCATCACTCATAGACTATGTTGCACTGCGGCGAGAAGTCAATCTCTGCGACCGCCTCCCCTGCAGGAAACCCGGAATCGATTCGGGATCGAAAAGGTCCCATTTACCATTTCACGACAAACGAGAGCCTCAGGCTCGACGGGATGACTCACCGTTGCTACGGTGGATCGATGACCTTTCGGACCTCGCCAGCGCCGGCTCCCGGAAGGATCGTGGCAGGACGGAAGGCAACGGATGCTGAACCGGCCCGGGGTTCTCCTCTGCGGCGATTCCGCTCTCATACCCTGCAGGGAGCCTTTCGTCGTGAAGCCGCGCGTCGACCCGCCCCTCACCCGTTTCGCCTCTACGGGTGCCTATCGGATCTCGACGGACGCCGCCGGCGACCTCGTGATCGCCACCGAGGCCGGTGACCTCAGGATGCAGCCCCCTCTCGTCTACCAGGAACCGGACGGACCGCGCGAGCTCGCAATTGATCCGGTGATCGTCTGCTCGACGCACCTGGGCGTTGCAAAGCCCCCCCCCTGGAGATGCGGGAGACGACACTGCCGGGGCGATCACAGTTCGCGGCGAAGGGAACCCGATCGTCGTCGAACTCATGTTTCGCCCCGACTTCCTCACCGCACCCTGAGCTCCGGCCGCTAGCGGGCACGAATTGAACCTCCTGTCCGTACCCGTTCTTCCCCTGCCGAACGAGGAGAACCTTGCCATGAGACGTTTTTCCGCCACCGCGATTGCTACGTTCCTCGCGCTCGTGATCTGGCTGTCCGCTTCTGGCTCTGCGGCCGCCCAGAGCTGGCCGATGTTCCAGGTGAACCCGGCGCACACGGGCTACCTGCCTGTGTCGCTCGAGCCGGGGCAGTTCCATGTTCGATGGACGAAGAACCTCGGCGCGCTCCCCATCGGCACCTTCCCCGTCAATCCGGTGGCCGCGGGGGACGGTAGGATCTACGCGACTCTCCGGGTCTCTTCCAACGACGTCACGCAGCTCTTCGCGCTCGGGACGAGCGACGGCGCGACACTCTGGACCCGGAACTTCGGAGACGTCCATTCTGTCAACCCGCCGAGCTACGTGAACGGCCGTGTCTACCTGCAAACGGGCAACCACTCATCCGATTCCTGGCTCTGGGCCCTCGACAGCACCTCAGGCACGACGATCTTCCAGTCTCCCGTCTCGGAGCAGTGGCCGAGACACTACGCGCCGACCGTCTCTGGCGGCAAGGTCTACGTCAACAGCGGATATTATGGCGGCATGTACGGGTTCAACGGGACGAACGGTGATCAGCTCTGGTTTACGGGGCTTCCACAGTACGACCAGTGGACACCTGCTGTAGACGCGACGCGCGCCTACGCCTACGTGGGCGACTACGCGCCCGGGCTTTACATCAAGAAGCTCATCGACGGCACGGACTGGGAGCCGGTGGCCTTCATACCCGACCCGGACTTCGAGTGGAACGGCTGGAGCATGAATTCTGCGCCGGTCCTCAGCGCGAACGGGAACGTCCTCGCGATCCACGACGGCCGCCTCATCAGCTTCAATCCGTCGGCCGGCACGATCGGCTGGCAGCTGCAGGAAAACTTTACCGGCCAGCCGAGCGTCGAGGGAGGGCGCATCTACGCCGTAAACAACGGCGGCCTCTCCGTCTACGACGAGTTCGCCCACACGCTCCTCTGGTCCTGGACGCCCCCCTCGGGGAGCGTCGACCAGGCGATCACCCAACCGATGATCGTGACCGACACGCATGTTCTCGCGTCAACAAAAGACACGGTCTACGCGATCGACAGGACGACGCACGTGTCCGTCTGGACGTTCGCGGCTCCTTACGGGCAGCTCGCAATCGCGGACGGGAAGCTCCTTGTCGCCGCGTTCGACGGCAAGCTGACGGCAATCTCGCTCACCTCGAGCGCGAAACCGACGTCGATCTCTCCGAACACCGGCCCCTCTGTCGGCGGGACGCCGGTCACGATCACCGGCACCGGATTCCAGGTGGGAGCAGTCGTCCGCCTCGGCGGCCTCCCGGCCACGATCTCGAGCCTCACGCCGACCTCGATCAGCGCCGTCACCGGGCCCCACGTCGACGGTCTCGTGGACGTAGAGGTCGAGAACCCCGACGGTGACATCGGGCGCGTCATCAAGGGCTTCACCTACGTCTGCGGCGGAACTGCTCCCACGGCAATTCTGACCGGTGGAGGCACCCTCTGCGCAGGCCAGAGCGCGACACTCTCCGTCGCGCTCACCGGTACCGGGCCCTGGAGCCTCATCTGGTCCGACGGCGTGACCCAGAGCGGCCTCGCCGCCAGCCCGGCCACCCGCGTCGTCACGCCCCTCTCGACGACGACGTACAAGGTCCTCGCCGTCGTCGACACGATCTGCGCCGGCACAGCCTCGGGCTCGGCCGTCGTCACCGTGAACCCGGTCCCCCCGGCCACGCTCACGGCCCCCTCCCGCGTCTGCTCCGGCCGGCCGGCCACGGCGTCCGTCCCGACCACGACCGGCGCCACGTACCTCTGGACGGTGACGAACGGCTCGATCATCTCGGGCGAGGGAACGAACTCCCTGTCGTTTATCGGGACGTCCGACCCGGTGACCATCGCCGTCGACGCGACTCTCGGCTCGTGCAGCGCGAGCGACTCGCGCGCCATCCCGGTCTCCGTCTCTCCGTCCGGCTCCGTGTCGGGCGGCGGCACGATCTGCTCGGGCGGGTCGACGGACATCTCCTTCAACCTCATCGGAACGCCCCCCTTCTCGATCACCTGGTCCGACGGCATGGTCCAGTCCGTCAGCGCCGCGGGACCCGGCACGCGCACCGTCTCCCCCACCGCGACGCGGAGCTACACCATCGCCGCCCTTCACGACGGCGCCGGATGCCCGGCGGGTTCGGGGACAGGGAGCGCGACGGTCACGGTCAACCCGCTGCCATCCGTCGCCATCGCTTCTCCGGCTGACTTCTGCGCCGGCGCCACCGGCCTGACGGCCTCGGTCCCCGACGCGGGGGCGGGCGCCACGTACGCGTGGACGATCGCGGGCGGTACGTTCGGCGGGAGCACGACGACCTCGGCGGTCTTGTTCACGCCGACCGGCCCCACTGTGACGCTCGGTGTCACGGTCACTCTCGCGACCACCTGTACGGCGAGCTCGATCCGGGTCGTCTCCCTGTCCCCGGCTCCGTCGGGCGTCGTCTCGGGCGGCGGCACGGTCTGCTCCGGAAGCGATGCCACTATCCAGGTGGCACTCACGGGCACGGCTCCGTACAGGCTCACGTGGTCTGACGGCGTCGTCCAGTCGGGGCTCGCCTCTACGCCCGCCCAGCGGACTGTTTGGCCGACGACGTTGACAACCTACTCCGTGACGAGCGTCCAGGACGCGGTCTGCTCGGGAACGGCTTCCGGGAGCGCCACGTTCGACGTCGTCGCGGCGCCGTCGGCCGTCATGACTTCGCCGAACACGACGATCTGCCCCGGCGGGAGCGCCACGCTGACGGTCCGTCTCGACGGAGAGGGGCCCTACACCGTCACCTGGTCCGACGGCCTCGTCGAGACCGTCGCCGACCCCGAGCTGACTCGTACCGTTTCGCCGGCCGCGACGAGGGAATACGCCATCGGCTCGGTCCGCAACGGTACCTGCTCGGTTCCGGGAGTCGGCTCCACGTTCGTCGTCGTCTTTCCCGATCCGTCGGCCTCCGTGATCTCGGTCCCGTCCGAGGTCTGCGCGGATGCGGCAGGCCTGACCGCCACTGTTCCCGACTCGGGTGCTGGCACGACCTACGCTTGGTCGATCACGAACGGGATGATCGAAGCGGGGCAGGGCACGCCGGCTCTCTCGTGGACCGCGGGCCAGGCCGGCGAGGCCGTCCTCTCCGTGAAGATCCGTGTCGCGGCAGGGTGTGAAGTCTCCGGCTCCACCCGCGTCCCGGTGAACGCGCGTCCCGCTCGCCCCGTCATTTCGGCTCCCGCGAGTCTCGACAGCGGCGCCTCCGGCGTTGTCGCCGAGGTCGTCGGCGGCACCGGACCCGGCTGGGACTGGACGATCGCAAACGGCACGATCACCGCCGGCGCAGGGACGCCGAGGATCACGTTCAGCGTCGGCGACCCGGGCATCGTTGCCCTCGACGTCGTCGAGAAGAACGCGAAGGGGTGCGATTCGCTGGCGGGTCACCTGGAGATCCTCGTGAGGGGCCTCTCCACGACTCGCCTCGCTCCGATCGTCCTGGACGTAGCCGGGCCGGGCGGACACCGGTACGCGACCGAGCTCACGCTCTCCAACCCGTCCCCGTCGCCGGTTCGCGTCGACGTGAGGTACACCGCCGCGTCGTCGCTCGGCGCAGCCGGCTCCGGCACGACCTCCGAGACCTTGGCGGCTGGCCGGCAACGCGTGATCCCCGACGTCCTTGCCTGGCTCCGCGGAAAAGAGCTCGCCATTCCGGCCGACGGCTCGCCGCAGGGCGGCACCCTGCGGATCACGTTCGACGGCGTCGCGGCGGGATGGACCCCGTCTGCTTCGACCCGTACGACAATCGCCTCCGGCGCGGGCCGGGCGGGGCTCTCAATGCCCGCCGTCGATGTCGAGGCTGCTGCCGCCTCGAGGGTCTGGTTGTTCGGCCTCCGTGAGACCGCCGCTGACCGCTCCCACGTCGCCTTTGTGAACGCGGGCCTCGAGGGAAGCGTCGACCTGAGGGTCTCGCTCTTCTCCGGCGAAGGGGCATCCGTGCCCCGGCACGTCCTTCCGACCGTCCGGCTCGAGGCCGGCCAGTGGCTCCAGCTCAACTCGGTCCTGCGCTCCGCCGGGTTCGCGTCGGGGTACGCCCTCGTCGAGAGGATCGCCGGGACCGCCCCGTTCCACGCCTACGCCGTCTTCAACGACAACCTCACGAACGACGGATCGGTCGTCGCAGCGACGCCGGTCGGCCGGGCGCCCGGCCCGCAGCTCGTGCCCGTCGTCGTCGAGTCGGGCTCCTTCACGAGCGAGCTGGTCCTCGCCAATCCGGGCTTCGTGGCGACCCGGGCGCGCCTCTGGTTCACCGAGTCGCTCGCGAACCCCGGTGGCTACTCGATGGGGGGCGTCACCGTCGACCTCGCGCCGGGCGAGCAGAAGATCCTGCCCGGAATCCTCGCCGAGCTGCGCCGCCGCGGCCTCGAGATCGTTCCCGCCCACCGCGACTACGCGGGGACCCTCGCCGTGACCTTCTCGGCGGCTGGCGAGGCGGCCGAGGGGTGGGCGGGAGCGCGCACCGCGACAGCCGGCGAAGGCGCCGGTCGATACGGCCTCTTCTGCGCCTCGCAGGCGCCGGACGCGTCGACGGGCGACGTCTGGCTGTTCGGCCTCCTCCAGAACGCCGATACCAGGACGAATCTCGCCCTCGCCAACACCTCGGCGAACCTTGGCGCCGTCACCCTTCGCTACTCCGTCTTCGACGGCGCCACCGGAACCCGGGTGGCGACGTCCGACCCGGTCACCCTCGCTCCAGGGGCGTGGACTCAGATCAACGGCGTCCTCTCGAACTGGAAGCTCGGAAACGGCTACGTCCGGGTCGAACGGATCGACGGGGCTGCGCCTTTCCTGGCCTATGCCGTCGTCAACGACGGCGGACTTCCCGGAAAGGGAACGGGCGACGGGTCGTTCGTGGAGATGGCGAGGAACGCTCCCTGACGTCCTGCCGGCCGGGTCCGCCGCAGGCGGGCCCGGCCGTCGGCGCCTTCGACCACGGCGCCGCATCCGACGGCACCGCGGCTTGACCAACGGTCCTGGGCACGCGAGCATCCCCGGCCGGAGGGCTTCGATGGTCCAGCTCGCTCCTGTCTCGCTCCACGGCAAGGAAACCGTTGCCGACCCGACCCCGATGGGCCTTCTCGGCCTCGCCATCGGCTGCGCAGCGCTGACGCCGATCGCCTTCGGGAAGAGCCTCACGCCGGCCGGGCTCGAAACCGCCGCGGTCTTCTGCCTCCTCTTCGGCGCGGGCTGCCAGCTCTTCGCCGGGCTCCTGAACCTGGTGAACAAGAACCTCTACGGCGGGACCCTCTTCCTCACGTTCGCGTTCAACTGGGTCGTGAACGCCTGGGCCCTCCACTCGCTCGCAAAAGGCTTCGTTCCCGACCCGACCGTGATCTTCGCCACCGAGGTCGCCTTCCTCGTGGTCTTCGTCCTCATCAGCTGGGGCTTCGGCCACTTCTCGAGCCTCCTGTTCGTCTTCCTTCTCGACATCGACCTCCTGTACGCATTCAAGGTTGCCGGGCATCTCCTCGACACGCGGAGCTTCGCAATCCCGATCGCCCTCCTGACGGTCGGCCTCGCGGTGATCGCGCTCTGGATCGCCTTCGCGCTCCTCCTGAATCCCGTGACGGGGCGTCGAATCTTTACCCTCGGCACACCCCTCTTCAGGAGCTCGGCGAAGCCCCAGGTCGACCTCTCCGTGAGGACGGCTCTCGTGGCCACGCTCTACGGGCACTGGCGCGACACGGGGAGCACGCTCGGCCTTACCGATCTCCTCGCCCGCCTCGGCGCCCTCGGCGAGCCCCGTCTCCGGACCGAACTCGACTACCTCGCCGCACAGAGCGTCGTCGAGATGGCCGAGGGGACGCTCCGCCTCTCCCCCGCCGGCATCGACCTCTGGGAGAAGCACGCGGCGGGGTGAGGCCCCTCGACCTTCAGTCCCCCTTGTAGAGCCCGTCGATGACCGACTTGTACTTCTGGTCGACGATGCGGCGTTTGACCTTGAGGGTCGGGGTCAGCTCTCCCCCCTCGATCGTCAGCTCGTGCGGGAGCAGCCGGAAGGCATTGATGACCTGCTCGTGCGGTTTGCCGAGATTCCACCGGTCGATGATTCCCTGATAGATCTGAAGGACGCGCGGATCCTTCAGGAGCTCTTCGTCCGAGAGGCCGGAGAGACTGTTCTTGGCGGCCCAGTCCTTCAGCTTCTCGAAGTTCGGGACGATGAGGCAGGAGAGGAACTTGCGGCGGTCACCGATGACGACGGGCTGCGAGACGAACCCATCGGCCTTCAGAGCGCTCTCGATCGGCGCCGGAGCGATGTTCTTCCCGTTCGAGTTGACGATGATCTCTTTCTTGCGGTCGGTGATCTTCAGGAAGCCGTCGCCGTCGATCACGCCGATGTCGCCGGTGTGGAACCAGCCGTCGGAGTCGATCGCCTCGGCGGTCGCCTCGGGCTTGCCGTAGTAGCCCTTCATGACGTGGGGACCGCGGGTGAGGATCTCACCGTCGGGGGCGATCCGGCACTCGACGCCCGGCAGGATCCGGCCGACGGTGCCGAGCCGCCAGGCGGCAGGGCCGTTCACGGCGATGACGGGGCTCGTCTCGGTGAGGCCGTACCCCTCGTAGATCTCGACGCCGATCGCCCAGAAGAACTCGGCCAGGTCTTTCGAAAGCGGTGCACCGCCGGAAACGGCGAACCGGAATCGTGACCCGAGGGCCTCGCGGATCTTCCGGTAGACGAGCCTCTCGAAGACGAAGTGCTGCAGGGCCAGGGCGCCTCCCGGCGTCTTCTTCCCGGCCCGAAGCTCCAGCACCTCCTTGCCGACAGCGATGGCGCTCTCGAAGAGCTTCTTCTTCACGGCGGAGCCCCCGTCGACCTTGTCCATCACGCGCGCGTAGACCTTCTCGTAGACCCGCGGCACGGCGCCGAAGAGGTGGGGGTTCACCTCCGCGAGGTTGTCGCGCAGCTTGTCGATCGACTCGGCGAAGGCGACGGTGGCGCCCCGGTGGTAGTAGCAGTACTCGATGAGGCGCTCGAAAACGTGCGAGAGCGGCAGAAACGAGAGCGCAACCGAAGAGGATTCGAACGGGAGGATCGTGCATCCTGCGAGGACGTTGGAGACGAAATTGCTCTGCGTGAGCATCGCGCCCTTCGGCTCACCGGTCGTCCCCGAGGTATAGATGATCGTCGCAAGGTCCTCGGGTTTTCGCGCCTTCGCCCGCTCGTCGAAAGCCTCCGGTGAGGCCTCGTGAGCCTTTCGGCCCTCCTCCAGCAGCTTGCCGTAGGGCTTGCCGCCGCCGCCCGCGTGGTCGAAGACGAACACGTGCCTCAGCTTCGGGCACATCGGCTGCGCCGTCAGGAGCTTGGCCGCCTGTTCGGGAGTCGAAGCGAAGGCGACGCTGGCGCCACAGTCCCGGACGATGTACTCGACCTGGTCGGCGACCATGGTCGGAAAGACCGGGACGAGGACGCTGCCGTAGCACTGACAGGCGAAGTCGATGGTCGGCCATTCGGGACGGTTCTCGGAGAGGAGGACGACCGCGCCCCCGTCCGGGAGCCCGAGGCTCCCGAGTGCACCGGCGGTGGCCTTCACGTCGTCCGCGAACGCGGAGGAGGAGATCGGAAGCCACTGTCCGTCCTTCTTGTGCAGGAGGAGATCGGGCTTGTTCAGCGTCTCGAGGTTACGGAATACGTCGACGAGAGTGCGCGGCGTCGTCATCTCACCCTCCCCTTCCCGGCTGTGGAAGCAACGCAGCATTATAGGTTCAGGGTCGCAATCCCGGCGCCGGTGAGACACTTCGCCCGTGAGACCCGTCGCCCTGGTCACCGGAGCGTCCCGCCGCCTGGGCCGAGCCTTCGCCGAAGGGGCCGCCCGGGCGGGCCACGACGTCGCCGTCCACTACCGGAGCGACCCGGCTGCCGCCGCGGAGACGGTGGCGGCTCTCGAGGCGCTCGGAGTGCGTGCGAGGGCTTTCCCTGCCGACCTGAGGGAGACCGGAGCGTCGAGACGCCTCGTCGAGGAGGTCCTCGTCCGCTTCAGCCGGCTCGACCTTCTCGTCCATTCCGCGTC
Source organism: Holophagales bacterium UBA5066 (assembly GCA_002414905.1). Lineage (GTDB taxonomy): Bacteria > Acidobacteriota > Thermoanaerobaculia > UBA5066 > UBA5066 > UBA5066. The sequence goes on along the minus strand of DIAY01000197.1, from coordinate 1,308 downwards.
CCCGTGGGTCGAGAAGGCGGTGGAGACGGTCCGAGAGGACGACTGGGACGCCGTCTACTCGGTCGGGCCGCGCGCGGCGTTCTTCCTGGCGCAGGCGGCGGCAGCGGCTCTCTCCGAGTGGAATGGGTCGATCCTGCTCGTCTCCGACGTGGCCGCCACGAAGGCCTGGCCGCTTCACGTTCCCCATGCGTCCGCGAAGGCGGCGGTGGAAGCCCTCGTCCGGAACCTGGCCGTCGCCCTGGCTCCGTCCATCCGTGTGAACGGGATCGCTCCCGGAATCGTCCTGCCGCCCGGCGACCTCCCCGCGGCCACGGTCGACCGGCTCGTGGCGAAGACGCCGCTCCAGCGCCTGGTCGCCGTCGAGGACCTCGTTTCGGCGGCGCTCTTCCTCGCCATGAACCGCTCGATGACCGGCCAGATCCTGGCCGTCGACGCCGGCCGGTCCGTCGTCTGAGCGGACTAGACTCGGACGACATGACGAGCTGGCGCCGCTTCCTACTCGCCCTCCTCGCCCCGACCCTCCTCGCGACGCTCCCTTCCTGCCGGAAGGAGGCGGCGCCGAAAGCCCCGGCCGGGTTCCGGGTCGCGCTCCTGACACCCGGTCCCGTCTCCGACGCGGGCTGGAATGCCGGAGCCTACGAAGGGTTGAAGGCGATCGAGAAGGAGCTGGGGGCGAAGGTCTCTCACGTCCAGGTGAAGACGCCGTCCGAGTTCGAGGAGCAGTTTCGTGCCTACGCTGCCGACGGCTACTCCCTCTGCTTCGGTCACGGCTTCGAGTTTCAGGACGCGGCGGCGCGCGTCGCGAAGGACTACCCGGGCACGGTCTTCGTGACGACCTCGGGCTCGCGCGCCTCGGCGAACCAGGCGCCGCTCGTCTTCGAGCTGGAGCAGGCGACGTACCTCTGCGGTCT
>DIAY01000197.1:0-156 GCA_002414905.1 Holophagales bacterium UBA5066 | reverse complement strand
GGCCGGAAACCCCGGGGCGAAGGCGACGGCCGTCTTCACCGGCTCCTTCGAGGACGTGGCCGGCGCGAAGGCCGCCGCGCTCGCGCTCATCGACCAGGGAAGCGACTTTCTCTTCCACAACGCGAACGCCGCGGCCCTCGGCGTCTTCGCCGCCGC
>DIAY01000119.1 GCA_002414905.1 Holophagales bacterium UBA5066 | reverse complement strand
ACCGTTAGGTTAACGCATATGGGGCCGATTCCCCCGCCGCGGCGCCTCCGCCAGGCTCGGTCCGAGGTGAGTCGTCAGGCCTTCGGCTTCGCCGGGCCGGTCTGCGACGTCGCCCCGAGGACCTCCGCGGCCGTGAGTTTCGCAGGGACGGGCGCCTCCCCCGGCGCCCCGAGCCGCTCGACGACCTTCGCGAGGTCGACCCCGAACGCCGCCTTCACCTGCTCGACGAGCTGGACCCCCTGCACCACCTGCGAGGACGCGGGCAGGTAGGCGACCCGGTCGACGCTGACGTTCTGGATCGTCTCGACGAGCGAGGACATGACGCTCTGGAGCTTCTGCATGAGGAAGATGTCGCGGGCGTTCGGGCCGGCGGCCTTCCAGGCGTTGATCATCTGGGTCAGGACGGCGGCGGTCGCCGTGCCGTCCTCGACGATCTTCGCGGCCCGGCCGCGCGCTTCGGCCTGCTTCTTCTCCATGTCGGCGCGGGCGGGGGCGACGACGTCGGCGTCGAGCTGGAGGCGGACCTGCTCGATACGCGCCTGCTGCACCTTCAGCTCGGCTTCGGCCTTGGCGATGGCGGTGGTGACCTTGCCGACCGCTTCGGCGACCATCGCCTCGCGGCCGGTCTCGCACTGCATGATCCGCTTGTCGGCCTCGGCGCGGGCGATCGCGCCGTCGGCGTCGATGAGGGCGAGACGGGCGGAGAGGCCGTTCTCGGCCTCGCGCATCGTGGCCTCGGCGTGGGCCTGCGCCTCGGCGACCCGGGCGCTCTTGTCGAGGGCGGCCGACTGCTTGCGGCCGAGGGAGTTGAGGTAGCCGACGTCGTCGGAGACGTTCTGGATCTTCAGGACGTCGAGGGTCAGTCCGAGGCGGGAGAGGTCGTGCTCGGCCTCGTCGAGGAGCTTCTCGGCGAAGCGCAGCTTGTCCTGGTTGACCTCTTCGGGCGTGAGCTGCGAGAGGACGCCGCGGAGGTTGCCCTCGAGGGTGTCCTTGGCGACCTGGATGATCTGTGGCCGCCCCTTGCCGAGGAGGCGTTCGAGCGCGTTGTTGAGGAGCGGCTGGTGGCCGGCGACCTTGAGGTTCGCGACGCCCTGGACCGTGAGCGGGATCCCCCCCTTGGAGTAGGCGTTGCTCACGGCGACGTCGACGGTCATGTTCGTCAGGTCCATCCGGTCGACGCGCTCGAGGAGCGGCGTCCTGAGGGAGCTCCCGCCCTTGACGATCCGGTAGCCGACGGCGTGTCCGTCGACGGTCGACCTGCCGCCGGAGAAGACGATGACCTCGTTCGGGCTGCAGATGTAGAAGAGGCGCTTGACGACGACGAGCGCCGCCGCGCCGAAGAAGACGACGACGCCGATGACGACGCCGACGACGGAGCCGAGGTCGCCGATCATCGCGCCACCTCCGCACGGACCGGGGAGAGGAGCGCGACGACGTCGACCCCCGTCGTCCGGCTCACCTCCGCCAGGACACTGCGCACCGCGGCCGGGTAGGAGGCGACGTAGGTCGCGAGCGCCGACCCGTCGCCGTTGTCGAGGAGGTGGGTCTGGTTGACCTCCACCGCCTTGACCCGGTCGACGACCGTCCGGAGGATCTGCTCGAGGTTCTGGATGAGGAAGATGTCCCTGGCGTCGGAACCGGCGCTGACCCATGCGGTCGTGAGGAGCCGGAGGACGTCGGCGAGGGCCTTTCCGTTCTCTTCGATGGTGGCGGCCTCGCCGCGAGCCGCGAAGGCGGCCGCCTGCTGGGCGGCCTGGGCCGGGAGGACCGCCTCGGCCTGCAGCCGCGTCTCCTCGAGGCTCTTGCGGATGGCCTGGAGCTTCTGCTCGGCCTCGGCGCGGGCCTGCAGGGCCGACTGGATCGCCGTCTCCTCCGCCGCCTTCGCCTTCGCCTCGAGCTGCGCCTTGAGGGTCTTCAGCTCGTTCTCCTTCTGCGCGATGACAGTTCCGGCCTGCTGGTTGGCGACCTCGCCGGCGCGCCGCGAGGAAGCTTCTCCCTGGGAGGCTTCCGATCTCGCGAGGGACTCGGCCATCTCCGCGTCACGCAGGACCATGGCGATGCGGGCCCGGCCGATGGAAGCGAGGTAGTTCGCCTCGTCGGAGATGTTCTGGATCTTCAGGGTGTCGAGCGTGAGGCCCAGCTTGCGGAAGTCTCCCTCGGCTTCGTCGACGAGGCCGGTGGCGAACTTGAGCCGGTCCTCGTTGACTTCCTCCGGGGTGAGGTTCGCCAGGACGCCACGCAGGTGCCCCTCGAGACTCTCCTTGGCGACGCGGGCGATCTCGGCCGGGTCGCGCCCGAGGAAGCGCTCGATGGCGTTGCCGACGACCCGCGGGTCGGAGGAGACCTTCACGTTCGCGATGGCGTGAAGGCGCAGGGGAATTCCGCCCTTGGAGTAGGCGTTCGTGACCTTGAGGTCGATCGGGATCGAGAGGAGGCTCATCCGGTCGACCCTCTCGAGAATCGGGATGCGCACGGACCGGCCGCCGAGGACGACCCGGTAGCCCACCTGGCTCCCGTCGCCGAGCTTGCGCTTCCGGCCGGAGAAGATGACGACCTGGTTCGGCGGGCAGATGACGACGATCGAGCGGGCGAGGGCCGAAAGGATGCCGAGCGCGACGGCGCCTGCGACGATCCCGGCCCCGAAGCCGGCGAGGGAGTCGAGCATGAATGACCTCCAGCGAGAGGGGTTGAGGAACTATTCCTTCCAGGGAGCAGGCTCGACTTCGGCGACCCCTTCCCGAAAGCGGATGACGACGACGCGTTCGCGGACCTCGATGGGGTCTCCTCCCGTGCGCGCCGGGACCTCGACGTCCTGGTCGCCGACGTGGAGCCGGACCTTTCCGAGGCCGTCGGGCAGGAGCCGGAGGACGACCTCCCCTTCCGATCCGAGGAACGCTTCCGTCGAGGCGGGGCTCGTCGCCGAGCCGCGCCCGAGCGAACGGAAGAGGGTCGCCACGCCCGCCCCGACGACGAAGCCGAGGGCGACCGAGACCGGGACGTGGACCGCGGGCTCGACGTGCAGGAGCGTCAGAGCCGTGCCCGACATGCCGAAGGCCCCGAGAGCGTAGGTCCAGAACCGCAGGGAGAGGAAGTTCGAGAGGAAGGCGCCGTGGTCGGCATCGCCGTGCCCGTCGCCGTCACCATCACCGTCACCGGAATCGTGCCCGCCTCCATCACCCTGGAAGACGGAGGCACCGATGAGGACAAGGCCGAAGGCCAGCGCCGCGAGGTAGACGGTGAGCATGGTGGGGGCAGTTTACGACGGAGGGGCGCCGGCGGGCCCGACGAACCCGTGAGCTTTCCGGGGGTTCCGGTGCTTCCCCGGCGACCCGGGATGTGAGAGCGTCTTCCTCCTGGCGCAAGAAAAGAGAGTGGAGATGAAGAAGACCCTGTTCCCCGTCCTTCTGTTCGCGGCGCTCGCCCATCGGGTATTTGCCGTCCCACCCTCTCTCGACGAGGTTCGGAAGGAGATGGCGATCCCGTCGGCCGGAGACCTCCGTGGCCAGCTCGACGGGGTGGGCTTCGCCACCACCGCCGCGCAGATGACGAAGGTCTTCGACCTCTCCGCGGCTCCTCCGGCGCCCGAGCGGCTCGGCGAGACGCCGGCGCCGGGCGTGGCCGGAGCGATCTGCCCGCACGACGACTACCTCTACGCCGGGCGCGTCTACCGCGGCGTCCTGCCGCTGGTGACCGCGAAGACCGTCGTCGTCGTCGGGGTCTTCCATCGCTTCCGGAAGTTCGATGCGAAGGACGTCCTCGTTTTCGACACGTACCGGGCGTGGCGGGCGCCGGACGGCGAGGTCCCCGTGTCGCCGCTGCGTGAGGAGATCCTCGGACGGCTCCCGAAGGGGGATGCCGTCGCCGATGCGGCAATGCACGATTCCGAGCACTCGGTCGAGGCTCTCGTCTTCTGGCTCAAACACCTGCGGAAGGACGTCGAGATCGTCCCCGTGATCGTCCCTTCGATGGGCTGGGAGCGGCTCTTCGGGCTGGGCGAGCGTCTCGGTGCGGCAATCGCGGCCTCGGCGAAGGCGCGCGGCCTCGTCCTCGGCCGGGACCTCGCGGTCGTCGTCTCCGCCGACGCCATTCACTACGGGCCGGACTTCCGGCAGGTGCCGTTCGGAGACGGCGGCGTCGACGCGTACGTGAAGGCGACGGCCCGCGATACGGCGATGCTGCGCGCCCTCGGCGGTCCGCTCGGGGCCGCGAAGGCCAGAGCGTTCTACGAGACCTGCGTCGACCCCGACAGCCCCTCCGACTATCGCGTCACCTGGTGCGGCCGCTTTTCGATTCCCCTCGGCCTGGCGGCGCTTTCGCGTCTCGGCCGCGACCTCGGGACGCCCCTCGAGGCGCGCCCGCTCTCGTACGCAACTTCGGTCGGTGCGCCGGAGCTCCCCATCCGCGGTGACGGCCTCGGCGAGACGGCCCCCGCGAACCTCTACCACTTCGTCGGCTACCCCTCGATGGCGATCGTCCGATCCGTCTTAAAGTAGAAAATCAAGACCTGACCCCAAGGGCTTTGACTTCAAAAGCCTCGGCCATCAGGTCCGTGAAGGTGCGGACGGGGAGGGCGAAGGCCGTCCGGAACCTCCGGTTGACCGGCTCCTGGCCCGAGTCGAGGTTGTTCAGGCAGCGGGGGCAGACGGTGGCGATGACCTGGGCGCCGTGGTCGGTGGCGCTGCGGAGGATCCTGTGCTGGAGCGAGGTGGCGACCTCCTCGCTCGCGTTGGCGGCGCGGCCGCCGCAGCAGTGGTCCTTGAGCGGGAAGCCGACCACCTCGGCGCCGAGCGCCGAGAGGATCTCCTCGAGGCGGCTGTGGTGCACCGGCTCCTCGCGGTCCAGATCCGGGCAATCACGGGACGTCGTGAGGCAGCCGTAGTAGGGGGCGACGCGAAGGCCTGCCAGGGGACGGGTCACGCGCCGCCGGATCGCGTCCGGGCCCGCGTCCTCCCAGAGGACGTCGAGGAGGTGACGGACGCGGACCGATCCGGGCGACAGGGAGAGTCCCGTGGCGGCGAGCTCCTCGGCCACCCTCTCTCGCAGGTCGGTGTGCGTGGTCAGCGAGCGGATCGTGTGCGAGAGGTTCAGGAAGCACGCGCTGCACGGCGTGACGACGGCCGGCGGGACGGTGGCGTCCTGCCGCTGGGAGAGCTGGCGGCCCGCGAGCGCCAGCAGCCGCCCTACCCGCGCGAAGGCCGCGATGGCATTCATGGCAAGCTCCGAAGCGGCGCAGCCGGCGGGTCCTTCGATCTCCTCGAGCGTCACGCCAAGGGCGCCCGCGACGTCGAAAGCGGCATCACCGGCCAAACCTCCGCCGGACGGCTTCGAGCAGCCGGAATCGTACCCGTAGCGCACGGCGGCGAAAGCTCCTCCCCTCGGGATGATTCGCCGCGGCGGCGCGCCGTTCCATGATCTGCGCGCATCATTTCGGATCAGCGAAGAGAGAAATGCCGCCGGGGCCGGGAGGTGGGCCGGAAGGCGGAAGCTATACTGCCGTCTCGACTTCTCGACAAATGGGGTCATTCGGCAGGGCGCCGCTCTCATCAGGGAAACGGGAGGCGCAAGTGGCTGTCCTGGGCACAGGGGCGATCCTCGGCCGGTACCGGCTGGAGGAGCGGATCGGAGCGGGCGGGATGGCGGAGGTCTGGCGGGCGCTGGACCTCGGCCTCGAGAGGCGTGTCGCGGTGAAGGTGATGTCGCTCGACGCCGTCTCCTCCGACGCTTCGTTCGTACCGCGCTTCCTGCGGGAAGCGAAGCTCTCCGCGCGGCTCGAGCACCCGCACATCCTCCCCATCTACGACTTCGGACAGGTGGACGACCTTCTCTTCCTCGTCATGCCGCTGCTACCCGGGGGAACGCTCCGGGACCGGGCGCGGGAGGGCGTCAGCGGAATCCTCGCGATGGAGTGGCTGGGGGCACTCGCCTCCGCCCTCGACTACGCGCACGGCGAGGGGATCGTCCACCGCGACGTGAAGCCGGCCAACGTCCTCTTCGACAAGACGGGGCGTCTCTTCCTGGCCGACTTCGGCCTCGCGCGAGAGGCCCGGAGCGAGAGCCTCACGGTCGCCGGGACGGTCCTCGGCACGCCGGTCTACATGTCGCCCGAGCAGGTGAGGGGCGAACAGGCCGGTCCGCGATCCGACCAGTACGCGCTCGGCGTCCTCGCGTACTACCTCCTGGCGGGGGCGCCGCCATTCGAGGCGAACTCGGTCTTCGTCGTCATGGAGAAGACGCTGCGTGACGAGCCGGCGCTCCCGTCGGCGGTCAATCCCATTCTTCACCGCTCGGTCGACTACGTGCTGCTGAAGGTCCTCGAGAAGCGGTCCTCGGAGCGGTTCGAGTCGTGCAGCACCTTCGTCGAGGCGCTCGAGCGCGCCTCGCGTCGCGGGACCGATCCCGGCGCGCACGCGCAGACCCGCGCGTAGGCAATCCCCCTAACCGCTCTCGGAGCGCTCATATGGAGGGGAGGCGACGGAGGCGCCGCGGGGAGGCCCGTGGCGGGCCTCCCCGATCCATTTCAGGCTCGGCCGTAGATGTACTCGGTCAGGTACTCGACCTTCTGGTGGGCGGCCTCGGCGCGAAAGGCGTTCAAGTCACCGATCGAGAGCATACCGAGAAGGCCGTCGTCTCCGGCGACGGGAATGTGACGGATCCGGCGTTCCTTGAGAATCGCCTCGATCTCGTCGACCTCCCGGTCGGGCCGGATGACGATCACGTCGACCGTCATGACCTCCAGCACGCTGGTCGCCGCAGCGTCGCGCCCCTGGGCCACGACGCGCCAGAGGACGTCGCGCTCGGTGAAGATGCCCTTGAGGGTCTCTCCGTCAGCGACGACGAGGGCGCCGATCCCGCGGTCGTACATGAGGCGGGCGGCGTCCTTCACGGTGGAGTTCGGCGAGACGGTGATTACTCCCCCGGACTTCTTCAGGGCGAGGAGGTCTCGTGCGGTCGTCATGGCGCCCTTCTATACGCTCCGGCGCGGGCGCGTCAACGCTGTAGCGCAGCAGGAACGCTTGCTATCCTGCGCTCCGTGCCCGACGCCGCCCTCTGGCTCCTCGCCCTTCTCCTCGTCCTGGCGGGGATCGCCGGGGCGATCCTGCCGGCGGTTCCCGGCGCCCCGCTCGTCTTCGGCGGCCTCCTCCTGGGCGCCTTCATCGACGATTTCGCGCGCGTGGGCTGGTTTCCGCTGGTCGTCATCGGGTTCCTGATGGTCCTCACCTTCGCCGTCGACGTCGCAGCGACGGCTCTCGGCGCGAAGAAGGCGGGAGCGAGCCCGCTCGCTCTCGTGGGCGCCGCCGTCGGGACCGTCGCGGGTCTCTTCTTCGGCTTCGTCGGCGTCCTGGTCGGTCCGTTCGTCGGGGCGGCGCTCGGGGAGTACCTTGCTCGCCGGGACCTGCGGCAGGCGGGACGTGCCGGGCTCGGGACGTGGCTCGGTATCGTCCTGGGAAGCGCGGCGAAGATCGCTCTGCTGCTCGCGATGGTCGGCGTCTTCGCCGTCGCGTGGCTCGTATGAGCACCCTCGTCTGGCCCGAAACGGGTGGCGCCCTCTTCGTCGGACTCCCCGACGGGGTCACGGCCGGGTTTTCGACGCTCGCCCTCGTCCCGGACGATCTCGAGGCGGGTGCGGGGGCACGGTGCCTCGCGGAGCTCCTGGGCGTGCCGGAGGCTCCGGTCGCGCGGCTGAAGCAGGTCCACGGGGCCACGGTCGTCGAGCCGCGAGGGGTTCGGGCGGGAGAGGTCGTCGTCGCCGGCTACGGCGACGCCCTCGTCACGACCGAGCGGGGCCTCGTCCTGGCGATTGCCACCGCCGACTGTGTCCCGGTGGTCCTCTTCGACGCCGAGGCCGGTGCCCTCGCCGCGATCCACGCCGGGTGGCGCGGGACGGCGGCGCGCATCGTCGACGCGGCCCTCGACGCCCTCGTGGAGCGCGGGGCGCGCCCGGGCCGCATCTACGCGCTCTTCGGTCCGTCCATCTCGGGGTCCGTCTACGAGGTGGGCCCTGAGGTCCTGGCGGCGCTCGACGGGACGCTGCCGTCCGTGGCGGTCGTCCCGGGCCGCGGCGACCGCAGCTGGCTCGACGTAGCGGCGTGCAACGAAGCAGCGCTTCTCTCGCGTGGCATCGGGGCCGAGCGAATCATCCGGCCGCAGCTCTGCACGTTTCGGGAGAGCACACGGTTCTCTTCCTGGCGGCGGGACGGCGCGAGCGCAGGCCGGATCTACACCGGGGCGGTGCTCGGACCGAAGGCGCCGCAGCCGCAGACGCCGGCCTGAGGCGCCGCGACCTCGCGGCCGCGGCTCTTTAGAGTTTCCAGTTGCCGCTTCGGGGCGGCGCAGGCTTCTCGCGGAGCGAGACGCGCCCCTTCCCCGCGGCCTTCGCGTCGTAGAGAGCGGCGTCGGCCGTGCCGAGGACGGAGCCGGGTTCGTGGTGTCCCGCCACCAGCGCCACGCCGATGCTCGCGCCGATCGGCGGACCGTCGTACTCCTCGGGCAGGGACACGACGGCCGCCCTGGCGCAGATTCTCTCGGCCGCAGCCCTGGCTTCCTCGGCGCCCGTCCCCTCGAGCAGGACGACGAACTCGTCCCCGCCGATCCGGCCGACGAGATCGCCGGGTCGGACCGCGTCGAGGAAGAGACGCGCGAACGTGCGCAGGACGTCGTCCCCCGCGCCGTGCCCGACCCGGTCGTTGACCTCCTTGAAGTTGTCGAGGTCGATCAGGAGGACGGAAGACGGGAGCCCGCGCTCGGCCCGGGCGACGAGCCGGAGGAGGTTCTCCTCGACGACACGGCGGTTCGGCAGGTCGGTGAGGGGGTCGTGGCGGGCGAGGTGGACGATCGCGTCCTCGAGGCGCTTCCGCTCGGTGACGTCCCGCTTGACCGAGACGAAGTGGGCGATCTCTCCCTGGCCGTCCCGGACCGGGGTGATCGTCAGGTCCTCGACGTAGAGGGTGCCGTCCTTCCGGCGGTTCGTCATCTCGCCTTCCCAGGTCCGGCCGGCGAGGATCGTTTTCCAGAGGTCCTCGAAGTACGAACGGTCGTGAAGTCCCGACTTCTGGATGGCCGGGGTCCTGCCGAGTGCTTCCTCTCTCGAGTAGCCGGTCAGCGCGGTGAAGGCCGCATTCACCCACTCGATCGTTCCGTCCCGGGCCGTGATGACGACCGAGTGGCGCACGGCGTCGAGGGCCAGCGACTGCAGCTCGATCTCGGTCAGGCCGGCCGCGTGGTCGAGGGAGAGAGAGACCTGCTGCGTCAGGCGGCGTAGCAGGTCGACCGTCCTGGCGTCGAAGGCGTCGGGGCGGCGGGCGTGGACCGTCAGGGCGCCGAGGACGGTGCCGCGGGCCGTGAGCGGGAGGGCGATGGAGGCCCCGATCTTCCGTCCCGCGTCACGGTTCCTCCAGGCGACGCCGAACGAAGAGTCTCTCTCGGCCTCGACCCGCTGGACGAGCCCGGTCCGGATGGCCATTCCGGTGATCCCACCTTCGGGAGACGGGACGTCCCAGCGGATCTCCTGGGCCTTTGCGCCCGGCGCGTTCGGTCCGGCGATACCGCTCATCCGGACGGTGCCGTCGCTCTGGCGCTGGCCAATGGAGACGAGGGCGAAACGGAAGATGCCGGCGACGCGATGGCAGATGAAGGAGTGGATCGAGTCGAGAGGCTCGCGCCGGAGGAGCCGGCTGTTCACCTCGGCCAGGAGGGCGAGGATCTCCTCGTTCCGCTTCGCGTCCGTCCGGTCGACTCCGACGGCCCAGGCGTCCCAGCCATCGACGGGGTAAGTGATGGAGAGGCTCGACCAGGAGACCGTCCTGACCGATCCGTACTTCGTCGTCAGCTCGATCTCGACGTTCCGGAAGCCCGGTCCGGGGTCTCTTCTCAGCTCGCTCATCCGCGCCCGGTGGACCGGGTCGGGATAGAGCAGGTCGAACACGTTCGCGTTTCCGAGGACTTCCTGCGATGTGTAGCCCGTGACCCGTTCGCACTCCCGGTTCCAGAAGGCGAACAGCCCGTCCCTGTCCACGGCGCTCACCAGGACGGGGAGCCCGGCGAGGACGAGACGCAGCTCCGACAGCTCGGCCCAGAGCGTCTGGAGTTCGGGGACGTGATCGAAGCTGAGACCCTCGGGGAGCTTCATGGACCTCCGGGAAGCGGGACGTGCCGGGACTAAGCGCGTGTGGAAACTGCGGGCCGAAATGATCGGGAATCGGGAGCCACGGAGTCAAGCCTTTCTTTTGGCCCGCGGCGGCCTCGGGCGGTTCCCGTAGACTCCGGCGCGTGCCGAAGAGAGCTGATCTGACTTCGATCCTGGTCCTCGGTTCGGGGCCGATCATCATCGGCCAGGCGTGC
>DIAY01000286.1:21194-26816 GCA_002414905.1 Holophagales bacterium UBA5066 | reverse complement strand
TAACCCTTATTAGACGGCGGGGTGGGAACGGGTTAGACAGCTGGGATTGCTGGGTAAGCGGGATACGGGGTGAGGTTAGACAGCTGGTGGAGATGGGAATGACGAAAAGGGTTAGACGGCTGGGGATATTTGTAAGTGATTGAAATACAATGAGATGAGTCGGAACCGCTCCGCGAGTGCCGACACTCCGTGCCCTTGGGTGGCAGAGTTGCGAGACATCGCCATCTACTACTCATGAGGGGTTGACGAGGGTAAAGGTGACCCCTGGGACAAAAAAAAGTTCCTATAGAGACACGATCGCGAATTGGTTCGGGTGTCGACAGACCGCTACCTGTGTGCCGGAACCTCCACGCCGAGGAGAGCAGGGCTTCAAACCATGCGATCCAGTGGACTCCGAACGCCGCGCCCCCCTGATTTATTGAGCACGTGAGTGTAAATCATCGTCGTCGAAACGTCGCTGTGTCCCAGCAGCTCCTGGATGGTCCGGATGTCGTAGCCGTCCTCGAGGAGGTGGGTCGCGAAGGAGTGGCGGAGCGTGTGGCAGCTGGCCGGCTTGGCGATGCCGGCGGCGACGACGGCGTTGTGGACGGCGCGCTGCAGGACGGTTTCGTGGAGGTGGTGGCGCATCTCGCGGCCCGAACGGGGGTCGCGGGAGCGTGAGGCCGCGGGGAAGACCCATTGCCAGCCCCAGTAGGAGGCGGCGTCCGGGGATTTGCGGACGAGGGCGTCGGGAAGCCAGACGCGGCCGCAGCCCTGGGCGAGGTCGCGCTCGTGGAGACGGCGAATATCGGAGAGGTGGGTGGCGAGGGTGCCGCGAACGGCGTCGGGGAGCAGGGTGACGCGGTCTTTCTGCCCCTTTCCGTCCCGGATGACGAGCTGGCCGAGGCCGAAGTCGACGTCCTTGACGCGGAGGCGGAGGACCTCGAGGAGGCGCAGGCCGGCGCCGTAGAGGAGGGTGGCGGCGATCTTCTGCGTGCCGTCGAGCCGGGAGAAGACCCGGGAGACCTCGGCGCGCGTGAGGACGGTGGGGATGCGGCGCGGCTTCTTGGCGCGGATGAGACCGCCGGTGTCGGGGAGCGGCATCCGGAGGACCTCGCCGTAGAGGAAGAGGAGCGCGGCGAGGGCCTGGTTCTGGGTGCTGGCGGCGACCTTGCCCTGGACGGCGAGGTGGGTGAGGAACCGGTTGACGTGGTCGGAGCCGAGCTCCTCGGGGTGCCGTTTGTCGTGGAAGAGGATGTAGCGGCGGGCCCAGTCGACGTAGGCGCGCTCGGTGCGGAGGGAGTAGTGGCGGCTCCGGAGCGCCTGGGCCATCCGGTCGAGGAGCTTTGGCTTAGTCGTAGACGCCGTCGGCGTACCAGCGACCGGTGGGGCGGTCACGGTAGACGCGGTAGAGGCCGCCTCCGTCGAGCTCGACGTCCCAGTAGTCGCGGGCGGCAGGGGTCTCGGACCACCATCCGTCCTCGAGGGTCCAGGGGCCGGCGGCAACCCGGACGCGACCGCGAACGGGAGTTGCGGAGGCGGGGAGAGCGGAGAGGGAGACGGGGGAGTCGGCATGGGTGAGGACCTCCAGCTCGACGGCGGGGCGAAAAGCGCGGATGGCGAGGAGGCCGCGCGCGTTACGCAGGGGCGGGGTGAGGAGCGGGGCGGGGGGCGGTGCGTAGGGGACGAGGGCGAAGCGACCGGGGACGTGCCCGTCGGCGGGGCGGGGCGAGCCGGCTCGGCCGTCGCCGAGGAGGGCGAGGAGGCGGGCAAGGACGCCGGCGAGCTCGTCGGGGGAGACCTCGGGGGGGCCGAAGAGGGTGAGCTGGCCGCGGCGCGGGCGGTCGGGACAGGCGGAGAGGACGAAGCCGGTGACGGGGGCGCCGGGAGGGCGAGCGTCGAGGCTCTGGTGGAGGAGGGAGAGGAGCGTCTTCGTGTCGCGGGTGGGGCCGGGGAGGTCGATGGAACGGACGTCGCACCCCTCGGGCTCGAGGTGGAGGGAGAGCTCGAGGCGCGCACAGCCGAGAGCCTCGGCGGCGAGACGGCGGACGAGGCGCTCGAGGGCGGCGCCGGCGAAGGCGAGGAAAGGCTCGAGGGCGACGACGGGCCAGTCGAGGGAGGCCCCCTCGGTGAAGGCGAGGGCAGGAAGACGCGGGACGAAGGGCTCGGGGTCGAGGCCGCGAGCGGCTTCATGGAGGCGCCGTCCCGGATCGCCGAGGCGGGTGCCGACCTCGGCGGCGGGGAGGCGGGCGAGATCGCCGGCGGTACGGACGCCCCAGCGGGAGAGGGCGACGGCGAGGCCGAGCTCGGGGGCGAGACGTTCGATGGGGAGCGGGTCGAGGAAGCGGGCCTCCTCGCCGGGCGGGACGACGACGGGGCCGCGCGGGAGGGCGGACGCGATGCGGGCGGCGCGCTTGCTGGATGCAACGCCGGCGCGAGCGGGGAGACCGTCTTTCCCGGCGGTGCGCAGGAGGTCGAGGGCGAGGTCGCGTTCGAAGGCGAGGAGATCGCCGGAGGCGGAGCGGGGAGCGAGGCCGGCGAGGTCGAGGAAGGCGAGGCCGTCGCCGGCGTCTTCAACGCGGGGGGAGAAGCGGCCGGCAGCATCGAGGAGGGCTTCCTGCGCGGCCTTTTCGGCGTGCGGGTCGCGGCCGCGGGCGAGGAGGCGCGGGACGAGGGCGCGAGCCTGGGGGAGGGTCATGCCGGGCTTCACGCCGGCAGCGCGGACGGAACGGGTGGCGGCGACGACGTGGGCGGCCGAGCCGTTCCCCTCGGTCACGGCGAGGGCCTCGTCTCGCAGCTCCGGCTCGGCGCGCAGGCGGGCGGCGAGGGGGAAGAGGGGGACGGCAAGGGCGAGGAGGCGGGGCGAAGCCATCGATGTCTCATGCGCAGGCGGCGGCGCGGTCTGGGGGGATGCGATCCGCGGATGGAGGGGAGGCGGTTGCGAGGAAGGCCGGGCGCGCAGCCATGGAACGGGCGGGGGCGAGAGACGGTGCGGCTCCGACGCGGGCGGGGACCGGTGCAGCTGGAAGGAGATCCGGGAGGAGCCTCCTCGCCAGCGGTGCGGCGAGAGGGGAGAGCGCCAGGAGCGGGGCCTCGGCGGGGCGGCCGCCACGGATCTTCAGGAGAGAGAGGCTGGTGGCGGCGCCGGCGAGGAAACGGTTGGTGCCGGCCTGCCGGAAGAGGGCGCGGGCAGAAACACCGACGAGCGCCTCGGCGGCGAGGCCGGCGAGAGGGACGGGGGTGGAGAGGAGGAAGGCGACGCGGCGCGGGGCGGCGGAGCGGGCGAGGCGGAGCCAGGGGCCGGCGTCGCGCAGGCGCGAGGAGGGGAGGGTGAGGCCGGCGTCGAGGACGACGAGACGGAAGCCGGCGGCGGCGACGGTCTCGGCGGCGAGGAGGGCGTCTCGGAAGCGCTGCGGGCGGACCCAGAGGAGCCTCGCGAGATCGCAGCCTGCCTCCTCTGCGGCGGCGGGGTCGAGGTGGTCGCCGAGGTCGAGGAGTGCGGCTGTCTCGCCGCGGGAGGTGGCGGCGGCGAGGGTGGCGAGGACGAGGGAGAGGCGGCCGCCCGAACGACCGCAGAGCTCCACGAGCGCACCGCGTGGAAGGCCGCCGCCGAGGAGGGCGTCGAACGGGACGACGCCCGTCGGGAGGCGGTCGGCGGGGCGCAGGGACGCGCCCCGCCGCGGAAGGTCGGCCGCGCGGAGGAGACGGCTGGTGACCGTGGCGGGGAGGGCGGCAGGGAGGGCGGACATGGTTGAAGGAAGGTTGGGCGTAATTCAGGCGTAAGTCAAGAACGACAGAAGGGAATGAGCGGGATGGGCCGGGACGGCGCAGAGGGTGGAGGGCGGGGCGGGCCAAAGCCCGGCACGCCTGAATCGCGGCTCATTCTTCGTGCCGCAGTGCGGCGTGGCGTGATACCTTTTAGTCCGGTTCCGCCCTGTTTCCCGGTCCATTTCCGAACCGCGAGAGGAAAGAACGGATGAATCACGTCGTCTGCATCGCACACGTTCCGGACACCGAGACGAAGATCAAGATCGGAGCCGACGGGAAGTCGATCGACGAGGCCGACGTCAAGTGGATCGTCTCGCCCTACGACGAGTACGCTCTCGAGGAGGCTATCAAGGCCCGCGAGGCGAAGGGCGGAACGGTCACGGTCGTGACGTACGGGCCGGCCCGGGCCGACGTGGGCCTGCGCGAGTGCCTGGCGCGCGGGGCCGACGAGGCCGTCCGTATCGCCTCCGACGGGCTCGGCGAGGCCGACTCGCTCGGCGTGGCGCAGGCGCTCGCCGGGGCGATTCGGGCGTTGCCGTGCGACGTCCTCTGGCTCGGCAACAAGGGGGTCGGGACCGATGCCCAGACGATGGTGCCGATGCTCGCCGAGCTTCTCGACCTGCCACACGCGAACCTCGTTACGAAGCTCGAGTGGAAGGACGGCGGCGTCGTCGCGTACCGCGAGATCGAGGGGGCGCGTGAGGTCGTCGAGATGCCGCTTCCGTGCGTCGTCGGGGCGCAGAAGGGGCTGAACGAGCCGCGCTACTCCTCGCTGAAGGGGATCATGGCGGCCAAGAAGAAGACGATCGCGGTGAAGAAGCCGGCCGACGTCGGCGTCGACCCGGACGCGATGACGGGCGAGAAGGCCGCCGTCCGCTGGATGAAGCTGGAGCTGCCGCCGGCGCGGCAGGCCGTGAAACTGATCCCCGCTGACGATCCAGGCAAGGCCGCCGACGAGCTGGTCCGTCTCCTCCGCGACGAGGCGAAGGTCCTCTAGGCCGACGGCGAGACAAGGAAGAATCACGATGAGCAACGTCCTCGTTTTCATCGAGCAGCGCGACGGAAAGATCCGCAAGGCCTCCTTCGAGGCCCTCACCCTCGGCCGCGAGGTCGCGGCGAAGACGGGCGGCGCCCTCGGCGCCGTCGTGGCCGGCTCCGGCATCGGCGGCCTCGCGCCCGAGCTCGCCGCCTACGGCGCGGCGAAGGTCTTCATGGCCGACAAGCCCGAGCTCGCCCTCTACTCCTGCGAGGGGTACACAGCGGCCCTCGACGCCGCCGTGACCGCGTTCACCCCGGGAATCCTCCTCATCTCCGCGACGTCGATGGGCAAGGACGTCGCCCCGCGCCTCGCCGCGCGGCGGAAGGTCGGGCTCCTCTCCGACGTGATGTCTCTCGAGGTCGAGGGGGGGCGCCTCGTGGCGACCCGCCTCGTCTACTCGGGCAAGGCCCGCGCGACCGTGGCGACCGGCCCGGCGACGGCGCTGCAGATCGCCACGCCCCGTCCGAACGTCTTCCCGGCCGCGAAGGCCGCGCCCGGAGCCGGCGAGGTCGTGGCGCTCGACGTCGCGGTGACGATCCGTGCGAAGGTCGTGAAGCTGGAGACGGCCGAAGCGGGAGAGATCGACGTGGCCGAGGCCGACATGATCGTTTCGGGCGGCCGCGGTATCAAGGGGCCGGAGAACTGGCCAGTCCTGAAGGCGCTCTGCCACGAGCTGGGCGCGGCGCTCGGTGCCTCGCGCGCCGCGGTGGATGCGGGGTGGATCGGGCACGAGCACCAGGTGGGGCAGACGGGCAAGGTCGTCTCGCCGACGCTCTACATCGCCTGCGGCATCTCGGGGGCCATCCAGCACGTGGCGGGGATGGGCTCCTCGAAGG
>DIAY01000286.1:0-21111 GCA_002414905.1 Holophagales bacterium UBA5066 | reverse complement strand
ATCAACAAGGACGCCGAGGCGCCGATCTTCAAGATCTCGACCTACGGCATCGTCGGCGATCTCTTCCAGATCGTCCCGGCGCTGACGGAGGCGGTAAAAAAGGCGAAGGCGTAGCGCCCCTTCCCCCGGTACCGGCAAGGAAAGAAGAAGGGCGGCCTCGAGGCCGCCCTTCTTCTTCTGTGTGTCGCGAAGACCGTGCGGCTAGGGTGTCAGCCCCGTGACCCTCGACGTGAAGTCGGTATAGGCGATACCGCAGCCGTTGACCCAGAGGAATCGGATGATGTCGACGCCGGAGTACGAGCCCGCCCGGTAGTTGTAGCGGCCGGGCGTTACCGGGTCCGGTGAGAAGGAGAAGCCGCTCTGGTTCTGGATGACCGTCCAGCGGACGTCGGTGAGCGACGGGACGGAGCCGGGATCGACGTTGATCTGCACGGTCTCGTCGCCGGTGACGTTCGCCGCTCCCGGGATCAGGATCGGGACGTAGAGCTGGGGGTCGACCGGGACGGTGATCGTGGCCGAGTCGGTCGAGCCGCCCTGGCCACGGGCGGTGAGCGTGAAGTTCGAGGTGCCCGTGATGGTGGCCTCGACGCCTCCGTTGGCGACGAAGAGGTCGTCGAAGCCGCTGACGCGCACGCCGACCGCGTTCTCGGTCTCCCAGGAGAGGAGGATGTTCGTCGTCGGTCCGCAGCCGCGCTCGGGGATGGACCAGAAGCGGACGATGCGCGGTGCCCCGGGCGGGACGACGTGGGCGGTGAAATCAGCGCTCGCGGGACCGCAGGAGCCGGTGGCGGTGATCCGCACGATGTCGGTTCCGGGCGTGATTCCCGCCGTGTAGGCCCAGGAGGTTCCCAGAACGGTGAAGGTCGACCCGGAAGACTCGTGCTTGACGAACTCTACGGTCACGGGTCCGGTGCCCAGGGGGAGGAGACCCGTCGTGACGCCGCCCGTCGCGGCCGTCACGGTGGCAGGAGCGGGCGTCGGGACGGGGGTCGAGGGGGTGATCGTGACCTGCAGCGGCTTTACTGCCGACTGGCCCGTGAGGGACGTGGCGGTGAGGACGAAGCTGCCGCTGGCGGTCACCGTCGACTTGACGGACCCGTTCGCCGGCAGGTCGTTTCCGACGCCGGTGATGCTCACCTGCGCGGCTCCGGTCGTCTGCCAGGCGAAGGTCGTCTCGAGCGGCGCGCAGCCGCTGCCGGGGCTCGCGGAGAAGGAGAGGATGACCGGGGCCGTCGAGAAGGCGCCTCGCTTCACCGAGAGAGGAATAGCCGTGCCGTCACTGGTCCTGTTGTCGTTCCGGATGACGTAGGGGAGCCCTGCTCCCGAGAGAAGCCGCAGGCGAAGCGCAAGGGCGGGTTTGCCGGTGGAGGCCGGCACGAGGCTTTCGAGGGACGACTGGCCGGCACCGCCCGGGATCGACTCGACGATGCCCGAGCCCGAGAGGGAGCCTGCGGAGAAGACGGCGACCTCGAGCCTGCAGGCCTGGGCGGCCGTGCTGGAGCAGATGACGCCGACGTTCGTGCGGGCCCGCCCGGGGTCCGTGGACGACGAGACATCGACTCCACCGCCCGTCGCCTCATCTCCGGGTGAGAGCAGCTCGGACGGCAGGACCGCCGCGAGACTGACGCCGAACCGCCCCTCGGACGATTCGTTGTACGTCTCCGACCAGGCCGTCACGGCGGCGTCGGACCGAACGTTGTAGGCGAACGCTCCGATGCCGGTCAGTGCTGCCGGAGCCGGGACGTCTGCGACGCCGTTGGCCGGGACGGTGAAGGGCGTCGTCGCGACGATGCTCCCCCCCGCCCAGAAATCGACGGCGCCGGCGGCCGAGGTGGCGCTGGTGACGTGAACGATGGTGTCGAACCGGGCTCCCTGGTCACCCGCTCCCTTTGCGCCCGGCCCGCCCCACAGGTCGATTCCCTGCGAGGCAGCGAGCGCCGCGGCACCCGCCCGCGGCGCCGCAGGGGCGACCGCGGCGAGGGCGAGCAGTACGGCGATAACGAGGAACGACGAAGTCTTTCTCATCAGCCTGGCTCCGATCCCGCCGGATTTGTTGGGCCTTCGAAACTTAGCCATGATGATACACCCCGGCCGGGCCGGTCCGGCCCGGCGGGATCGAGGGCTCGGAACCACTCACCGTGCGATATCCTTTCCGGTGATGTTGCCGACCGAAGCCACCTACTTCGGGGTCCCGGGGACCCTCCTCTTCGCGCTGGTCCTTCTCGGCTCGATCGCGGCGTTCGCTTATACCGCCTCGCGGCGCTGGCAGCTCCTGACCATCGGCGGTCCCCCGGACGTGCGATGGGACCGGCCGCTCGAACGGCTTCGAGGCCTCGTGAAGCTCGGAATCTTCCAGAAAAAGATGTGGTGGGACGGCTATGCGGGCCTCTATCACATGCTCATCTTCAGCGGCTTCGTCGTCCTCTCCGTGAGGACCCTCTCGCTCGTTCTCGAGGGGCTCTTCCCGAAGGCGGGAATGCCTTTCCTCCCGGTGGGCGCCTGGCAGGCCTACCTGTTTCTGAAAGACGTCGTCCTCGTGACGACCCTCGTCGGCGTCCTCCTGGCCCTTGGGCGCCGGTACCTCTTCCGCCGAGAGCGGCTCGACGCCTCGTTCGACGCCGGCGCCATCCTCTGTCTGATCGGCTTCCTCATGGCCACCGACCTCCTCGCCGGCGCCGCGATGTTCGTGCTGACCCCCGGGCACGCTTCGGCCTGGGAACCGGTGACGGCGGCTCTCTCGACGACCCTCTCCGGCGCGTCTGCGGGGACGCTCGAGACGGTCTACTTCTCGTGCTGGTGGCTTCACCTCATCGCGGTCTTCGGCTTCCTGAACTACCTCCCGTTCGCCAAGCACTTCCACGTCATCACGGCCCTGCCGAACATCTTCCTGAGGAAGATCGACGCACCCGGGAAGCTCTCGACGGTCGACATCGAGAAAGCGGCCGAAGCCGAGAAGTTCGGAGTGGCCCGGGTCGAGGACTTCACCTGGAAGCAGCGGCTCGACATGTTCACCTGCACCGAGTGCGGACGCTGCCGCGAGGTCTGCCCGACGCACCTGACCGGAAAACCGCTCACGCCGAAGGGCTTCATGAAGGACGTGCGGACCGCGCTCTACACGGCCGCGGCAGACCTCGTCGACGTGGCCTCCGGCCATGGTGATGCGGCAGCGGAGAAGCGGCTCGAGGAGCGCAAGCCCCTCATTGGAGGGTGGATCGACGAGGAGACGATCTGGGCGTGCACGACGTGCCGCTACTGCGAGTCGGCCTGCCCGGTCGGGATCACCTATACCGACAAGATCGTCGACCTGCGCCGTCACCTCGTCCTCGAGCGAAGCGAGTTCCCGAAGGAGGCACAGACGGCCTTCAACGGGATGGAGCGCCAGGGCAACCCCTGGAATCTTCCCGCCAGCGATCGCGACGCCTGGACGGCCGAGCTCGACTTCGAGATCCCCGTCCTGGGTGCGATGGACGAGGCCGCTCGCGCGCAGGTCGAGATCCTCTTCTGGGTCGGGTGCGCCGGCTCGTACGAAGACCGGGGGAAGAAAGTCTCCCTCGCCCTCGCGAAGCTCCTGCATGAAGGGGGCGTGAAGTTCGCGATCCTCGGTGCCGAGGAGACGTGCAACGGAGACTCGGCCCGGCGGCTCGGGAACGAGTACCTCTTCCAGACGCTTGCGCAGCAGAACGTCGAGACGCTCAACGGCTACGGCGTCAAGCGAATCGTCACGAACTGCCCGCACTGCTTCAATACGCTCCGGAACGAGTACCCCGACTTCGACGGGAAGTTCGAGGTGATGCACGGGACCGAGCTCGTCGCCCGGCTCCTGTCCGAGGGACGGGTGAAGCTGACGCAGGCCCTGCCGAAGTCGATCTCGTTCCACGACGCCTGCTACCTCGGGCGCCACAACGAGGTCTACGACGCGCCACGGGAGGTCCTCGCGGCGATCCCGGGCCTCGCGCTCACGGAGCTGCCGAGAAGCGGCCGCAACGGCCTGTGCTGCGGTGCAGGAGGCGGCCGGATGTGGCTGGATGAGAAGATCGGCACCAGGATCAACCAGGCGCGCTACTCCGAGATCGAGGAGGCGGGGACCGACCTCGTCGGCGTCTCCTGCCCGTTCTGCATGGTGATGCTCGGGAACGCGCAGACGGAAATGTCCGGGAGGACCCAGCCGTTCGACGTCCTGGAGCTGGCGGCGCAGGCCCTTCCGGCGCACCCGGGGCCGGCGACGGCGAGCTGACGGGAAGCCGCGAGGAGGAATGGTGGCGGAGCCGAAGAAGCCGGACTCGAGAGTGCCGTCGAACCCGTACGTCACGGGGCCGACGCAGAAGCTGGACCCCACGCACTCCACGGCGCCCGTCCGGCGGGTGGCGCCGGAGACGACCCGCCCTGTGACGCGACCCGAGCTCGTGACCGAGGGGATGAAGGCCCACCGCCGCGAGATCGAGCGCCGGAAGCGTCAGGCGGCGATCGAGAAGCTCCAGAACCAGCAGCAGTCCGAGGACACGCGGCGGATCGTCTGGAGAGTGCTCGCCTGGGCTGCCGTCGTTCTCGCGATCGGAGTCGTCTACCAGAGCCTCCAGCACAAGTACGGCGACAAGTGGCCGATGTGGGACGTCTGGCTCTTCCTCGCGGCGACTCTCTTCGCAGCGATCGGCTGGCTCCTCTGGTACCTGAACAGGAAGGACCTCTAGCGGACGACAGGACCGGAGTCAGTCGTCGTCGAACGGGCTGCGCGGACGCCCCCCGGAGTCCTTCTGGGCCTTCTCCAGCGCCTCGCGGAAGGTCTTCTCCAGGATCTCGCTCTTGTGCTTCTCACGTTCGACGGTGGCGGCGAAGAGCTCGTTAGCCCTCTCCTTGCGACGCGCGTTCTCCGCGGCGGCCTCCTCGAACGAGCCGAGCCGGCGTTTCGACGCGGCCGGCTCGTGCGAGAGGACGGCACCCGTTTCGCGGTCGACCTTCAGGGTGGACTCGCAGTCGGGACACTGGATTACGAAGACGTCGTCCATGGCTCGATTATCCTCGACCCGTGTCGGACGGCTGGAAGGAGCGGCTTGCGAAGCTGGGCCTGTCGCGCAGGCGGCGTGCGGTGCCGCGTCCGGCCGGGCCGGCGCGTGCCCCGACGACGCCGAAGGGACGTAATGGCGAGGACGAGGCGGCCCTCTTTCTCGAGGAGCACGGGCTCTCCGTCGTGGCGCGGAACGTCCGGGCCGGCGGGGGAGAGATCGACCTCGTGGCCGGCGACGGCGGCACCGTCGTTTTCGTCGAGGTGAAGTGGCGGCGCGACGCCTCGCGTGGGGCGCCGGCGGAAGCCGTCACTGCCCACAAGAGGCGAAAGCTCCTCTCGGCGGCGCGCGCCTGGCTCGCGGAGAACCCGTCCGGCTGCCGGCGCGAGGTGCGGTTCGACGTGGTGGCCATCGAGGGCGACGCCGGGACGATCGACTGGATACGAGGAGCATTCGATGCGACGTGAACGGACCGGAATCGGAAGACGGATCGGAGGCGCCGCGGTCCTCGCCGTCGCGACGCTTCTTTGCGGGGGAGCGCAGGCGGGTCTGCGGCTCGTGCCCGATGTCGGGTATCCCCTCGGTGGCGATGTCCGGTGCCTCGCGGCCTCTGGCGGGTCCTTCTGGGCAGGGACCGCGAGCGGGGTGTTTCGCGGTGTCTCCCTCGAAGGGGGATGGGGGCTGGACGGTCTGTCCGGCAAGCCGGTCTCCTCGCTCGCGGTCCTGAACGGAGAGGTCTGGGCGGCGACGGGGGAGGAGCTCTGGCGCCGCTCGGCCGGGGGCGCGTGGACTGTCGCGACTCTCCCGTCTTCCGCCGCCTTCCCTTCGACGGTCGCCGTGGACGGTTCGGGAACACTGTGGGTCGGCGGCCTCGGCGCGTGGCGGAAAACGGGCGAGACGTGGAGTGCGGCGCCCTCGCCGGGAGTCGGAATCGTGATCTCGATGCTCCCCGACCCGCAGGGAGTCATCGTCGGCCTCTCGACGGGCAGCGCGGCGCGCTGGGCCGGTACGGGCTGGATTCCCCTGTCTGGCGGCGTCGGGCCGGCCGAGGGCTTTCGCGCACTGGCCATGTTCGGCGGGACGCTCTGGGCCGGGACGAACGTCACGCTCTACGCCTGGAACGGGACCTCCTGGATCGGGGACACGGCGTTCGGCGGCCACGACGTCCGCGCACTGACGACCTGGGGCGGCTCGCTGAGGGCCGCCACGGCCGACGCGGGGGTCCTCGTCCGCTCGGGCTCCGCCTGGGCTTCCGACCGGAGCGGGCTCCTCCCGAGGGGAGGGCAGGCATTCCTCGACCTCGGGACGGAGCTTCTTCTGGGGTCGGCGGGCGGAGGCCTCCACCGGCGCGGGGGCCCGGGCTGGACACCGCTCGTCGGGCCGAACCCTGCAGCCGTCGTCACCGACGCCGCTTCGCTCGATTTGACGATGGTCGCGGCGTCGGCCGCCGCGACCTCGCTCGGTGGCGGCGCGGCGTTCGTGAATCTGCCGACGGGAGGGCCTTCGGCTGGTCCGCCGGAGCTCGCCCGTCTCCCCGACGGCTGCGGCGAGGCGACGGCCGTCGTCCGAACGACCGGTTCTCAGCCGGAGGCTCTCGTCGCGACGAGCTGCGGCCCGTACGTCGTTTCGATCTCCTCCGCCACTCCGTTCTCCGCAGGCCTTTCGCTCGCAAGCCTCCCGACGACTCTCGCGTCGCACTCGGGCACGATCTTCGGCGGGACCGTCGCGACGGGCCTCTGGCGATTCTCGGGCGCTTCGTGGTCTGCCGAGCCTGTTGGCGGCTACACGGGCAGCGGGACGGTGAACGCCATTCGCTCGTTCGACGGCACGCTCTGGGTGGCGATGGTCGAGGGTCTCTTCGCGAGGGGCTCGGGGCCATGGGCCGAAGTCTCCTCGGGCCTGCCTTCCAGCGGACTCGTCGTCTCGCTCGGGGGCGATGCCGGGGCGGCGTTCGCCGGCCTCGCCACGGGGGGCGTCTACCGGCGCCCGGCAGGGAGCTTCTTTCGCAAGGACTCGGTAGGACTGAACTCGACGCCGGTCTTCTCCATCGACCTCTCCGGCGGGCGGCTCTGGGCGGCGGCGGGTCCGCGTGGCCTTGCCCTGAAGCGGGATGGAGCCTGGAGCCCTGAGACCGCGGGACTCCCGCCGGGAGCTTCGGTCACCCTCGTGCGCAACATGGGTCCAGACGGAGACGGGGCGGGAGGGGAGACGATCCTCGTCGGTACGGCCGGGCACGGGACGTTCGTCGCCTCCGCGCGGCCGGGCGTGCGGACGCTGCCGGTCGTCCTCGACGTCGTCGGGACCGGTGGCGCACGATTCCTGTCAGAGCTCGTCGTCGGCTCTCGCGCGGCGTCCGACACCTCGGTTCCCATCACCTACACGCCGTCTCCGGGCTTTACCGGGACGGGCGGGACACTCACTCCGAAGACCGCGAACCTCACGATCCCGGGCGGGCGCGAGCTTCGAGCGGTCGACGCGCTCGCCTTCCTGCGTTCTCTCGGGATGGTGATCCCGGTGGCGACGCCGGAGGCACCCGTCGCGGGAAGCGTCACGCTCGGCAACGGTGCGAGGAACGTCGACGAGACTTACGTCATCGCGCGCACCTACACGCGTGCGGCCTCCGGCGGCACGTTCGGGCTCTTCTACGGTGCCCCGTCGGACCTCGACGCGGCGGAGGAGGTGGCGACGGTCTACGGCCTGCGCTCCGTCGCGGGTGAGGCGAGGTCGAACCTCGCGGTCGTTCACCTGCCGGGTCGCGGCACCGAGCCGATCGAGGTCTTCGTGCAGGTCTACTCCGCGAGCGGAGCACCCGCGGGACCGCCGCTCGTGCGGACACTCGCGCCGGGCGAGTGGACGCAGTGGAACGGCATCCTCGGTCTGGCCGGTCTCCCCGACGGCTCTTACGGGTACGCCCGGATCGAGAGGACGGCGGGCGTCGGCGCGTTTGCGGCCTATGGCGTCGTCAACGACGCCCGGACATCGGACGGAAGCTACCTTCCGGCTTTTCGTCCCGGCGGGCTCGCCGCGGCCCGGACGGTCGTCGTTCCGGTCGTCCTCGACGTCTACGGGGAGGCACGCTCTCACTACACGACCGAGGTGACGCTCGTGAACGACGGCACCATCGCCACGCCGGTGGACCTCGTCTACCGGCCGGCCCCGGGTTTTGGAGAGATCACGGGTGTCCCGGTGGTGACGGTCGACCTCGCAGCTCGCCAGCAGCTGACGATCCCCGACGTCCTCGCCTACCTGCGGTCGCACGGGATGCAGATTCCCGACGGGACGACCGCTGCGCAGGCGGGAACGTTGACGGTCACGTTCCGGTTCCTGACCGGCCTCGACGCGCCCTCCACCGTCGTCCTCGCCCGGACGACGACGCCGAACACCGACGCCACGACCGGGGGCGCCTTCGGGCTTTTCTACCCTGCCGTGGCGAAAGGGGGCGGCGCCCGAACATCGGCGCTCGTTCCGGGCCTCAGCCAGGACGAGAGCGTCCGCTCGAACCTCGCCGTCGTGAACACCGGGGGAGGGTCGGAGCTGCCGGTCACGCTCGAGGTGCGGCTCTACGACGCCGACACGGGCGCCGCCGCGGGTTCGCCGCTGACCGCCAGGCTCGCCGTCGGCGATTGGGTCCAGTGGTCCCGCGTCCACGCGCTCGCCGGAGCGCCCGCCTTGGTGACGCGGTTTACCGCGGTCGTCCGCAGGATCGCGGGCGACGACACCTTCGCGGCCTACGGAGTATTGAACGACGCCGTGACGTCGGACGGAAGCTTCCAGGCGATGATCACGTCCGATCCGTACTGAGGGCCGGTCCCGGCATCGCACTCAGCTTGACGGGCGGAGCCTTCTTCGCTATCTTCCGCCGGTCCCGTGGGCGGGACTAGCTCAGTGGTAGAGCGCTACCTTGCCAAGGTAGATGTCGCGAGTTCGACCCTCGTGTCCCGCTCCAATTCAAAATCTTACCCTTCAACGGGTTAGCGAAAAGGGCCGGCGGCGACGCCGGCTCTTTTCGCATGTCCCTTGCGTCCTACAGGCACCGCATCAGGTCGGCTGTCGACTCGAGATCGGAAAGCAGAGCGGGCACGCGGATCAGGCGGCGAGCACACGAGAACCCCCGGACGCTGATCCGGATCGCGGTCCTCGTGCCGTGACGCCGTCGGGCCGGCATTCCCGCGTGCCGGGAGCAAACCCTCTGCATTCCGGCGGCGGAGAGGGAGCGTGAGAAGCATCTTGTCCGGGCTCCTCGACACGGTTCTGGACGCCTCCGTGGTCTTTTCGTTCGACCGGAACGGCTACCGCCGTCACGCGCGCCGTTTCGACCCGAAGGATCTCGACGTTGATCTGTCAGGGAAGACGGTTCTCGTCACGGGCGCGAATTCCGGGATCGGGAAGGCGACGGTACGGGGCCTCGCGCTCTTCGGCGCCCGGGTCGTGATGCTCTGCCGCAACGAGGCTCGTGGAAGGGAAGCGGCTGACGAGGTGGGGGCTCAGACGGGAAGCCGGGCACTCGAGGTCGTGTCCCTCGACGTCTCCGACCTCGGCGATGTTCGCCGGGTCGCGGCGGCTCTCTCGGGCGAGCCGGTCGACGTCCTCGTCCACAACGCCGGGGTCCTGCCGGACCGTCGCGTCACGACGTTGGATGGTCTGGAGCTCACGCTCGCGACGAATCTCGTCGGGCCGTACCTCCTGACCAGCCTCCTCCTGCCAGCTCTCGAGCGGGCCCGGGGGCGCGTCGTCCACGTCTCCTCGGGCGGGATGTACACGCAGCGGCTGGACGTCGCGGGACTCTTCCGCGGCGGCGATGAGCCGTTCGACGGCGTCGTCCAGTACGCGCGGACCAAGCGCGCGCTCGTCGTCCTGAGCGAGCTCCTCGCCGAGCGCCTGGCGGGGAACGGCGTGACGTTCTCGGCGATGCACCCGGGATGGGCCGACACGCCCGCTGTACGGACGGCCCTTCCGCGCTTCCACGCCGTCACGAAAGCGATCCTGAGGACTCCCTCCGAGGGCGCCGACACGGTCGTCTGGCTCGCCGCGAGCCAGGTCGCGGGCGGGCAGAGCGGGTTCTTCTGGTTCGACAGGGCAAAGGCCGCGACGACGCCGGTTCCGCGGACCGGGGAGACCGGCGAGGAACGCGCGGCGCTCCGGGCGGCCCTGGCCGAAGCAGCCGGTCTCGACCTCGCGGCGCCTACGGCTGCGCGAACCGGGCCAGGCAGGAAGCGCAGAACTCGGGGTTCTTGAGGTCGACGCTCTCCGGCCAGAGCGAGCGGTGCATGGCGCAGTCGGTCACGACACAGTGGACGAGGCCCGCGGCATGGCCCAGCTCGTGAGCCACCTCCACGCGGAGCCGGTGTACCAGGATCGACTCGGAGATTTCGCTTTCCTCCGGTGGCCTGAGCCGGGCGAGGGAGAGGATGCCCCTTCCGCCGTCGAGGTGGGAGAGCCCGAAGACGTAGGTGAGGGCCGGGACGAAGAGGTCGACGCCTACGAGGAGGAGGTTCAGCCAGTCCGGCTCGGGAGCCGGGACGGACTCGAGGACACGGAAGGCGTCGTACTGCGCTCGCGAGCGGTCGTAGGAGGGAGCGAGCGAGTTGCGGAAGGCGGTCGTTTCGCCCGGCACGAGGGGCGGGGCCAGGCTGCTGAAGGCGCTCCTCACATGGCCGGGCGAAACGTCGCCGGTGTGGAGGAGCCGGACCTTCACGGACGGTCGATGCCGAACTTCCGCATCTTGTTGTAAAGCGTCACGCGGTCGATCTCGAGCGCCCGGGCGGCCTGTGCGACGTTGAACCCCAACGTGGAGAGGATTTTTCGGATATGCGCTTCCTCGGCCGAGGCCAGTGTAAGCGATGCCGCCGCCGGAGTTGGTCCGCTGAAGGGGAAGTGCCCGGCCTCGATCGTGTCACCCTTGCAGAGGACGACCGCCCGCTCGATGGCGTTCTGGAGCTCGCGAACGTTTCCCGGCCACGGGTAGTCGAGCATCGCCGAAAGGGCCGCCGGCGCGAAGCCGCCGATCTTCCGGTTCATCGACGTGGCGAATCGGGTCAGGAAGTGCTGAGCCAGGACGGGGATGTCGGCCTGCCGCTTGCGGAGAGGGGGAAGGTCGATGACGAAGACGTGGATCCGGAAGAAGAAGTCCTGCCGGAAGCGCCCGGCGGCGACCTCGTCCTCGAGGTCGCGGTGCGTGGCGGTGACGAGCCGGAAATCGACGGGGACGGTCTGGTTTCCCCCGACGCGGGTCACGTGCTTCTCCTGGAGGACCCGGAGGAGGTCGACCTGGACTTTCGGTGGCACGTCGCCGATCTCGTCGAGAAAGAGCGTTCCCTCATGGGCCATCTCGACCCTGCCGCGCCGGCGGCCGGCGGCCCCGGTGAACGCTCCCTTCTCGTGTCCGAAAAGCTCGCTCTCGAGGACTCCCTCGGAGAGGGCGCCACAGTTCACGATGCTGAGCGGCCCGAAGCGCCGGGGGCTCCGGCAATGGACGAGCCTGGCGATGAGCTCCTTGCCCGTGCCGCTCTCGCCGGTGACGAGCACGCTCGTGTCGGTGGGGGCGACCTGATCGACGAGCTCGAGGACGTGGGCCATCGGCCCCCCACCGGCCATGACGAGGGCCGGCTCGCCTGCCTCGATGCGAGCCTTCAGATCGCGATTCTCCGAGAGGAGCGTGTAGCGCTCGGCCGCCTTCTTCACGAGACGGGAGATCGCCTCGGGGTCGAACGGCTTGACGATGTAGTCGTAGGCGCCGTCCTTCAGGGCCTGGATGGCCGTCTCGACGGAGGCGTAGGCGGTCATGATGATGACGGTCGTCTCGGGCGAGGTCTCGCGCACCCTGCGCAGGACCTCGAGGCCGTCCATTCCGGGCATCTTGATGTCGACGAGAAGAATTTGCGGCGCCTCGCGCACGAGGGTGGTGAGGGCCTCGCGCCCGCCGCCAGCGGAGAGGACGTCGTAGCCCTCCTCGCGGAACCAGAATGTCAGGGAGCTCCGCAGGTGGGGCTCGTCGTCGACGATCATCAGCTTGACGGGCGTGGTCATCAGGACTCCTCTCCCGGGGCGGAGCTCCCCGGCAGGGTGAGAATGAAGCGGGTCCCGGCGGTGGGAGCGCTTTCGACCTCGATCTCGGCGCCGTGGCGCTGGACGATGCCGTAGACGACGGCGAGGCCGAGGCCGAGGCCCTTGCCGTCGCCGTCCCCCTTCGTCGTGAAGAAGGGCTCGAAGATCTGCCTCTTGACCTCGTCGTCCATCCCGACGCCCGTGTCCGAGATCTCGATGCGCGCGCCGCGCGGGCCGTGCGGCGAGGTCCGGATCGTCAGGGTCCCGCCGTCCGGCATCGCCTCGATGCCGTTGATGGCGAGGGCGAGGATCGCCTGCTCGATGTGGGACGGATCGCAGAGGACGTGAGGAAGGGAGGGATCGAGGATCTCTTCCGGAAGCACCTGGGCGAGATCCATCTTGTGCTTGAGGAGGAAGAGGGAGCGGTCGACGAGCTTGTTGACGTCGGTGGGCTCCATCCGTGAGCCCGTGCGGCGTGCGAAGAGGAGGAGGTTCGAGACGATCTCGCCGCAGCGGGACGACTCGGAGGCGATGGCATCGAGAATCTTCTCCGTGTCGTCGCCGGGCTTCGGTCCGCCCTTGAGCGTGAACCGGCGGAGCAGGAGACGCGAGTAGGTGACGACGCTCGCGAGGGGGTTGTTGATCTCGTGGGCGACGACGGCCGCGAGCTTGCCGAGCGAGGCCATCCGCTCGACCCGGATCATCTGGGCCTGGGCGGACTTCAGCTCGCCGGTCTTCTCCTCGACCCGCCGTTCGAGCGTCTGGGCCCAGTCGACGAGCTCGGCGTTGGCCTTCTGCAGGTCGCCCGCCATCCGGTTCACATGGTGGCCGAGGTAGGCGAACTCGGCGATCGACTCGTCCTCGTACCGGGCCGAGTAGTCGCCACCGCCGAGGGAGCCGAGCGTGTCGGCGAGGCTCCGCACGGGACGGTGGACGTTCCTCCTCACGACGAGGACGACGACGACGGCCACGAGGAGGAGCGTGGCGACCCCGGTCGAGGCCATCAGTGCCATCGTCTGCCGGCGGACCTCCTCCTGCTTGACGAGCTGGATCGAGACGTCGACCACGCCGAGGAGGCGTTTGGCGGAGGGATGGGCATGGCAGGCGGCCGTGGAGCAGGACGGCTCGTTCTCGATGGGGCGGATGACGCCGAGGGTCGGCACACCGTCCAGGGTGAAGGTCCGCGTCCGGTCTCCGGGCGGCAGCTTCTCGATCGGCTGTCCCACGGCGTGACACTTGAAGCAGGACTCGGAGGTCGGATCGACGCGCTGGCCGACTTCGGAGGGAATCGAGGAGTAAGCAATCATCCCCTCTTTGTTGAAGACCCGGACCCGGATGCTCGGGGAACGCTCGGAGATGGCGCGGACCGAGCTGCCGAGCCCGGCCCGGTCGTTGGCGAGCATCATGCTGTGCAATCCGCTGGTGAGGGTCTCCGAGAGGGCGAGGGCGCTGTAACGGGCCATCGTCTCAGCGAAGCGCCGCTGAAGAGAAAGGGCGACGAACCAGGAGAAGAGGAGGAGGACGGCGAGTGCGGCGACGAGGGTCCCCGTCAGCCGCACCGCGAGGGAGTTGGCCCTGAGACGCTGCATGGCCGTCCTTACCTCGTCCCGTCCGCTACTCGGCCTTGTGGCAGGGCGAGCAGTCGGCGTCGATGGCGAAGGCCGACGTCCCGTCGTGGCAGCCACCGCAGTGTTTCGCGTCGTGCATCTGCCCGGCGGGCGCGGCTTCCTTGCGTCCGAGGAACGAGGTGCTGTTCCCGTGGCAGGAGAGGCAGTCGGGAGCGGAGGCGTCGACGTGGGAGGCGTGGCGGAAGGAGACCGGGCCCGGACTGTCGGGTGCCTGGGGGAAGACGATCTCGGCCGGCGGGGCGAAGCTGGCGAGCGCTGCGGCCAGCTCGGGCTTCGTCGCGGAGGGGGCGGGCGGTCCGGGGGCGACCTCGCGCCGGCGGACGCCATCGGCCCCGAGCGCGGCGGCCCCGACGAAGGCGATCGCCACGACGACGAGCGCGGCCGCAGGGAGCGACCGGATCGGCTGGCCCACGAGGTTTCCTCCCTCGGGGACGACGATCGGCCGCGCGTCCTTCATCTCGTGGTCCGGGAAGACCGGGAGGAACTTCACGGCGAGCGCGAAGATCAGGAAGCCGGCGCCGACGACCGAGAGCGTGACGAAGATCTCGGTGAGGGCGGGAACGTAGATCTGGCCCGAGGAGCGCTCCATGCCGGTGATGGAGACGTTCAGGCGGTTCATGACGACGCCCATGACGATGAGAAGAGCTGCGAGGAACAGTCCCGTCGTGTGCTTGCGGACCTTCGGAATCGCGAGGAGAACGGCGGGCGCCAGGACCCCGATGAGCGTCTCGGCGAGGAAGAGCCGGGATTCGTAGGTGGGCTGGAAGGCCAGCCCGAGGATTCCGCGGTGCCGGAAGTCGGCGAAGCGGATGACCGACGTGAGGGCGAGGAGGAGGAGCGCCACGCGGCCGAGGGGGACGAGGAGCTCCATCTCGAGCTGCTTGCCGAAGGCGCGGTGCGACAGGAACGACTCGACGATCGTCATCGCGCATCCCAGGGTGAGCGCGGTGAGGAAGAAGTAGAGAGGCAGGAGGGGCGAGTACCAGAGCGCGTGGAGCTTCGTCGGGACGATGAGGTAGAACGACCCGAGCGAGGACTGGTGGAGTGTCGAGAGGAGGACGCCGAGGATGACGAGAAGCGGCATCACGGCGTGGAGAACGTGCAGCGTCTTCGTCATCTTGAAACGCTCGAGGACGATCGGGCTGAACTCGAGCGCGAGGACCGTGGTGTAGAGCGTGACGCACCAGCCGACCTCGAACATGACGGAGTGCGGGTTCCACATGACGAGGGGATGCCAGATGTTCCAGGGTCGCCCGAGGTCGAACATCAGGGCGACGACGACGAGCATGTAGCCGAGGAAGGCCGTCAGGATGGCGGGGCGGACGATCGGGCGGAACTTCTCGAGGTTGAAGATGTAGACCGTCGCGCTGATCGTGAAGCCGCCGGCGGCGAGAGCGACGCCGCAGAGGACGTCGAAGCCGATCCAGATTCCCCAGGGGAATGAGTCGGAGAGATTCGTGGAGGCGGCGAGTCCCTGGAAGAAGCGTATGACGGTGGCATAGGTCCCGAGCGCGAGGATGACGAGGAGGACTCCCCGCCAGAACGTGAAGCGCGGGACTTCGAGCTTCGGCATGACGTTCACCGTCAGTGCTCCTTCGGCGTTTCGTGGTGCGAACCCTCGGCCGCCTCGACCTCGTCGCGGCGGTTACGGATCCAGTAGATGCCTCCGAGGAGGACGGCGCTCGTCATGACGATGTCGGGGATGATGTTCAGGACTCTCCAGGTCAGGAAGGCCGGGGCCGTCCCGTCGAGCCCGGCGGGGTAGCCGAGCTCCTCCGGCTTCGCGTCGGAGATGATGAGGACGGATGTGCCGCCGACCTCCTCGAGGCCGTAGATGTGCTCGCGGTAACGCCCCGGATTGGCGCGGAAGCGTTCACGGGCCTCGGCGATGAGGGCGTCGCGGTCACCGAACGTCGTCGCGCCGGTGGGGCAGGCGGTGGCGCAGGCCGTCTTCAGCCCCTGGGCGAGCCGGTCGGCGCACAGGTCGCACTTCCTCACGAGAGGCGCCTTCTTCTCCCACTCGTACTTCGGAATGCCGAACGGACAGGCGATCATGCAGTAGCGGCAGCCCATGCACCTGGACTCGTGGTAGATCACCGGTCCCGCGGCTGTCTTCTCGAGCGCGGCGACCGGACAGGCCGAGACGCACGACGGCGTGACGCAGTGCATGCACATGCGCCGGACGTAGCGCTCGCCGACTTGCTTCACGACCGAGTAGGTCTTGTCGGAGAGCTCGTCCTTCAGCACGTCGTCGGATGTTTTCGGCAGCTTGTTGCGTTCTTTGCACGCCAGCGCGCAGGCACCGCAACCGATGCAGCGAGTCGTGTCGAGAAGGAGTCCCTTGGTCTGCGGCTTCAACATGAGCCTCCGTACCCCCCGGGGGCGGACGTCGGGTCCGCCCATTGAGGTTTTCGCAAACCTGGGGCCAAAGTGTTGAGTATTTCCTATCTCACTCGTGGGATTGAGTTTAGGACTAGTGGTGGAAATGGTGAAAGAAGCGGATGTGGAGAAAGTCAGCACCACTGAATCGACTTGTTTAGTTAAGTGGTTGAGGTGAAATAACTTAAAGGACAGAGCTTGAGTGTAGAAGAAAACCCGGATTCGTTGAAATTTTCAACGTAAAGATGGGGTTTCCGACATGTCGGAACCCGAGTCGTGGTGTTTCTCTACGTTGAGTCGGTCGAGTGCCGTCCCTAGTCACCGCCCGAAGCGGAGGATCCGGCGCCCAGGGTCTTGAGCGGGCCTCTGTCGAGCGGGTTTCGAGAGAAACCTCAACTCGTCTTTCGAGGCTCGGCCCGAGGACATCGAATTCCGTCCGTGGCGAACGCGGACTGCTTCGACGGGCTGTCCCAGGGCCATACCCTTTCGCTTTGCGAGGTTCTGGTCCATCATCCCCGAAAATCTCGAGCACTTCAGTGAGGCGGAATCGATGGCTTTTCTGAAAGTCCTGGAATCACCGGACCCCGCCCTGAAGGACCAGACGATCCCGCTTGCGGGAAAAGAGGTCCTGATCGGCCGGGGCAAGGAGAACAGTCTGGTCCTCGAGGACCACGCGGTCTCGCGCCACCACGCCCGGATCGTGGAGGAGCCGGACGGGCACGTCCTCGTCGACAACAACAGCGCGAACGGCAGCTGGGTGAACGGCCAGCGGGTCACCGAACAGCGCCTGAAGCCGGGGGACCAGATCCGCGTCGGCAAGACGATCTTCGAGATACAGGGCGTCTATGACCCGGAAGGGACAGCGCTCCTCGACGTGCAGGGGATGGGCTTCCCGATGAAGCCGGCGCCCGCCGCGGCGCCGGAGACTCCGCCGCCCGCCTACGTTCCGGCCGCCGTTTCCGCCCCGCCGCCTCCGGCTCCGCGCCCCGCCCCCCCATCCTTCGAAACGGCCACGGCCCCGGAGCCCGCACCAGTGCGCCGCCCGGCGCCGCCGCCGGCGCCGATCCCGGTCCCTGCCCCCGTCCCGGCACGGCCTGCGCCGCCGCCGGCTCCGATGGCGGCGCCGCGTCCGGCCCCGATGCCTCCCCCCGCACCCGCCCCGATGTCCTCGCGTCCGGCGCCGGCACCCGCTCCCGCGCCTCCGGCCTACTTTGGCGACGAGGCGCCGATCGAGGGAGAGCCTGCGGGCTTCTGGATCCGGTTTCTCGCCTACCTGATCGACAGCGTCATCATCTCGGTCCTGATGGGCGTCATCTGGGCGCCGACGATGTTCCTCACGATGCGCATGGCGACGAGCGAAGGTGGGCCCGGGCCGTTGGCGGCGATCCTCCCCTTCATCTCGTTCCTCCTGACGATGGCCGCCTCTCTCGGCTACATCCTCTGGTTCTGGGCGAACAAGGGGGCGACCCCCGGCAAGAAGATGCTCGGCCTGCGGATCGTCCGCGAGGACGGCGAAGAGCCGCTCGGATGGGGAACGGCGTTCATGCGCCTGGTGGGGTACATGGTGAGCGCCTTCATCCTCTACATCGGCTTCCTGATGATCGCCTTCAGCCCGGACAAGATGGGTCTCCACGACAAGATCGCAAAGACCCGGGTGCTGAAGATCCGTTAGCCCCCGGGGATTCCTCCTGGACGGCAGAAGGCCGGGCCCGCGGGCCCGGCCTTCGTGTGTCGGGGATCCAGAAGGATGCCGGATCAGCTCTTGCCGAGCTTCTCCCGGAGCTGGAAGAGGACGTGGACCCCCTCCAGCATCACGCGCATGAGAGCGAGGTAGAAGACCGCGATGACCGGGGAGATCACCGTCATCACGAGGCCGGTGACGGTGACGCCGAAGATGCCGAAGCGGATTCCCTGGAACATCGTGTTCAGGCCGCCGAGGATCCCGCCGAGGGCCCCGAGGCCGCAGAGAACGACGAGGACGACGTAGAGGACCCGGATCAGCTTCGGGGCGACGAGGTTTTCGAACTTGAAGTCGAGAAGCCCCTTCAGCGCGCCGGCGTCCTCGGTCATCACGCCTCCGAGCACGGCTCCGGCGGCGGACGCCTTCTCGGCTGCGGGGTGCATGGCGCGCGGAGCCGGGGCGTAGGGAGCCGGGGCGGGCGCGGGCGGCGCCGTTGCCGCTACGGGAGCCGGCGAGGGGGCCGGCGCGGCGCTCGCCCGGAACGATGGAAGGGTCTTCGGGTCGGTCCACGATCCGAGCGCCTCGTTCCAGACCATGACCTGCCGGCCTGCGTACTGGGTGCAGACCTGCCGGACCTGGCTTATATCCTGCTCGCCGTCGAGCTGGCGGCCGTCCACGGCGACGAAGAATGTCTCTTCGGGCATTTCCACTCCTTTCAACGTGCGAAGACGTCGGCGACGGGGGTGATGCGAATGCGTTCGGGCGTGAGGCCGAGCTTCTTCGCTCCTATCAGCTTGTCCTCTGCCAGGACCTCCGGGGGCTTGGGGGCATCGTACGCGATCGTCGTCGGGTTCGGCGAGAGGAGCTCCTTCCTGAGACCCTCGGCGTCCTTCGTGATCATGACGACCGTCAGCTTCTCGGCCGAGAGATGCCTGCGGATCGCCTTGTTCACGTCGGCGCGGGTCACCTTCGCGAGTCGCTCCCTCATGTAAGGGACGTAGTCCCCGATGCCGTACCACTTCGAGTCCAGGGCCGAGCCGAGATCCTGGCCCTGGGTCGAGGTGAGGAGGTAGACGTTCTTCATCAGGTAGTCACGCGTCACCTGGAAATCGGCCTCGGAGAGGCCTTCCCGGATGAGCCGGTCGAGCTCGTGGAGGGCGATCTTCAAGGCCATCGGGCCGTTCGCCGGAAGGACGGGACGGATCCAGACCTCGAAGAGCTGCGCCCGGCGCGCCACGTTCGGCTCGGGGAAGGTCTGGTACATCCCTCCCGGGAACGCCTCGATGTAGGCATAGTCGCCGTAGTTCATCCCGCGCACTTCGCGGATCCTCTGGTAGAGGTGCGACATCGACGAGCGGTGCTCGCCGAGCCAGGCGCGGGCGACCGAGAGGGCGGCGAAGTCGGGGTGCGAGCGTGTGACGTCGATCGGCATTCCGAACGAGATCGCCGTCGCACGCGTCTCCTTCTGGACGATCTCGACCTCGAGGGCCTGCGGTGCGCGGCCCTTCACCCCTGCGGGGGCCGGGAGGGCCGGACCGGCGGGAAGGCTGCCGAGCCGCGTCAGCAGGCGGGTCTTCAGGTCGGCCGGGACGTCGCCCGCGAGGCCGACCGTGAGGGCCGCGCGGGTGTACGCCTTCTTCCAGAATGCGTTCACGTCGTCGAGGGTGATCGCGTCGATTCCGGCGAGGGTCCCGAGGGCCGGATGCCCGTAGGGGGTGCCGGCGAAGACGACGGCCTGCAGCTCCTCCTTGCCGAGCTCCTCCTCGTTGTTGGCGATGAGGTCCTGGGCGAGCGCGTTGCGCTGCGCGTCTTTCAGACGCCGGAAGTCCTCCTCCCTGAAGCCGGGGTCGAGGAGCTGGGGAAGGACCGTTTCGAGGTAGGCGCCTCCGTTCTCGCGATGGACGCTCCCGGTGAAGACGGTCATCTCCTTGTCGACCTGCGCGTCGAACGTCGCGGCCATCGGGAAGAGCGACTTGCGGATCTCGTCGATCCCGGTCTCCCTCGAGCCGGCCTCGGTGACCATCGCGGCGGTGAGCGCCGCGAGCCCTTCCTTCCCCTTCGGGTCGTGGGCGGAGCCGGCGGCGAAGAGGAGCTTGAAGGTGATCTGCGGGAGGACGGAGGGCCTCTCGAGGACGACGAGTCCTTCGGCGGGTCCGGAACGCGGCGCGAACGTCGCGAGGGCCGGGAGCTCTGAGAGCGGTGCGGGCGGTGCCTCGTGGGAGAGCGTCGTGAGGACGAGTCCGGCGTCGACGACGTACTTTTGCGCTGCGGCGCGGAGGTCTTCGGGTGTGAGGGAGTCGGTGAGGCGGTAGAGGTCGTTCAGCGTGCCGTATTCGCGCCGGTGGCGGACGTAGCGGGCGAGCGTGCCGGCGATCGCGTCGGTGTTGTCGAGGCTCCGCACGAGGGCGTAGCGGGCGTTGGCCTTCGCGTCGGCGAGGCGCCGGGCTGTGACCGCTTCGGTGCGCAGAACGGCGAAAACCCGGAGGATCTCGTCGCGGACGGCGACGGCGTCCTCGATCTTCTTCACGCGGGCGCCCGCCGTCAGGAGCTGTGGGTCAGCGCTGGCGGGGAGGTAGGGAAAGATTTGATCGACCTTCTGTTCCGTCTCGACGAGTTTCTTGTAGATGTCGGAGGTCGGACCGAAGGCGAGGTCGAGGAGGACGTCGAGGGCCGCCCAATCCTTCTCCGTCGTGGAGAAGGCGGGACCGTGGAAGGAGACGACGACCCATGGAAGCGTCGGTGTCGTCCAGGGGACGTGGACCGTCTTCGGTCCCTTCGGCGCCGGTTCCTTCGGGATCTCGACCGTGTACGTTCCCCGCTTCCAGGTGCCCCAGTACTTCTCGACGAGGGGGAGGACCTTTGCCGGGTCGACGTCGCCCGCGACGATGACCGTCGTGTACTCGGGCCGATACCAGCGGTCGAAGAAGGTCTTCGAGTAGGCAAACTGGTTGGGCATGTCCTCGATGTCTTTGAGGAAGCCCATCGTCGTGTGCTTGTAGGTGTGCGTCGTGAACGCCGCGTCCTGCATCGCTTCAAAGAGCTTCGACATCGGGTTCGCGCTGTTCTTGTTGTACTCGCCGAGGACGGCGCGGGACTCGGTCTTGAACGCCGCCTCGGGGTAATCGAGATGCTGGAAGCGGTCCGCCTCGATCTCGAGGACCTTCTCGAGATCTTCCTTCGCGAAGGTCGTGTGGTAGTTTGTATAGTCGTCAGTCGTGTAGGCGTTCTGCCTCGCTCCGGCCTTCGTCAGGATCGCCTGGTAGGCCTCGGGCGGGTACGCCTTCGTCCCGCGGAACATCATGTGCTCGAAGAAGTGGGCGAAGCCCGACTTGCCGGGTTCGACCTCGTTGCGCGACCCGGTCTGGACCGGGATCTGGAG
>DIAY01000278.1:7596-8678 GCA_002414905.1 Holophagales bacterium UBA5066 | reverse complement strand
ATGGAGTTGAGCTGGCGGTAGACGATCGCCCGCTCGTTCATCCAGGAGGAGAAGACCGCGCCGATGGCGCCCCAGAGCTGGGCCATCGGGTCCTCGGGGAAGCTGTGCCCCGTCTTCTCCTTGATCGCCTTCTTGAACTCGGCGACGAGCTCCTTCAGCGCCTCGACGCTGAGCTCCGTGTCGAGGTGGGCGCCGAACTTTTCCTTCTTGGCCTCGAGGATCAGCTCGAACGGGTCCCGCTCGTGCTTTCCGACCGGCTTGAGGTCGAGGACGACGTCGCCGTACATCGCGACGAAGCGGCGGTAGCAGTCCCACGCGAAGCGCGGGTTGCCGGAGGCCTTCGCGAGCCCCTCGACCGTCACGTCGTTCAGGCCGAGGTTGAGGATCGTGTCCATCATCCCGGGCATCGAGGCGCGGGCGCCGGAGCGGACGGAGACGAGGAGCGGGTTCTTCGGGTCACCGAACTTCTTGCCGAGCTTCTTCTCGACGCCGGCGAGGTGCTGAGCGACGTCCTTCTCGAGCCCCTTGGGGTAGGTCCGGCCGCTGGCGTAGAAGTGCGTGCAGACCTCGGTCGACATCGTGAAGCCGGGAGGGACCGGGAGGCCGATGCGGGCCATCTCGGCGAGATTCGCGCCCTTGCCGCCGAGGAGGTTCTTCTGGCTACCGTCGCCCTCGGCCGTGCCGCCGCCGAAAGAGTAGACGAACTTCGTTCCTCGCGCCGAGGGCGCGGATTTGCTGGTCATCGGGGTCCTCCTGAGATCGGGTTGCTCAATCGTTGTGGGCTCTGCTTCGAACCCTCGGGATTCTACCGTCCTCGGGGAGGGACGTCCCGGCCGGGTTTACCGGGGCCGTCCGATCGGGTCGGGACCCCTCCGGTAATATCCCGGCGGAATGCTGTCCTCCCTCCGCGGGGCGCGTGTTCTCGTTGCGCCCGTTCCTCTCCTCTTCCTCCTGTCGTTCTCCGGCTCTCCGGCCGCTCGTGCCGAAGAGCCTGCCCTCACGATCGAGGAGGCGATCCGCCTCGCCGTCACCCGGAACGAACGGGCGCTCGCCTCCGGAGAGCGGCTCGAGGCGGCCGAGGC
>DIAY01000278.1:5159-7465 GCA_002414905.1 Holophagales bacterium UBA5066 | reverse complement strand
CGTCCTTTCGAAATACGACGCCTTCTCGTCGACGTTCACCGCCCGACAGGTCCTCTTCGACGCCCGCGCCTTCCCGACGCTGAAGCAGACGCGGAGCGAGCGGGATGCGGCGCGATTTGCGGCCGCCGAGGAGCGACGGCTCGTCGCCTTCGAGGCGTCGGCCGCCTTCCTCATGACCCTCGGCTACGAGCAGGTCGCCGCCGCCGCCGAACGGCGCGTGGAGCTCGCCGGCCAGACCCTGGCCGACGCCGGCGCGCGCTTCGAGGCGCAGATCGCGAGCTCGAACGACGTCACGCGCGCGGAGCTCGAGGTCGCGAGCGGCGAACGCGAGGCGATCCGCGCCCGGAACCAGGTGGAGACGTCCCGGCTCGCCCTGGCGAACCTGCTCGTCGCCCCCGTGCCGGCCCGCCTCGAGGTCCCGATGGGCCTCCTCTCCCCTCCTGCCGGCCTCGGTGCCGGCGACGAGGATCTCGTCGAACGCGCCCGCCAGCTGCGTCTCGACGTCTCGGCGCAGAAGAAGCGGACCGAGGCGCTCCGGTATTTCGCCAAAGAGCCTGCGAGCCGCTTCTTTCCGAGCCTCATCGGGCGGGCGGATGGCCGTTGGACGAACGAACCGGGCCTCTCCGGCCGGAATACGACGTGGACGTACGGAATCGACCTCTCCTGGTCGCTCTTCGACTCCACGATCAGCATCGCGGAGACCCGCGAGCGCAAGGCCCTCGCCCGGGCCTCGTCCCTCGAGGCACAGCTCCTGGAGCGCTCCGTCGAGCTCGACGTGAAGACCGCTCTGGCCTCGCTCGGAAACGCCCGCGCCGCCGTGGCGCAGGCCGGGGTCGCCCTCGAGGCGGCGCGGAAGAACGCCTCCGAGACGAGCACCCTCTACCGTGAAGGGCTCGCGAACGCCCTGTCGGCCGCCGACGCGAACCAGCGCCTCTTCGAGGCCGACGTGGCCCGCACCCGCGAGCTCTACAGCCTCGGGGCCGCCGTCCTCGATCTCTACGCCGCCCAGGGGCTCGACCCCGAGGGAAAGGAGCCCACTCCGTGAAGACCCGCCCCTTCCTCCTCGTGGCTCTCGTGACCAGCGCCGCGGCGCTCGTCCTCGCCTGTAATGGAGGCGGCGAAAAGAAGAATGCGGGTGGCGGAAAGGGAGGCCCTCCCGCCTTTCCCGTCGAGACGGCCGAGGTGAAGAGCCGGCCCGTCGAGTACACCGTCACGGCCGTCGGCTCGGTCGAGGCCTTCGAGAAGGTCCAGGTGACGGCCCGTGTCGCCGGAGTCGTCGAGCAGGTGCGGTTCGTCGAGGGGGAATCCGTCGAGACCGGCAGCACCCTCGTCGAGATCGAGCCTCGCCGCTATCAGCTCTTCGTCGAGGCGGCCCGGGCGAACGTCCAGAAGGCCGAGGCGTCGAAGGCCGACGCCGAGGCGGCCCTCGAGCGCCGCAAGGCCGTCGTCGAGAAGAGCCCGGGCCTGATTCCGGGCGAAGAGATCGCCACCTTCGCCACCCGCGTCCAGACGGCCGCGGCCGACGTGGCACAGGCGAGATCGGCGCTCGACCAGGCCGAGCTGAACCTGCGCGACGCGTTCGTTCGCGCCCCCGTCGCGGGCCGGATCGAAACGCGAACCGTCACGACCGGCCAGTACGTCGCCCCCGGCGGCGTCCTGGCGACGCTCGTGCGGCGTGACCCGCTCCTCCTCCGCTTTCAGGTTCCCTCACCCGAAGCCCGCAGCCTCAGGCCCGGCCTGATCGCACGCTTCCGCGTCCCGGGCGACTCGATCGACTTCGCGGCCCGGATCACCCACGTGGCCGGCGCCGCGGAGGCGAGCTCGAGGATGGTCGCCGTGACGGCGCGGATCGACGACGCCCGCCGCGGGGTCCTCCAGCCGGGGGCCTTCGCCGAAGTCTCCGTCCCGGTCGGGGGGAACGCCCACGCCCCCGTCATCCCGCAGACGGCCATCCGCCCGAGCGAGAAGGGCTTCCTCGCCTTCGTCGTGGAGGACGGAAAGGCGCGCGAGCGGGTTCTCACCCTCGGCCTCCGGACGACGGAGGGGCTCGTCGAGGTGAGAGCGGGACTGAAGGCGGGCGAGCAGCTCGTCATTCGGGGCGCGGAAGCGCTCCGCGACGGACTTCCGGTCAAGGTCAGCGGTCCGGGCTCCGCCCCGGGGCCCGCGGACCCGTCACGGCCGGAGGCCCGCGGATGAACATCACCGAGATCTGTATCCGGCGGCCTGTCCTCGCCTGGATGCTGATGGCTGCGACGATCGTCTTCGGAGGCGTCGCCCTCACACGCATCGGCATCAGCCAGTTCCCC
>DIAY01000278.1:0-4994 GCA_002414905.1 Holophagales bacterium UBA5066 | reverse complement strand
GAGGGGATCAAGTCCCTCACCTCCTCCTCCCGGCAGGGCTCGGCGAACGTGACGATCGAGTTCGACATCAGCCGGAACATCGATCTCGCGCTCCAGGACGTCCAGACGAAGGTCTCGCAGGCGCAGCGGTCTCTCCCGCGCGACATCGATCCGCCCGTCATCTCCAAGTCGAACCCGGAGGACAACCCGATTCTCTGGGTCGGTCTCTCCGGCCCCTTCCCGCGCCAGGTCATCGCCGACTACGCCCGCTACCGCCTCAAGGAGCGCTTCCAGACGGTTCCCGGCGTCGGCGAGGTGTCGATGGGGGGCTACCTCGACCGGAACGTCAGGATCTGGGTCGACGCCGACAGGCTGAACGCGAAGGGGATGACGGTCACCGACGTCATCGCCGCGCTCCGGCGCGAGCACGTCGAGCTCCCGGCCGGGCGCCTCGAGACCGAGGGACGAGAGATCAGCGTGCGGGTCATGGGCGAGGCCCTCGACCTGGCAGCTCTCCGGAAGATCTCGCTCCGCGACCTGAACGGTGCCCCCGTGTATCTCGATGACGTCGCTCTCGTCGAGGACGGCTTCGAGGACGAGCGGCGCATCGCACGCGTCAACGGTGCCCCCGCCCAGGGCCTCGGCATCCGCAAGCAGCGCGGGTCGAACGCGGTCGCCGTCGCCCAGGGGGTCAAGGCGGCGATGGCCGAGATCCAGAAGACCCTCCCTGCGGGGATGGAAGTCGGAATCAACTTCGACTCGACGACCTTCATCGAGGACTCGGTCCACGAGATCCAGTTCGAGATCCTTCTCTCGGTCGTCCTGACGGGCCTCGTCTGCTGGATGTTCCTGGGATCGCTCTCCTCGACGCTGAACGTCGTCCTGGCGATCCCGATGTCGCTCCTCGGGACGATCGCCTTCATCTACTTCGCCGGCTTCACGCTGAACACCTTCACCCTCCTCGCGCTCGGCCTCGCCGTCGGCATCGTCGTCGACGACGCGATCATGGTCATGGAGAACATTTTCCGGCACTTCGAGGAGGGGACGGACCGCGTGACCGCGGCCCGGGAGGGGACGGGCGAGATCACCTTCGCGGCCCTCGCGGCGACGATGGCCATCATCGCCATCTTCATCCCGGTCGTCTTCATGAAGGGCGTCATCGGAAAGTTCTTCCTCCAGTTCGGCATCACGCTCTGCGTCGCGGTCGCCCTCTCCTACGTCGAGGCGATCACCCTCGCGCCGGCCCGCTGCGCGCAGATCCTCAAGGCGGGCGAGGTGAAGCGCAGCGGCCTCGGCGGCCTTGTCGACCGCGCCTTCGACGCCCTCGCGCGCGTCTACGCCCGCGTCCTCGCGAAGGCGCTGAAGCACCCGTTCGCGGTCCTCGCCACCGCCGTCGCCGTCCTCGGCGTCGCGTTTCTCGTCTTCCGGGCCCTCCCCTCGGAGTTCGTCCCGTCGCAGGACCAGGGCCGCCTCATGCTCCGCGTCCAGACGGCCGTCGGATCCGACATCCGGGAGACGGACATGGCCTTCCGCAAGATCGAGGCGTACGTCACGGCCCGCCCCGAGGTGACGCGCTGCTTCGGCGTCGTCGGCGGCTTCGGCGGCGGCGTGAGCGGTGGCGTCGTCTTCGTGTCGATGGTCGACAAGCGTGACCGGAAGCTCTCCCAGGCCGAGTTCGCGGCCGAGATCCGCAAGGAGCTCAACTCCTACCCGGGCGTGCGGGTCGTCGTTCAGGACCTCTCGCAGGCCGGCTTCACGGCCCAGCGCGGCTTCCCGGTCGAATTCTCGGTCCGCGGCCCCGACTGGGACGTCCTCGTCGGCAAGGCGAGGGAGATCTCCGAAAAGCTGAATGCGAGCGGCCAGGTCGTCGACCTCGACATGGACTACCGGATCGGAATGCCGGAGCTGCGGATCGTCCCGAACCGGGCCCGGGCCGCCGACCTCGGCATCTCCGTCGAGAACGTCGCGACCGCCCTGAACGCGACGCTCGGCGGCCTGCGCATCGGGAAGTACTCGACGGAAGGACGCCGCATCGACGTCCGCCTCCGCCTCCTCGCCGGCCAACGGACGCGGCCCGAGGACCTCTCCCGCCTCCGCCTGAGGAGCGCCTCGGGGGACATGATCCCGCTCTCCTCCCTCGTGACGACCGAGGAGGTCCCCGCCCTGCAGGCGATCACGCGGCGCGACCGCGAACGGGCCATCACCATCTACGCGAACGTCGCCCCGGGCACCTCGCAGGCGGACGCCCTGAAGTACGTCGAGGGGCTCGGGACGAACATGCCGACGGGCTATCGCCTCGTCCTCGGCGGCGCGAGCGTCGCTTTCCGCGAGTCGATGGGCGATCTCCTCTTCGCCCTCGTCCTCGGGATCGGCGTCGCCTACATGGTCCTCGCCTCCCAGTTCAACTCCTTCCTCCACCCGGTGACGGTCCTCTCGATCCTCCCCCTCTCCGTCGCCGGGGCGGCCTTCGCCCTCCTCGCGACGGGCCGGAGCCTGAACATCTTCTCGATGATCGGCCTCCTCCTCCTGATGGGGATCGTGAAGAAGAACTCGATCATCCTCGTCGACTACACGAACCAGCTCCGCGAGCGCGGGCTCGACACCCTGAACGCCCTCCTGAAGGCAGGCCCGGTGAGGCTCCGGCCGATCCTGATGACGTCGATCGCGACGATGATGGCGGCCATACCGCCCGCCGCCGGGATCGGCTCGGGCTCCGAGATCCGGGCGCCGATGGGAGTCGCCGTCATCGGAGGGCTCATCGTGGCGACGG
This sequence comes from Holophagales bacterium UBA5066, assembly GCA_002414905.1. GTDB lineage: Bacteria > Acidobacteriota > Thermoanaerobaculia > UBA5066 > UBA5066 > UBA5066. Next base: position 2,245 of record DIAY01000278.1, on the reverse strand, counting down.
TCCTCTCGCTCCTCGTCGTTCCGTCGTTCTACCTCGTGACCGACCGGATCGCCGAGAGGCTGCGGGGCCGGCGCGGCGACGAGTCGCCCGCCGCCCCTCCGTCCGAGCCTTCGCCGTCCGCCCCCTGAGCCTCAGCGCTCCGGGGGAAGGAGCCGCGCGGAGGCCGCAGCCAGGGAGACATTCGCCGCGCTCCCGCGGGGCGTCGGAGAGAGGCCGGCGTTCTCCCCGCGTGAACGACAGGACTGTGATCCGGCCCCTCGCCGCGGAGCAACATGAAATCTCGTCTCAGAATCCCTATCCTTCCGGTGCGAGCCACGAGTGCGGGACGAAGTGACTTGCCAGGAGGACGTCATGGCAGGAACGGCGACGCTGCAAGCAGCCCCGGGTGGGCTGTCCAACATCATCCGGCGCTCGGGCTCGTCGACCCTGGGTGCCACCGGAGGCCTGACGCAGGTCAAGAGCGCCGCGGCCTTCACGGCGCCCGCATTCAGGACTCGAAATGTCGCAGAGAGGCGCGGGACGGCCGTGGAGCACTTCGCCGAAGTCGAGCGGACTTCGGCACGGGACGCGACGCACGAGTGCTTCTACCCTGGTGCCGGCGATCACGTCCGGCCCGGCATGACGCAGCAGATGGGGGGCAGGACGTTCACGCACCACTGGCGCGTCAGCGCGCAGATGTCCGCCCTCATCCGCCAGGGCGAGGAGGAGCACCTCGCGGACGCGGCTCGCGCCTTCGCCCTCACCTACCAGGTCGTCGCGGAAGCGATCAACGCTCTCGCGGGGCGGCGGTTCGGGCCGGCAAGCACGCCGGCCGCGGCCGAAGGCCTCGCCCAAGCCGAGCTCGCCCGCCGGCTTCCCGCGGCTCTCGGAGTCGATCCGGTCCGCTGGGTGAGCGTGCTGGACCGACTCCTCCTGCAGACGAAGTCCCGCGACCAGCAGGGCTGGCACGGCATCGCGGCCGGCCCTCCCGCCACGGAGGGGACGAAGATCGTCCACTCGCTCATGTCCGTACCCGGAACCCGGATCGGACAGGTTCCGTCGAGCCAGGTCGTGAACTACTGAGCCGCGGCGAACGTCGGAACCCGGGGCTCCTGGCCCGGCGAAGACTGCGCTGCGGAAGCAATCGACGCGCGGAGTTCTCCTCCGGCGGACACGGCAGACCCTACGGGACCTTTCCCGCTGCTGCTTCCTTTTCGCTGTCGGCGGCCTTCGCGGCGGCGATCGCCTCGGCGTAGGTGAAGCTCGTCTTGTTCGTCTGGGTCCTCGTCTCGATCAGGACGAAGTCCTTCGTCCCGGTCTCGAGAGCGGACACGGCCTTATCGAGCCGGGATCGGGCGGCGTCGATCTCCTTCGAGAAGGACTCCCACGTTCCGCGGGGCTCGAGGGCGAGGTTCACGAGCGTCGCCGTCGCGAGCGAGACCTCTTCGATCTCCCCGCGACGCCTCGAAGCCGGATCGACGGAGATCGGCTTCGAATACTCGGCGAGAAGCCTCCTGGCGGCGAGCCCCTCTGCCGACTCCTGGAACCCGGAGAGGTCCGCCCAGTCCCGGACCGTTGCGTCCGTCGCGCCTGCGGCCGGTTCGAGGATCTCCGCGTATCGCATGGTGAGGTAGATGACTCCCGTCCTGGCCGTGTGGGCATTCACAAGGGCCCGCTTCGTCGGTGCGTAGTCCTCTTTCGGACCGCAGGAAACGAGCACCAGGGACATGAGAAGGCATGAGAGGACTCTGCGCATGAGATCTCCCTGGTCACTCGGATTCGGCGTCACGGCGCCGTCGCCTCGGACAGCTCCGCCTCCCCGTGCGCAGAATTCTAAAGCGTCTTCCCGAAGATCCCCGCCCCATCCTCTGACACACTCCGCGCGATGAGGCCTCTGCGCTTCTCCATCCTCCCCGGGAGCTTTGCCGTCCTCCGCCTCGCACCGGACGCCGACGTGCCGGCGGGGCTCCTGGTCCCGCCCTTCCACTCGCTGACGCGAACTTCGGCGGAGCTCTCCGTCGTCTGCCCCGAGGCCGCCCTCCCCGAAGGGACGAGAGCCGAGAGGGGCTGGGCTCTCCTCGCGCTCGTCGGGCCATTCCCGTTCGAGATGGTCGGGGTCCTCGCGTCGGTCCTCGGGCCTCTCGCGACGGCGGGGGTCAGCATCTTCGCCCTGAGCACTTTCGACACGGACTACGTCCTCGTGAAGCACGAGAGGCTCGCGGACGCCGTCGCTTCCCTGGCGGCTGCCGGGGTCGAGCGCGTCGAG
>DIAY01000296.1:360-7383 GCA_002414905.1 Holophagales bacterium UBA5066 | reverse complement strand
GGGACGACCGTTCGGTCGTAGCCGAGGATTCCGGGGAAAGGATTCTCCCCGCGGGCGAGCATCGCGAGGAGGTTCTCGCGCATCTCGTCGCGGACGGAGCGGTGGCGGTAGCCGGCTTCGACGAGCTCTCCGAGGGTCGTGGGTCGGTAAGTCATCTCCACCGTCTACGCCTCCAGTACCGATTCGGGTTTGCGGATGGTACGTCGGCCCCCGCCGGCGGGGAGAGCGGGGCTTGCCCCCGTCGGGGTCAGGCGGGTTTCCGGATCCCGAACTTCTCGAGCCGGTACTGGAGCGTCCGGTACGTGAGGCCAAGGAGGCGCGCGGCCCTCGCGATGATCCAGCCCGAGCGTTCCATTGCCTGGACGATGAGCTGGCGCTCCAGCTCCTCGATGTCGATTCCCTCCTGCGGGATCTCGAAGCCATAGGGGCGGGCGGCGGGAGCCGTCTGGAGGCGGATCTCGAGCGGCAGGTCCGAGGGCTTCACGACCGACCCTTCGCAGAGGAGGACGGCGCGCTCGACGACGCTCTCCAGCTGCCGGATGTTCCCCGGCCAGGGGTGACGGACGAGGAGATCGAGGACGCCCGGGTCGATCTCCGCGACGCCGGTGCCGTGGGTGGCGTTGGCCTTCTCGAGGAAGCGGTGGACGAGGGCCGGGATGTCGCTTGCGCGCTCGCGCAGCGGCGGCAGGACGATGGGGATGACGTTGAGACGGTAGAAGAGATCCTCTCGGAACTGCCCCGCCTTCATCATCGCTTCGAGATCGCGGTTCGTGGCGGCGACGACGCGGACGTCGACGGCGATCGTCTCGTTGCCACCCACGCGCCGCACCTCGCGCTCCTGCAGGGCGCGGAGGATCTTCCCCTGAAGCGGGAGCGAGAGGTCGCCGATCTCGTCGAGGAAGAGGGTCGAGCCCGACGCGGCCTCGAAGAGGCCGGCCTTGCGGGCGTCTGCCCCGGTGAAGCTCCCCCTCTCGTGGCCGAAGAGTTCGCTCTCGAGGAGGTTCTCGGGGATGGCGGCGCAGTTGATGGCGTGAAAGGGCCTTGGGGAACGGCCGGAGCGCGAGTGGATCGCCCGGGCGACGAGCTCCTTGCCGGTGCCCGATTCGCCCCTCACGAGGATGGTCGATTGCGTCGGGGCGATCTTCTCGATGAGACGGAAGACCTCGCGCATCGCGGCGCTCTCGCCGACGGCCGTCTCGAGGGCGTCTCCCTTGAGACGCCTCTCGAGGCGGAGCGCCTTCTCGGCGAGCCGGTAGCTTTCGAGGGCGCGCTCGACGCGGAAGAGGAGCTCGTCGGCGACGACGGGCTTGCTCATGTAGTCGAAGGCGCCGAGCCGGTGCGCTTCGCGGGCCCGCTCGACCGAGCCGTGGGCGGTGATGAGGATGACCCGGGGCGGGGACGGGTGCTCGGACAGGGCACGGACGAGGTCCATGCCGGAAAGGCCCGGCATCTTCAGGTCCGTCAGGACGACCTCGGGGCGCGTCTCGGCCGCGAGGGCGAGGGCCTGCCGGCCGTCGGCCGCGGCCGACACGCGATACCCCTCGTCCTCGAGGATCATCTGGAGGGACTCACGCTGGTGCTTCTCGTCGTCGACGACGAGGAGGGTCGCGAGCGGCGTACGGTCGTTCACCTTGCGAGGTTACTCCGAAGCCGCCGGGGCCAGAGGAAGGCGAAGCCGGAAGATGGCGCCCGGCGCCCCGTCCCGGTTCCCGGCCTCCACGCGGCCGCCGTGCTCCTCGACGATCCGCTTCACCATGGCCAGCCCCAGTCCCACGCCTCCCTCCTTCGTCGAGAACCAGGGCTCGAACAGGCGAGGGAGATGGCCCGGGTCGATTCCACGGCCTTCGTCCTCGAACGTCAGAACGAGGCGTGGTCCCTCCTCGGGGGAATCGGAGGCGACGTGCGCCGTCACCGTGAGCCGTCCTCCCTCCCGCTCCATCCCCTGGATGCCGTTCTGGGCGAGGTTCCAGACGGCGGACTTCAGGAGCGAGCCATCGGCCGGAATGCGGGGCAGGTCTTCGGGCAGGTCGGAAGCGATCGTGACGTGGGCCTGGGCCGCCGTCTCCGAGAGCTCGGCGAGCGTGTCGCGCACGAGCGTGATCGCATCGACGGGAGCGATCGTGAGAGAGAGGGGCCGTCCGAACGCGAGGAAGCTGTTGATGAGCGCCGCGAGCCGGTTGATCTCACCCCGGAGCGCCTCGATGCGCGTGGACTGTTCGGCGGCGGCCGCCTCGTCCGCGGGCCGATGGCGGCGTCTCAGGACGTCGAGCCCGAGGGAGAGGGCGTTGAGCGGGTTCTTGATCTCGTGCGCGAGGCCCGCGGCGAGGTGACCGATCTCGGCCCTCTTCTCGGCGGCCGCGAGGCGGGCGAGGAGGTCGTGCCTCTCGCGCAGCGCGGACGTCATCCGGTTGAAGGCGACGGCGAGCTGGCCCACCTCGTCGGCGCGGTCGACGGGGACGACGACGTCGAGGTGCCCGTCGGCCACCTGCCGGGCCGCGTCGGCCACCGCCTCCACGGGTCGAATTGCGCTCCGCGTGACGAGGAGGATGACGACGAGGCCGATGCCGAAGACTCCGAGGAGGGCGTAGAGGCCGTCGCGGAAGTTGTCCTCCATCTCGGCGCGGAGGTTCTCGAGTGAGTAGGTGATCGTGATCTTCCCGAGATAGCGCCGCTCGATGACGAGCGGGACGACGATCTCACCGGCCCGGACCCCTTCCCCGACGACCCCCTCGATCTCGATGTCCTGCTGCACGGGATGACCTCGCCCGCTCCGTTTCGCTTGCGCGGGGGTCTCGGGAGCCGGGGCGTTCGGGAGGAGGAGGCCTCCCTGCTTGATCCGGATCTCGCGGACCCCCTTCGCCGTCAGCTGCTCGCGGAACTCCTCGAGGGCTTTCGGGTCCTTCGAACCGCCCGGCCCGATGCGTGTCGCGGCGGCCTGGATCGCGGTGGCGAGCGTCTTGTACGAGGCGTCGGCCTCGCGGAGGATCTGGTTCTGCGACCGGAGGTACACGGCGGCCTGCGCGACGGCGGCGGCCACCAGAATCCCGGTCAGGGCGAAGCCGAGGCGGGTGGAGAGGCCGAGGCCGCGGAAGGAGCTCCTGACGCTCATCGCGACGCGAGGACGACAGTGGCCCAGGCGCCGGCGGGGAAGCCCCGGGAAGGTCGGTCGGCGAAGGCGTTCGCGGAAGGCGCGTCCATCGCCGGTATTCTCCGTCAGCGCGCGGGCCTGGGGAAACGGCGGGCGGCGTCCGCCGCCGGGCCACGCCGCACGGTTCGATGGTGGCGGCGACTCTGCACCTTTATGATTCCGGCAGCCGGCGGGCAGCAAGCGGCGGACCGGCTCGCCGGGACTCCCGGGAGGCAGATGGCCCCTTCATCCAACCTCATCATGGACAGGGTCGCGGAGTTCCTGCAGCGCTATCCACCCTTCAGCCTGCTCGAGCCGACGGAGCGCGCGGACCTCGCCGCGAGGGTCTCGATCCGCTACGTGAAGGCCGGAACCGTCCTCTTCCGGGAAGGGACGCAGCCGGGCGACGAGTTCTATGTGGTGCGGCAGGGATCGGTGGAGGTTCACGAGGAGGGCCCGCCCCGTCAGCTCGTCGACGTGTGCGGCGAGGGAGACGTCTTCGGTGTGCGGCCCCTCATCGCGCGCGAGCCGTATCTGGCGACGGCCGTGGCCTCGGACGAGTGCCTCCTCTACGTCATCCCGGTCGCTGCCGCGGAGCCCCTCCTGCAGAAGAGCGCGAGGGTCGCCCTCTATTTCGCTGCCGCCTTCGCGTCCGGCCGCCCGCACCAGCGCCGGCGGACCGGCGCGACCCTCGCCGGCGGCCGGATGCCGAAGGAGGGCCCGGTGCCCGTGCCGTTCCTGAACGACACGATCGTCCTGAACGCGACGAAGAAGGTGCTCACGTGCTCCCCGACGGAGTCGATCCGGAATGCGGCGCTCGCCATGACGGAGCACGGGCACAGCTCGATCGTCATCTCCGACGGCGCGAAGGCCCCTGCCGGGATCCTCACGGACCGCGACCTGAGGAGCAAGGTGGTGACCGGCCTTCACGGTGTCGAGGAGCCCGTCTCCGCGATCATGAGCCGGCCGGTGAAGACCGTCCGGGCAGGCATCACGCTGGCCGAGGCGATGATCGAGATGGTCCGGCAGAAGGTCCATCACCTCTGCGTGACCGCGGATGGGACCGACCGGAGCGAGGTGACCGGGCTCATCTCGGATCACGACCTCCTCCTCGTCCAGGGTTTCAACCCCGCGATCATGATCCGGGAAGTGCGCAAGACGACCTGGGTGCCGCAGCTCGCGGCCATCCGGGGGAAGGCCGAGGAGCTCCTGGCGAAGTACCTCGAGCAGGACGTCAGCGCGCTCTACGTTGCGGGGACGATTTCGGCGGTTACCGACGCGATCGTGCAGCGCCTCGTCGAGCTGCACGTCGCCGCCGAGGGGGCCCCGCCTCGCGACTTCGCCTGGCTCGCGCTCGGAAGCCTGGGACGCGAGGAGCAGCTCCTGCGGACCGACCAGGACCACGCCCTCGTCTATGAGGGCGCTCCGGACGAAGGCGTGGCCGCCTGGTTCCGCGGGCTGGCGGCCTTCGTGACAGAAGGGCTCGCGGCATGCGGGTTCGCGCCCGACCCCGGCGGAGTCTCGGCCACGAACCCGGACTGGTGCCGCAGCCTCTCCGAGTGGAAGGAGATGCTCCGCCGCTGGGTCGAGAGGCCCGACGACCACGACATCCTCCTGGCAAGCGTCTTCCTCGACTACCGGCCGAACGCGGGCAACCCGGCGCTCGCGCGTGAGCTGACGCGTTTCCTCTACGAGGAGATCGCGCGCACGGAAGTCTTTCTCGCCCACCTGGCCAAGGACGCGCTCTCGACGCCACCGCCGCTCAGCTTCTTCCGGAACTTCGTGGTCGAACGCAACGGGGAGAACAAGGACGAGTTCGATCTGAAGGTGCGGGCGATGGTCCCGCTCGCGGATGCCGCCCGGGTGCTCACGCTGGACCACGAGCTCGTGGGTGAGAACAGCACGATCCGGCGGTTCCAGCGCCTCGCCGGCCTCGAGAGCGGCCATCGCGAGCTCTACGAAGAAGCAGCCTTTGCCTACGAGATCCTGCTGAAGATCCGCGCCCGGTTCGGTCTCAAGCACCACGACAGCGGGCGGTACATCGACCCCGAGGCCCTCAACAAGCTCGAGAGGCAGACGCTCCGCAACATCTTCGCGGCCGTCAAGGAGCTGCAGGACGTCCTCCGCGTGCGGTTCCCGGCGGGCCCCGTCCGCTGATGCTCCACTCCCTCGCCTGCTGGCTGCGGGCGTCGCGCGTGACTCCGGAGTTCGCGGCGTACCGCAACGCGCAGTTCCGGTGGGCCGACCGCAAGCAGCTGCTCGAGGAAGTCCGTTTCGTCGTCCTCGACACGGAGACGACGGGTCTCGACCCGGTTCGGGACCGGGTCCTCGAGGTTGCAGCTGTGGGAGTGCGCGGCTCCTCGATCGCCGTCTCGGACTCCCTCGACTTTCGGGTGCGGCAGCACCTGACGACGCCGGGCGGCGTCGACGTCCACGAGATCACTCCCGGCGAGGCGGCCAAGGGTCTCCCCGAGGAGGAGGTCGCGCGGCGGCTCCTCTGGTTCCTTGGTGGTGCGGTGCTGATCGGGCACCACGTCGCCTTCGACGTGATGGTGCTCGACCGTCTCGTCCGCCGCAGCCTCGGCTTCCCGCTCCTGAACCGTTCCTACGACACCCTCGCCCTCGCACGCCGCGTGGACCGGCGGCTGCACGACCTGCACGACGTCCCTCCGGAGGAGCTGGGCCTCGAGGCCCTCTGTGACAGGTACGGCGTCGAGATTGCGGGAAGGCACACGGCCATGGGCGACGCCTTCGCGACGGCTCTGCTCTTCCTGAAGCTCCTCGCGCGGCTGAAGGAGCGGCGGGTCCGGACGCTCGGCGACCTCATCGGACGCTAGGAGAGGCCACCCGAGGGAGCGGCCTGGGAGTAGGGTAAAGACAGGCCACCGCGAAAAGAAAAGGGGGCCAGGCCGTAGGCCTGGCCCCCCGGAGCGAGAAGGTGAGCCGGGCTATTCGATCGTGCGCGGGTACCGGAGGCTGGCGACCATGTCCTGGACAGCCTGCGGCGGTGCCTTCGTCACCTTGGAGACGGCGATGGCGACGACGAAGTTGATCACCATCCCGATGCTGCCGATCCCCTCGGGCGAGATCCCCCAGAGCCAGTGCTTGGCGTCGTTGATCGACGGGTTCACGAACTTGAAATAGATGATGTAGGTAGCCGTGAAGATGATGCCGGCGATCATGCCGAGCATCGCGCCCTCCTTCGTCGCCCGTTTCCAGAAGATCCCCAGGATGATGATGGGGAAGAAGGAAGACGCGGCCAGGCCGAAGGCGAACGCCACGACCTGGGCGACGAAGCCTGGTGGGTGGATCCCGAAGTAGCCGGCGACGATGACGGCGACGCCCGCGGCACCGCGCGCCCAGAGAAGCTCGGCCTTCTCCGTCGTGTCCTTCGCGATGACGTTCTTGACGAGGTCGTGCGAGATCGCCGAGGCGATGACGAGGAGGAGGCCCGCGGCGGTGGAGAGCGCGGCGGCGAGGCCACCGGCCGCCACGAGGGCGACGACCCAGTTGGGGAGCCTGGCGATCTCGGGGTTCGCCAGGACGATGATGTCGCGGTCGACGTAGAGCTCGTTCGTGTTCTTGGCGTCGACCTCGTTCTTGACGACTCGCTCACCCCAGGTACCGATGGCTCCATTGCCGGAGGCGTCCTTGGCGAACTCGAGCTTCCCCTTGAAGGGCTCGCCCTTGGCGAACTGCATCTTCCCGTCGCCGTTCCGGTCCTTCCAGGCGACGAGGCCCGTCTTCTCCCAGTTCTTGAACCAGCTCGGCGCCTCGGCGTAGGTCTTCCCCTGGACGCTGTGGATCAGGTTCAGCCGGGCGAACGCCGCGACGGCCGGGGCGGTCGTGTAGAGGATGGCGATGAAGAGGAGCGCCCAGCCGGCGGAGGAACGAGC
>DIAY01000296.1:0-186 GCA_002414905.1 Holophagales bacterium UBA5066 | reverse complement strand
GAAGCCGAGGTCCACCTGGATCTGGTTCAGCTTGTCGAGGAGGTAGCCCGGGCCGGAGCCGAGGATCTGCTGGCCGCCCTCGCTGAGGCTCGCGCCGTAGCCGAGTTGCGGGATAGGAACGCCGGTCAGCATGATGGAGATGAAGATCGCCGGGATCATGTACGCGGTGATCAGTACGCAGTACTG
>DIAY01000026.1:5887-6412 GCA_002414905.1 Holophagales bacterium UBA5066 | reverse complement strand
GGGACGATCGAGATGACCCGGGGCGAGGGGCTCGCGTTGATCGTCCGCGACGGGATCTACCAGATCCCGCTCCGTTCGGCGAGCGTCCGGGTCAAGGACGGGGCGGGCCTGGTCGTCACCTCTTCCTGGCTCAGTCTCGACGGCGACGGCAAGGGCGAGATCGCCTCGGTCCCGCCGGGCCGCTACACCCTCGTTCTCGGAGCGGACGGCTACGCGACCCGGATCCTCGAGGGGATCGTCGTCCCCGGCGCGCCGCTTCCGGTTGCCCTCACTCCGGGCGGGAGCGTCGAGATCCGACCCGGCGAGGCGTCGCGGGCGAAGGGGAGCGCGACGCTACTGAACGCCCTCGGCCAGCCGTACCCGTATCGGGCGTGGGGCGCCGAGGGGCGCGTGACCCTTCCTGCAGCGGGCAGTGAGCTCCTCGGGAACCTCGCCCCTGGCAGCTACACCCTCGCCGTCGAGGGGGTCGCGCCGAAGGGTTTCACCGTAACGGAAGGGGGCCGAACGGTCGTCGACCTGCCGTAG
>DIAY01000026.1:4588-5715 GCA_002414905.1 Holophagales bacterium UBA5066 | reverse complement strand
TCGAGGTCTCCACCGTCAACCTGGTCGGAGAAGGAGAGCTGACGCAATACCTCTTCGCGAAGGTCGAGATTCACTTCATCGACCTCTACAACCGGAATCCGACGTCGACCGGCGACGAGGTCCGGGTCCGGGAGGCGTGGCTGAGGTTCGGGAAGCGAATCGACGGCCTGAAGGCGTTCGACGGAACGACGTTCTACCTCCAGGCGGGGAAGGCGCCCCGCTTCGCAAAGCAGCAGACGAGGCGCCTCGAGAGCTACGGCCTCTGGGGCACCGTCGTGAACCGTTTCGAGGAGATCGGCGTCGAGGTGGGCGGGAGCCTCGGCACGGTCCTCTACTGGCGGGCGGCGGGAGCCAACGGAAATCCCGTCTTCATGCGCGACCCGAACGCCCTGGCCGGGGATAACGGGACTCCCGAGCGGGTCGACCTCGCGCGTCTGGCGGATGCGCCGTACGGCACGGGCTTTCCGATCTACTACGACGCGCAGGCGAACGACACGCGCCTCTCCGGCAATTTCCAGGTGGGCGGCGGGCTCGGATTTCGGGTCGTCTCGGAAGACGGCCGCAAAGGACTCGATGTCCTCGGCTGGATGTTTCACCGCAAGCTCGCCGACCGCGTCTCGATCGAGGGGACGATCTACGGCGGGGACCTCGACCTCTTCGACGACGTCCCGCCTTCGACGCCGTCCTTCATCGACGGCCGCGACAAGACCGAGGCGGGCGCCAACGTCGAGGCGCGATGGGGGCGCTTCTCCCTCTTCGGCCAGTACGTCTACCAGGACCTCGCCGGTCTGGTCCGTCGTGGCTACGAGGTGGAGGCCTCCTACCGCTTCCCGCTGAACGGCCTCTTCGCCCTCGGCGATCAGTCGTGGTTCAACTGGATCCAGCCCGCCGTGCGCGTCTCGCGCATCGACAACGCGTTCTCCACACCCGCCGGCTTCTTCGCCCCCTCGTACGGGTGGGACTGGTCGAAATTCGACTTCGGCCTGCGCACCGGCATCGTCCGCAACGTCGACCTCACCGTCGAATACGCCCGCCACGACATGCGCACGAAGGCGAAGGTCGTCCATCCCGACGAGCTTCTCGTCACGCTTCGCGCCGGCTTCTGAGCGGGGCGTCGCGAGAGGAGA
>DIAY01000026.1:711-4409 GCA_002414905.1 Holophagales bacterium UBA5066 | reverse complement strand
AGAGGAGAATTCGTGCCAGGCGTGCAATCGTGTATTGTTGCAAACAATACACGATTGCACGCCTGGCACGGTGCTCTGTGGCACGGTGCTCTGAGGACGTCGCGAGGAGTCGACCCCGTTCTACTCGGGGACGACCTGGAGGGAGCCTTCTTCGACCCAGTGGACGAGGAGGCGGCGGACGCGGAAGGCGTCGGTGGCGATCACGCTTTCGCATTCGGAGGCGGTCGCCCCCCCGGAGACCTTCGACCAGACTGCCGACAGGAGCTTCTGGTCGTCTTCCTGCGGAAGGCGGGTCGGCTTCGACCCGGTGGGACGAAGGCGTGCGCCGTCCGGGACGAGCGCGGCGGAGCGTTGCAGCTCGTCGTAGCGCCGCATCCCCTCGAGGAGAAGGCCCATCACGGGCTGTGCAGGGGTGAGGTTGACATCCTCGGACCGGAGAGAGGCGGTGCGGGCGAAGGCGAAGGACGCCGCCGTGGGCCTTTCGAGAAGCTGGTGGAAGGCATCGACGCCGCGGAGCGGCCCGGATGCGGCGCCCTTCACCTGTCCCCCTTCGAAGGCGACGCCGCCGATCTCCGTTCCCCGGCCGTCCCTGAGCACGAGCAGGCCGGTTGCCTGCGTCTGCTCGAGGGTCTGGAGGAGCGTTGGGAGACCGAAGACCTCGAGGTCTCCCGCGAGGCTGGCGGCTCCGGGCGTTTCCGGGGCTTTCCGTGGCTGCTCGAAGAAGGCGAGGGCCTTCTTCGCCTCGCGGCCGAACTCCTTCTCCGGGTACTTGCGGGCGATCTCCTCGAAGAGGCGCTGAACCGGCGGCGCGGACGTCCCGGAAAGGGCCTTGACGAGGTGTCGCGTCCCGGCGTCGGCGCTGCCGCTTGCGGCCAGGACGAAACCGAGGACCTTCACCGGCAGCGCGCCACGGAGCGCCTTGAGGAGGCGGTCGACGAGGTCTCCCTGTGAAGACAGGTCGTGCCTGCTGAGATGGACGAGCCGGGCGACGGAGCCCGAGGGCGCACCGGCTCCCTTCAGGCCGTGGTCGACGACGGCCTGAAGGGTCGCGGGGGCCGCCTGTCTCGCGAGGGCGGCACAGACCTTGTCGAGGAGCTGGAGGAGGTCGGCTGGCACGTTCGATCCCGCTCTGGCCGCGGTCGATTCGAGCTGCGAGAGCCTGGCTACGAGGATCTGCCCGGCTCTCTCGTGGCGCGCCTGCCCGAGGTTCGCGAGCGCCTCCTTGACGAGAGGCGCGGGTTGCGAGGGCTCCGAGAGACGGAAGAGGAAGTCGATCTCGGCCTCGGACGGGGCTTCGGCGGTCCCCGGGATCTTCCTCAGAACGTAGAGGAGGTTGCGCAGGAAGTACCAGTCGGTCTCGCCCGCCGGAACGGACGCGGCGGCGGAGAGCTTCTCGAGCGCCGCGTCGCGCGCGGGAGGGCCGTGCACCTCGAGGAGGGAGAGCAGCAGCCTGCGCCCTTCGCGCTTGTGCTCCTCGCGAAGCGACTCGAGGAGACCCTCGGGGCGCAGCGCGGGGAAGAAGTCGAGGATGGTCTTCAGTCCGAAGTGGTTCTCGGGCTTCTCGGCGTAGGCCCGCATCCGGGCCGGGTCGAGCGTCTCGTGCGAGCGCGCCCGCATCGCCTGCGCGACCGGCTTCTCGACGCGCTCCCGCCGGATCACCTGCTCGGCGAGGCTGAAGAGGGTCACCGCTCTCCCGAGGTTGCCCTCGTTGAACTGCTCGACTCCCGCCTGGACCATCTCGCGGAATCGCTTGGCGCCTTCCTCGGCGTCGGGTGCGAGGGTGACGAGACGCCGCATCGCGCCGACGACGCTTCCGCGTGCGCCAGGGCCGATCGTCTCGTCCGCATCGGGGTTCACCGGCACGCCCCACCCGGGGAGGCTCTCGGAGAGCTTCCGGAACAGGGCGTCTCCCGTCGGGACGTCGACGCCGATCCGGGAGAGTCGGGCGAGGTTCTCCTCCAGCTCCCGGCTCGAGCGGGACGCCGTGGCGGCGGTCGCGAGCAGCTGCGAGGTGAGGGAGTCCGACAGCTTCCTAGAACCCTCTTTCGGCAGCGATTTCTCGAGCCGTTCGACGAGGAGGCCGAAGCGCGCGAGGCCGCGGGCGACGTCGTCGGTCGTCGCGTGGGAGCCGGCAGGCGCCGCTGCGACCGTGGGGACGGCTGCGGCCCCGGCGGCGGGCCCGGGGCCGTCGCCAGGGCGTCCCCGCGAGGCCAGCGGCTGCTCGCTTCCGACCTGGCGGTAGATCGTCTCCACCGGGGAAGTGAGGACGGTGGCGGCCGTCCCGAGGCGGGAGACGTTGTCGCGCAGGAGGCCACGGTCCTCCTCCGGACAGAAAGTCTCGAGAAGGGGAAGGATGCCTCCGAGGAGCCGGAGGGCCTTGTCCGTCGGGACGAGCCTGAGCTCGGCGAGGAGATGGATCTTCTTCAGGGCGTGGAAGAGGTAGTCCGACACGGGCAGGCTCGCGGTCCGACCCTGGTACTGGGCCGCCGTCCAGCTCCGGATCTCATCGGCGGCGAGGACGGGAGGCTGCGACGCGAGGAGCTCCACGGCGCCGGCGACCATCATCGGCGGCATCGTGTCGGACAGGTACTGCGAAAGCTCCTGGAGGGCTTCCTGTACGTCTGGACTGACGCGGGTGGGCTCCAAGTTCGGGTCCGCCTCCTGCAAGAGGCCGCGATTGTACCGGCCGCCCCGCCGCGGACCCCGGCTCAGGCGCGGCCGACGAACTCGTGAGTCTCGGTGTGGACCTTGACCCGGTCTCCTTCCTTGATGAAGAGGGGCACCCGGATCTCCAGGCCCGTCTCCAGAGTCGCGGGCTTCGTCGCGCCCCCGCTGGACGTGTCGCCGCGGAAGCCCGGTTCGGTGTAGGTCACCGTCAGCTCCACGTGGGAGGGGAGCTCGAGGTCGATCGGGTTGCCGTTGAACTTGAGGAGCCCCACGATCGTGTTCTCGACGAGCACGTGCCTGTTCTCGCCGACCATCTCGGGTCCGAGGGTGAGGGTCTCGAACGTCTCCTGATCCATGAAATGGAAGCCGTCGCCATCGGAGTAGAGGTAGGTCGCATCCACCTTGCCGAGGTCCGGCTCCTTGAACTTTTCTCCCGCCTTGAACGTCTTGTCGAAGACGGCCCGCGTGATCAGGTTCCGCATCTTGACGCGGACGAGGGTCTGGCCGCCTCGCGCCGTGGGGGTGGAGATGTTGACGTCGAGGCAGGTGTAGGGCTCACCCTCGTGCTCGAAGAACGTCTTGCGCTTGATCTCGATAGCTTCGATGAGAGCGGCCATGGGGTCCTCGTTCCCGCACGCGACGGCGTTCGGCTCCGTGAAGAGTGCGCGGCGGACGGGGATTCTAGACGGGACGCGCCGCGCAGGACACAAAAGAACACCGGTGCCAGGCGTGAAATCGTGTATTAACCAGGTGCCGACCGCTTCTCTGATAATCCCGTCCGTGCAGGGCCGGAGGGACCCCCTCCTCGAAAAGGTCGCCGCCGCGCCCTCCGTGGCGAGCCTTCTCTCGCGCCTCGAGACCAGGGTCCTCGAGGACGCTGCGGGAGGGGTGTCTCTCGTCGGCGCCCCGCAGGGGCTCCTGCCTTACCTCTTCGGCGCCGCGTCGGTCGCGCTCGGGCTGAAGTGGGTGGTCGTCTGCGCGCACGAGAGGGATGCCGCCGTCCTCCACCGCGACGCGGCGTCGGTCTTCGG
>DIAY01000026.1:0-566 GCA_002414905.1 Holophagales bacterium UBA5066 | reverse complement strand
CCGGCCCGGGCGCTGCTGCGGATCCTGCCGGGGCCCGACGACGTGAGGCGCCGGAGCCTCGTCGTGGCGCCGGGAGAACGCGTCGAGGTGGGGCGTCTCGTCGCCGCTCTCGTCGCGGAAGGCTACGCGCGGGCGGACCTCGTCACCGAATGCGGTGACCTCGCCGTCCGCGGCGGCCTCGTCGACGTCTTCCCTCCGAACCTCGCCGGGCCCGTGCGGATCGAGCTCGGGTTCGACGAGGTGGAGTCGGTCCGGTCGTTCGACCCCGACACGCAGAGATCGACGGGAGCCCTCTCGCGCGTCCTCCTCCCTCCGATGTCGGCGACGCCCGATACTCCGAAGAGCCGTGAGCGGGCGCTCGCGGTCCTCGCCGCTTGCCGGACGCAGGACGACGAGCCACCCGTCCCGCGGGACCCCGATGCGCCGAGGAGGCACGATGGCCTCGAGGAGCTCCTCCCGCTCCTCTACGGCGGCGAGACGCCCGTCTCGATCCTCGACCACGCCCGTTCGTTCGCCCTGGCCGTCGACGACCCGGAGAGCGTGGCCGAGGAGCTCGGTCGCGCCGC
>DIAY01000099.1 GCA_002414905.1 Holophagales bacterium UBA5066 | reverse complement strand
GAGCGGATGAAGGCGCACGACTTCGTCCTGAAGCAGTTCCCCCAGCACATCGCCGTCCGGCGCACCGCCGCGTACCGCCATTTCCTCGCCGCGGCCGGCTTCACGGTCGATCTCGAGACGTGGAGCGTCTCGCCTTTCCCGCTCGTGCGCTGGATCGAGAAGGCGCTCTCTCCGCTCCCGTTCGTGGGTCCGACGTTCCGCTACCGGATCCTGCTCCGTGCGATCCGCCCGCGGGAGCCCGCCTGACGCGCCCGGGACGTACGATGCCGCCGATGCCGCCCCGTCCCGATTTCGCTCCGAACGCCGAGGTCTACGACGACGCCTACTACGCGGCCATGTACCGGCCGCACTGGCTCCTGCGCAACGCGAGGAAGTACCGCGAGCGAGACGCGGCGCTCCTGCGGGCCGTAAAGCCCCACCCCGGCCTGCGCCTCCTCGAGGTCGGCTCGGCCCGGGGCGACACGGCGTTCTTCTTCGCGCCGCTCGTCGCCGAGGTCGTCGGCATCGACGCGGCCGAAACCGCCGTCGCGGCCGCGCGGGCCGCCGCCACGACGCGGGGCCTCGCGAACGTCCGCTTCGAGACGGCCGACGCCCGGGACCTCGCCGCCTTCGATGACGGGTCGTTCGGTGCCGTCCTCCTCGCCGACTTCGTCGAGCACGTCACCGACGAAGTCCTCCGTCCGTGCCTCGTCGAGGCCTGGCGGGTCCTCGCTCCTGGCGGCGCCCTCGCCATCTACACCCCGAACAGGGACCACTGGGCGGAGCGGATCAAGGCGGGCGTTCCCGGCCTCCAGCAGGAGGACCACATCGCCGTCCGGCCCGCGGCCGAGGTGGAGCGGCTCGTGACGGGAGCGGGCTTCGCCGTCGACGATCTCTTCTTCACCGCGAGCCCCTACCCGCTCCTCGGCGCAATGGACAGGCTCTTCCCGCGAGTCGCAGCCTGCCGCTTCCGGACCATCCTGCGCGCACTTCGCCCCGCCTGACCTGTCCTCCCGTGCGGACGCCACGGGCGGCACGCGGCTTGTAACCGTCGCGTCCCGGGGTCTACCCTGCCCCCCAGCCTCGAGAGAAAGGACGCACCCATGACACGACGAACCCTTTCCCTGGCCCTCCTCGTCTCGGCCCTCGGCGCGGCCCTCGTCCCCGGAGGGACGGCCGCCGCCCAGGGCTCCGGCGTGGTGCTCTACGAGGGGACCCGCCTCTCGGGCGAGCGAATCGGCCTCGCCCGAGACACCTTCGACCTGAACGAGACGGCATTCGGAACCCGCCGCGCAAGCTCCGTCGACGTGGCGAGCGGCTGCCGTGCGACTCTCTTCGAGTTCTCCGGGTACAGGGGTGCAAGCGTGGAGGTGACGTCCCGGATCGATGACCTCGCCGCCACCCGGCTCGGGCGGCGCGCGGTCGCCTCGGTCCGCGTCACCTGCTCCGGAAGCGGGAGCGGATGGGGCTCCGGTCCGGGGAGCGTTGGTTCGCGGGGCGTGACGCTCTTCCGCGACGCGAAGTTCGAGGGGGAGTCGGAGACCTTCGCCGCCGACGTCCCCGACCTCTCCCGGACCCGGATCGGCGCCCGCCAGGCCAGCTCCGTCGAGGTCCCCGACGGGTGCGTGGCAACCCTCTTTGCCGGGCCGGGCTTCAGCGGCCGCTCGACGACGTTCCGCCAGGCGCACGACAACCTCCGCCTCACGGACGTCGGGAACGACACCGCCTCGTCCCTCCGCGTCGACTGCCCGGTCTCGAGCGGATCCGCCCTCGGCGGCGGGTGGGGCTCCGGCGCCTACGGCCGAGGGGTGACTCTCTTCCGCGATGCCGGGTTCAAGGGGGCGTCGGAGACCTTCGACGTGGACGTCCCCGACCTCTCGCCGACTCGCGTCGGCGCCCGCCAGGCCAGCTCCATAGACGTTCCCGAAGGGTGCGTGGCGACCCTCTTCACCGGGGTGAACTTCAGCGGCCGCTCGGCGGAATTCCGCGAGGCGCACGACAACCTCCGTCTCACGGACGTCGGCAATGATGCCGCCGCCTCCCTGCGCGTCGACTGCGGGCGCCGGCCACGAAACCTCCGCCCCGGCGGACCGCAGGCCCCGGCGTCCGGACCGTCGGGCGTGACGCTCTACCGGGACAAGGACTTCGGAGGGGAGTCCGAGTCGTTCCGCTCCGACGTCCCCGACCTCTCGCGGACGCGCGTCGGTGGCCGGCAGGCGAGCTCGATCGAGGTCCCTCCCGGCTGCAGGGTGACGCTTTTCACCGAGACGGGCTATCGCGGGCGGTCGGCCACGTTCGACGGCGACCACGGCAACCTCAGGGAGACGCCGGTCGGCAACGACGCCGCGCTGTCGATGCGCGTCGTCTGCGGCTCGCACGGCTGGTGAGGCGATGAGGGTCGCGGGGCGCCTCCCGGCGCCCCGCGCTCAGGCCTTCCGGGCCCGCTTCGCCGCGGGCTTCTTCTTCTCGGTGGCAGCGGCTGCTGCTGCTGCCACCGCCGCGGCGTCCGGGACCTTCGAGACGAAGGCGTACGCCTCGAGATCCGCCGCCGGCGCGTCGAAGTGGCACCCTTCCTTCTCGCAGACGTAGAAGGCGCCGGCCTTACGGTCCCGGACGAGGAGGTAGGGGGCGGCGCAGCTCGGACAGGCCTTCGGCACGGGGCGTGCCCGGAAGTTCTTCGGGCAGGTCGGGTAGTTCGAGCAGCCGTAGAACGGCCCGAAGCGCCCCTTGCGCACGAGGATCTCGCCCGTTCGGCACTCCGGGCAGGCGACGTTCGTCGAGGTGACCGGCTTGGCCGGCCGGTAGCGGCAGGCGGGGTAGTTCGTGCAGCCCACGTAATCGCCGTAGCGGCCGTGCTTCGTTGCGAGGGCGTGCTCGCAGAGGGGACACTTCTCTCCCGTCGGGCGGTCGGGGCGGGCCTCGGCCTTCCCGTTCGCCACCTTGACGGCCACCGTGCTG
>DIAY01000165.1 GCA_002414905.1 Holophagales bacterium UBA5066 | reverse complement strand
GGACTGATACCCGCCTTCCGAGTAGATCGTCGCGCAGGCTCCTCCGGTCAGGACGGCCCTTATACCGGCTCCGCCCAGGGTGTCGGCCAGGACCGCCGCGACGTGCTCGAGGGTGGATCGCGTGGTGATCCTCACAGCCGCTTGCCGGCCTTTCGGGGCCTGCGCCGAAGCTCGGCGATCCTCGACTCCAGCTCCCGGTCGGCCTCGACGAGCCTGCCGAGCAGCGCCCGGACCTCCTTCAGTGCGAAGTACCCGGGGTTCAGCTGGACCATCCGGGTTCGCCCGACCGAACGACCGACGACAATGCCGTCCCGCTCGAGGCTCGCGAGACCCTTCTGCGTTGCCGACAGCGAAGAGCCCAGAAGGCGCGCCAGCTCCCGCGGGTACGTCTGCCCGAGAAGCTCCAGGGCGATCAGGAGGCGCGTGCGGCTCTGTGAGCCGAAGGGTGATGTGACCGCCATAGGCTGTCATATGACCTCTGTCGGCGGTCGATGTCAAGTCCGTCGTGTCTTGATGGTCCTTTTGGCCCCGACGATCGCCGGCCGGCCGGTTCCCTCGCGCGCGGTCGAGCGTCGTCTCCGAGGCGCCCCTCCGATGCGCCCCGGTCGAAGTACGATGCCCGGACGCCCGACCGAGCGCTCGAAACGAGGCCACACCGCATGAAGTCTTCGGAAGTCCGCGACGAGCTGATCCGCACCCTGCGGCTCGATCTGATCGGCCCCGAGCCGGGGAGCGAGCACGAAGGCGAGGAGCTGACGGACGAGCCGTCTCGCTGGTACATCGGCGGTTTTCTGGTGCCTTTCGAGGCCTCAGACGAGCAGAGGCACGACGAGACGAGCAACGAGGAGCTGTTCACCGCCGGAGAGGAGTCGGGGGCGGACGACACCGACGCGCCCGATCGGGCCTCGGCCCGGAAGGCGTTCCTTCCGTCGTCCATCGGCCTCAGCGTCCTGACGCCACGGGGGCTGGAGCACCTCGAGGCGGAAGTGACGTGGGGGGACTACACCCTGCCGCCGCCGGAGGCGGAGGGCCGGCCGGGCGGGAAGCGTTCCGGCGACACCTGGATGAGGGAGCCGAAACGATCGGCTCTTCGGGTCGCCCTCACGGAAGGCGAATCGAAGCCGATTCCCCGGGATCTTCCGGAATCCGGTGGCCTGAAGCTGGTGGTGACCGCCCGTCCGGCGGAAGGGATGGAGAAGCTCGGTCTGCCGGCCGGGACGCGGAGCGTTTCAGTCTTCGTCGTGAACTACCGCAAGCCCGCTCCCGACGAAGGGAAGGACGAGGCGATGGCGTTCCAGGTTCGTCTCACCGTGCGGGCCGAGCAGTCTTTCGTGGCGCGGCCGAATACCACCGGGCTGGAAGCTCAGGACTGGGACGAGCGCGTCGCCGACCTCCAGTACCGCGACGTGGTGGAGTTCGTCGTGGGGCACGGCGTGTCGGCGCGGACGGTCATCGGAAGCGACGGCGGGTGCCGGGAGGTCGCCACGGAGTGGGTGCCGCGCGCCACCGTCGAGAAAGTGGAGCCGACGCTCATGCCGGGCGTTGAGCTCGGCATGGAGGCGCTGGCCGGCCTGGCGGGACCGAAAGAGCTGATGGCTGCCCTCGAGCCCTTCCCGCGGGCATACGCGAAGTGGATCGGGACGCAGAAGCAGACGACCCTCACGGGGCGACGCGCCGAGACGGCGCAGGCTCTTCTCCGCGACGCGCTGTTTGCCTCCGGCCGTATTGCGAACGGAATCAGCCTGCTCGAGGACCCCGTGGTCTTTCGGGCGTTCCAGGTGGCGAACCGGGCGATGGCGAAGGCGGCCCGGCGAAGGCAGGCGAAGCTGCTGGGCGTCAAGCCCGAGGCCGTGCGCCCTCCGACGTGGTACCCGTTCCAGCTGGCCTTCCTCCTCATGAATCTCCAGGGCGTCGTGGATCCGAAATCCCCGGACCGCGACACGGTCGACCTTCTCTTCTTCCCGACGGGAGGAGGAAAGACGGAGGCCTACCTGGGGTTGGCGGCATTCACGATGGTCCTGCGGCGCCTGAGCAACCCCGGCCTCTCGTCGGCAGGGGTGTCGGTTCTGATGAGATACACGCTCCGGCTCCTGACCCTCGACCAGCTCGGACGGGTCGCGGCGCTCGTCTGTGCTCTGGAGCTCGAGAGAGAGACAGTTCCCTCGGAGCTCGGAACGTGGCCGTTCGAGGTCGGGCTGTGGGTGGGACGGGCGGCCACACCGAACCGGATGGGTTTCAAAGGCGACGGCGACGAGAGCTCGGCACGGACGAAGACCCTTCGCTTCAAGAACGACAGCAAGCGTTACCCGCCTCCGATCCCGCTGGAGAGCTGCCCCTGGTGCGGCACGCCGTTCAGCCCGCAGTCGTTCTCCCTTCTGCCCTCGGCGGACAGGCCGACGGACCTCCGGGTCGTCTGCATGAGCCGGGACTGCGAGTTCAACGGGAGGCGCCCGCTGCCGATCCTGACGGTGGACGAGCCCATCTACCAGAGGCGCCCGGCCTTCCTGATCGCAACCGTCGACAAGTTCGCAAGTCTTCCGTGGGTCGGCGAGGTGGGAGGATTACTGGGAAAGGCGGATCGAGCCGGTTCAGACGGCTTCTTCGGAACGTGCAGCCTTCTTCCCCCCGACCTGATCATTCAGGACGAGCTGCACCTGATCTCCGGACCTCTCGGGACGATCGCGGGCCTCTACGAGATTGCAATCGACACGCTGGCGACCCGGTTCGAAGACGGCAAGGCGATCCGGCCGAAGATCGTGGCCTCGACGGCGACGATCCGCCGGGCCGAGGCGCAGGTGAAGGCCCTGTTCGGACGGCAGGCGGTGGCGGTGTTCCCGCCTCCCGGCCCCGACCGCAGGGACTCCTTCTTCGCGAGGACGGTGCCCGTCTCCGAGAAGGAACCGCGCACCTACATCGGGCTCTCGGCGCAGGGTCGAAGCCTGAAGGTCCTGCTTCTGCGGTCTTATCTCGCGCTTCTCGGCGCCACCCAGCGGATGTATGACGGGGCGGGCGGGACCGCGCTCGGGGAACACAACCCCGCGGACCCCTACATGAGCCTTCTCGGGTACTTCACGAGCCTCAGAGAGCTGGGCGGCACGAGGCGGATCGTCGAGGACGAGGTGGCGGCCCGGGCCGCGCGTCGCAGTGAACGCCGACGGGTGGGGGAGCTGAGCAGCCCGTTTAGCGATCGCCAGATTCAGCAGGAAGTCGTCGAGCTGACATCCCGCGAGTCGACCTCGAAGGTTTCACGCGCAAAGGAACGCCTCGCCTTCTTCAACAACCACAAGGACCACGTCGACGTGGCTCTGGCGACGAACATGATCTCGGTCGGCCTCGACATCACGCGGCTGGGGCTGATGGTCGTCCTCGGACAGCCGAAGACGACGTCGGAGTACATCCAGGCGACGAGTCGCGTCGGTCGCGACGACACCAGGCCCGGTCTCGTCGTGACGCTCCAGAACGTCCACCGTCCGCGGGACCGATCTCACTACGAACGGTTCGAGGCCTACCACGCTTCCTTCTACCGTGCCGTGGAGGCGACGAGCGTGACGCCGTTCTCGGCGCGCGCGCTCGACAGGGCCGCGGCCGCCGTCGCAATCGCCCTCGCCAGGCACGGCATCAGCGAGCTCTCGCCTCCGGGCGGTGCGGGCGCGATGGAGTCGTGCCGCAAGGACGCGGGGTTCGTGGCGGAAGCGATGTCGCAGAGAGCCTCGGGGCATGACCCGTCAAAGAGCGACGAGGAGCTGGAGGCTCTGCGAAAGCGGGTGCGGAGCCTCGTCGACGACATCCTCGACAGCTGGGCGGTCCTTGCGAGGGACAAGCGGGAAAAGGGTGTGAAAGTCGTCTACCAGAAATGGGAGCGCGGAAACCCGCCGAACGCCTTCCCGCTGCTGAGGGATCCGCTCGATCCTGAGCTGGCGATCTACCCGGACCTGCGAAAGTTCCGGGCACAGCGTGCCATGAGAGACGTCGAACCGAGCGTCGGCCTGATCCTCAGGCGCCTGGACAACCAGGCCGTTTTGGAGAGTGAGGAGGCCGAGGCGTGAGGAAGCACCATGGGGAGATCCGCCGGAGCCAGCTCATCCGCACCTACGGCCCCGGTGCCATGGTCGATTTGCCGAACCACTCCGTCGTCATCAGCGGGCTCGACTACTGGTTCCCCCCCGCGGAGATGCCGGCGATTGTCGAGGAGAGGCTCTCCGTAAAGGTCGCGATGGCGCTGGGTCTTTCGAGGCCGGTGCCGCTGAAGGGGCCGCCGATCACGGACGACGACGAGCGCAAAGCACCCACGGGAGTTCCGGCGTTCCAGTTTCCGGAATGGTTCGTGGTGCAGGTGAATACGAAGAAGCGGCCTCTCGTTCACCTCGAGAGCCTGAACAAGGGCAAGTACGAAGTCGACAGGAAGAAGTGTCCGGCGATCCCGGTGCGCTTTGTCCAGGCTTGCGTCCTCGGTCACCTGTCGGACATCGACTGGCGCGGCTTCATCCACATGTACCACGGTGACTGCGCCCGGCCGATCTGGATGGAGGAGCGGGGCTCTTCAGGAGACCTCGCCGACGTCATCGTCGGATGCGAGTGCGGCCTGGAGAGGTCGATGGCGCAGGCCACGAGGCGGGGTGCGGAGAACCTCGGCACGTGCCTCGGCAAGCGGCCCTGGCTGGGGAAGCACGGAGGCGAGAAGTGCGGCGGAAAGGGCGGGAAGCTGCAGCTCAGCCGCCTGCTGATCCGATCGGCGAGCGATGCCTACTTCTCGCAGGTCCTGAGCGTCATCTCCCTCCCGGATCGCGGAATGCGCGTGCGCGACGCCGTGGCGAAGGTCTGGGAAGACTTCCTGTCGCTGGTCGAGAGCCCCGAGGATCTTGCCAAGGACAGGAAACGACCTTCGGTGAAAGCCGCCCTGGACGGGTTGACGGACGACGAGGTCTTTGCGGAGATTCAGCGGCGGTCAGCCGGCGGCCTCCCGCCGAACCAGAAGATCAAGGAACTGGAGCTGGTGACGCTCCTGTCCGTGAAGGAGAAGCTGGGCGAGGACTTCCACGGAGGAGTGGACTTTCTCGCCCGCCGGATTCTCATCAAAAGGGAGACCGGGCCGCTCAAGGCGATCGACCGCGTCGTTCTCGTGGATCGGCTGCGGGAAGTCTCGGCGCAAATCGGCTTTACCCGCTTCGAGGCGCAGGCGGCCGACATCGACGGCGAGCTTTCCCTCGACGTGAGGTCGGCCCCATTGGCGGCTGAGGTGAAGTGGGTCCCGGCGGTTGAGAACCGGGGAGAGGGCATCTTCCTGGCTCTCGATCCCTCCCGGGTCTCGGCGTGGGGAAAGCGGCCGGAGGTCATGGAGCGGGAGCGCCAGCTGGTGGCCGGCTTCGAGGCGTGGAAGACGATCCAGAAGAAGCCGAACGCGGTATTCCCTGGGCTCCCTTACGTCCTGCTGCATTCGCTCTCGCACCTCCTCCTGACGGCCGTGTCCCTCGACTGCGGATATGCGACAAGCTCGATCCGGGAACGGATCTACGTGGGGGAGAGCAGCTACGGAATTCTCCTGTACACGTCGAGCCTATACACATCT
>DIAY01000094.1 GCA_002414905.1 Holophagales bacterium UBA5066 | reverse complement strand
GCCTTGTAGGTGACGTTTCCGGTGTTCAGGTCGGGGAAGATGAGGACGGTCGCCTTCCCGGCGACGGCCGACTTCGGCGCCTTCAGGCGCGCGACGTCGGGCATCACTGCCGCGTCGTACTGGAGCGGGCCGTCGAGCGCGAGGTCGGGACGCAGCTCACGAGCGATCCGCGTCGCCTCCTTCACCTTCTCGACGTCCTCGCCGGTGCCGCTCGCCCCGGTGGAGTACGACAGCATCGCGACGCGCGCCGGGACGCCGAATGCGACGGCGGAATCGGCGCTCTGGATCGCGATGTCGGCGAGCTCGGCCGCGGTCGGGTTCGGGTTCACGGCGCAGTCCCCGAAGACGAGGACCTGGTCGGGAAGACACATGAAGAAGATGCTCGACACCAGGTTGCAGCCCGGGACCGTCTTTATGATCTGGAGCGCCGGCCGGATCGTGTGGGCCGTCGTGTGGATCGCGCCCGAGACGAGACCGTCGGCCTCGGACAGCGCCATCATCATCGTGCCGACCATGATCGGGTCCTGCAGCTCGAGCTCGGCGCGATCAGGCGTCATCCCTTTAGCCTTCCTGCGCTCCACGAGCGGGTCGACGTAGCGGTGCGCCACGTCGACCGGGTTCACGATCTCGACGGAAGCTGGAAGCGTGATCCCCTGACGGGCCGCCACATCCCGGATCTCGTCGGGGCTTCCGAGAAGGACGCACCTCGCGATGCCACGGGATGCGACGATGGCGGCGGCCGCCACCGTGCGCGGCTCGGACCCCTCGGGGAGGACGATCCGGCGCACGTCTTCCCTCGCCGTCTCGACGAGGCGGTGGCGGAACGCGGGAGGCGAGAGGCGCGGGACCCGCGTCGGCTTGGCGAACGTACGGGCCCAGCCGAGGTCGACGTGATCGGCGACGAAGCTCATCGTCCGTTCGACCCGGTCGGCGTCGTCGACGGGGATCGTCGGGTTCATCGAGGCGACCCTCGTCGCGGCGAGGTAGCTCGAGGCCTGCACCTGCAGGAGAGGGAGCCCGGCGTCGAAGACCTTCCGGCAGAGGTCGACCACGCGGCGGTCCGGGGCGAGGCCTCCCGTCAGGACGACCCCGGCGAGCGGCGTGCCGTTCTGGACCGTCATCGCCGCGGCGAGGAGGATGTCGCTGCGGTCACCGGGGGTGATGACGAGGGTCCCGGGCTTCATCGCCTTCATCGCGTTCGGAACCGTCATCGCGCAGACCGCGACGTCCTTCACGCGCCGGGTCCCGGCCTCGCCCGGGAAAAGAACCTGGGCCCGGAGCGCGTCGCCGATGTCCTTCACGCGTGGCGCCATCAACGTGGAGTTGCACGGCACGATGGCGATCGAACGGAGCCCCGCCGCCTCGACGGCGGAGCGATGCTCCTTCACGCACGCCTCCGAGAGAACGGCAGTGGCACAGCCGCCACAGCCGCCGGAGCCCGGGCCGAAGGAGTCGGCCTCGACCTCTCCCGCGTCGCCCTTGCGATCGCAGACACGGTTCAGGATGCAGCCGACGGTCCGCCCCTCGGAGAGCGTGCCGAAGCCGCGAGCCGCGATGGCGACGGTCTCGACCAGCTCGGCCGCGGACTGGTCCGAGGGTGCAGCGACCAGGACCAGCTCGGCGTCGAGCGCCTTGAGCACGAGGGCGTTCACGCGGGACGAGTGGACCATCCCCATCTCGGGGTGCATCCCCTGAACGACGAGGACGTCGACGTCTTCGCCCGCCTGGTCCGCGATGGCAACGACGCGCTCCATGAGCGTCTGATCGTCGCCCGCGGCGAGGAGGCCTTCGGCCTCGGCGCGAGGGACGGCCGGCGGGATGGCGAAATGGGCACCGAGCGAGAGGAGCGGAATCGTGTGGTCGGGCTCGCGGTTCGCGACCGGCTTGGCGAAGGCGACGCGGATTCCCTCGCGGTCGAGGGCGCGGACGATGCCGAGGCAGGCGGTCGTGATGCCGACGCCGCGGCCGGCCGGGGCGACGAGGACGGTCGTGCGCATGTCGTGCTCCTGCTTCTCTCTGCTTCAGGCCCCGCGGGCGATCCGCTCGGCGTCCTCGGCGATCATCAGCTCCTCGTTCGTCGGAACGACGAGGGCCTGCGGCCTCGTGCCGGTCGTGACCCGGCCATTCTGCGAGCGTCCGTGCGTCGCGTTCGCGGCGGCGTCCAGCGTCAGGCCGAGGAACCCGAGCCGCTCGATCGTCATCGATCTCACGGTCGTGGAGTTCTCGCCGATGCCTCCGGTGAAGACGAGAGCGTCGAGCCGGCCGAGCGGGACGACGAGCGCGGCAATCGTCTTGGCCAGGAGGTAGGAGAACAGGTCGAGCGCGAGCCGGGCACGCTCGTGGCCGGCGGCCGCCGCTTCCTCGACCGTCCTCATGTCGTTCGAGAGGCCCGAGACGCCGAGGAGGCCGGACTTCTTGTTCAGGACGTCGAGGATCTCCCTGGCCGTGCGGCCGAGCGCGTCGGACACGAAGCCGATGATCGCGGGATCGATCGAACCGCTCCGGGTCCCCATCATGAGCCCTTCGAGCGGGGTAAGGCCCATTGACGTGTCGACGCTCTTCCCGTTCCTCACGGCCGTGGCGGAGCAGCCATTCCCGAGGTGGGCGGTGACGAATCTGTGGTCGTCCGCGGGAAGGCCCGTGATGCGGAGGGCCTCGCGCGCCACGAAGCGGTGGCTCGTCCCGTGGAAGCCGTAACGGCGGACACCGTGCTGCTCGAGCCACTCGGGCGGAACCGGATAGGTGTAGGCGACGGGCGGCATCGTCTGGTGGAAAGCGGTATCGAAGACCCCGACCTGCAGAAGCTCCGGGAACAGCTTCTGCGCGATCCTTATCCCGACGAGGTTCGGCGGGTTGTGGAGCGGTCCGAGGGGGATGCACTCCTCGAGCTTCGCGATGACTTCCGGCGTGATCGCCATACTGCCCGCGAACTTCGAGCCGCCGTGGACGACCCGGTGCCCCACGGCGAGAAGGCCGTCGGCGAGGCCGAGC
>DIAY01000223.1 GCA_002414905.1 Holophagales bacterium UBA5066 | reverse complement strand
CCTGCCGGAAGCGAGGGCCTCCTGGTCACCGATCGCACCGTCTTCTACCCCGAGGGGGGAGGGCAGGTGACCGATACGGGATCCGTCTCCTGGCCGGAAGGCCGGGCCCGGGTCCTCTCGGTCCGGCGATCGGCGAGCGGGCGGTTCATCCAGCACCATGTCGAGGTCGAGGAGGGAACGCTCCACCACGGTGCGACGCTGACCCTCGAAGTTCCGGAGTGGACGCGCCGCCGGACCCAGGCGAACCACACCGGTACCCATCTTCTCCACGCGGCGCTCCGGAAGGTTCTCGGGGAGTCCGTCCGGCAGATGGGGTCCCTCGTCGCTCCCGACCGACTCCGGTTCGACTACGCCGCCACGCGCGCGACGACCGCGGCCGAGATCCTCGAGGTCGAGCGGCTCGTCAACGAGGCGATCCTGAGGGACGCGCCCGTCCTGAAGGACGTGACCTCGATGGACGAGGCGCGGGCGCGGGGCGCGATGATGTTCTTCGGCGAGAAGTACGGCGAGAGGGTCCGCGTCGTCGACGTGCCAGGCGTCTCGACGGAGCTCTGCGGCGGCTGCCACGTCGGCCGGACCGGGGAAATCGGAGCCTTCAAGGTCCTTTCGGACCGCGGTCTGGCTGCAGGCGTGCGGCGCATAGAGGCGATCACGTCTTTCGGGACCGTGGAACGCCTCACGCGTGACGAGCATCTTCTCGGCGAGCTGTCCGAGGTTGCCCAGGTCCCGCCCGAGGAGCTTCCCGGGAAGCTGCGCGAGGTTCTCGCCCGGCTCAGGGACGGGGAGAAGGAGATCGCCAGGCTCAGGGTCCAGCTCGCCTCGGGCCCGGGAGCGGGTTCGGGCGTCGGAGAGGACGACGGACTCGTCGACGTCGCCGGCTTCAAGGTCCTGGCCCGGCGCGTGCCGTCGCTGCCCGTGAACGAGCTCCGCAATCTCGCCGACACCTTCCGGGGGAAGCTGAAGAGCGGCGTCGTCCTCCTGGGCACCGAGACCGAGGGGAAGGTCACCTTGCTGGCGGCCGTCACGGCCGACCTGGTCTCCCGCGTCTCGGCCGACGACCTTGCGAAGGCGATGGCGCCGATCGTCGGCGGCAGAGGGGGAGGCAAGGCGGACCTGGCGCAGGCCGGAGGAAAGGATCCGGAGAGGATCGACGCGGCCCTGGAGGCCGGGCTCGAAAGGGTCCGGGAGAAGCTGGGGGGGACGGCCTGAGACGTGCGTCCGGGCGTTATACTGGTCTCGCCATGATGCGATGGGCCGTGCTTTGTGTCGCGGGATGGTTTCTCGTCTTTCCCGGGAGCCTCCGGGCGGATGTGAAGCTGATCCGCAAAGCGGGCGGCGGTGCGGTCATCTTCAACAGCATCGGGAGCGGCTGGAAGATCGGTGGAAGAACCCCGTCCGACGCCTTCCTCCTCGCCCGGCGGGATGCGGCGACGACCTTCGACGAGTCGATCCGCAGGCACGCCGAACGAGAGCGGGTCGACCCGCGGCTCGTGAAGAGCGTCATGCTCGTCGAGTCGAACTTCAATCCGCGGGCGCTTTCTCCGAAGGGGGCTCGCGGATTGATGCAGCTGATGCCCGGTACCGCACGGCGGTACGGGGTCCGGGACTCCTGGGACCCCTACGAGAACATCCGGGGTGGCACGGCCTACCTCTCCGATCTCCTCGGGATGTTCGACGGCGACCTCGTGAAGACCCTCGCGGCCTACAACGCCGGCGAGGGGGCGGTACAGCGCTACCGGGGCGTCCCGCCGTACCCGGAGACTCAGGAATACGTGAGACGCACCATGCTCGTCTACGGCGGGAGCGGCAATCTGCCCGTCCTCTCTGGCGGGTTCAAGGGGACGGCGGTCGCGTCCGCCCGCCGGATCCCGGCCTCGCCGGTGAAGCTGCACCGAGGCGTGGGCCAGCTCCTGATCTCGAACCTCGGCGACCTTCCCTCCCGGGGGGACCGTTCGCCGGTGCTCGGCCGGATCGCGGCGAACCGATGAGCAGTCGCGCTTCCGAACCGACGCGAAGCGCCCCTTTCTTCGATCACGGTCTCTTTCTGCTTCACCTGAATCGCGGCAAGGAGGACATGCGCAAGGGCCTCCACGACGACGCCCGGCGCGAGTTCGAGGAAGCCCGCCGCTTCCGGCCGAACGACCCGGAGGTCCTCTCGAACCTGGCCCTGGCGATGTTCCATCTCGGTCACCTCGAGGAGGCCGAGCAGATCACCCGTGGCCTCCTCGTGTCGCACGCCGACTCCGTCCCGCTCCTCTTCAACCTCGGCCTGATCCTCTTCAAAGCCGGCCGGGCCGAGGCGCGGGAGCCGCTCGAGCGGGTCCTGGCCCTGGCGCCGGCACATCGCAAGGCCCACCTGACGGTCGGGCTGATCCTCCAGCGGGAAGGCCATCTCGACGAGGCGAACCGCCATTTCACGTCGGCAGGCTCCGATCGGAAGGTCGAGTCCGACGCCGACGACACGATTACCCGCACCGCACGTGCGGCTGCGTCGACCTGGCCGGCTCCCGGCACGCCGGTCCCTGCGGTCAAGCCGGAAGCCTTCGACGACTCTTCGGCTCGCCGGGGTCAGACGACGCAGCCCATCGGACCGGTCGAGCCGGCCGCCCCGGCCGCTCCAGACGAGGAATCGGCCCTGCCGCCTGCGGTCGCACCCCTGCGGCCCCCTCCGGCCACGGCCAGTGCCGCACCGGCGCTTCGCGGGGAGCCGCCTGCTCCGGCGGCGCCTCCGGCCTTCTCTCCCCGTCCGGGCGGCCTCGTGGCGGCGGACGCGAGGGGTGGCATCCTGGTGCGCAGGACGGCTCTCACCGGGCGGACGGGAATCACGGAGCTCGCCGCCGACGTCAGCCTCTCCGGAGCCCTCGCCCGCTTCTTCGTCCGCGCATGCGGTAGTGGCGGGGTGCTCCTGCTCGATCCGAAGCGGGCTCTCCACCTCGTTCACCTGCGGAGCGAGTTCCTCTCGGCCGACCCGGCCCGGCTCTTCGGCTTCGATGCGACGCTCACGTATCGGGAGGATCCGGCGTTCGAGTTCCGGCGCCAGATCGCGCTTCCCTTCGTGAAGCTCTTCGGGACCGGAAGCGTGGCTTTCTCGGTGACGGCCGAGCCGGCGCGGCTCGAGGTGACTCCCGAGACGCCTCTCACGCTCGCTTCGCGATCGCTCCTCGGCTACGGCGGCGACGTGGCGGTCGACCTCGTGGAAGACGCCGACCCGCTTGCCGACCTCGGTGGCGGCCCCGTCCTGAGCGTATCGGGCTCGGGCTACGTGCTCATCGAAGCCTGAACCGCCGCGATCGCATCGATCGTCTCGGCGAGGAGCTTCCTGACCATCTCAGGGTCCTCGTGCTCCGCGTAGACGCGCAGGATCGGCTCGGTTCCGGAAAGCCGGTGAAGGAGCCATCCGCGATCACCGAACTGGAGCTTCACGCCGTCGAGAGTCTCGACCGCCGTGACCCGGGCTCCTCCCCGTAGGGCGGGAGGCGCGGCCAGGAGCGCGTCGACGAACGCCTTCAGGACCGGCATCTCAAGCCGCACGTCCCGCCGGCCGTAGGAAAACGACCCGTGCTCGCGTTCCTGGCGGGCCAGGAGCGCGGAGAACGAGAGCCCCGAGTGAGCCACCGCCTCGAGGACGAGGAGGGCGGAGAGCACGCCGTCGCGCTCCGGCAGGAAGAAGGAGACGCCCAGCCCGCCCGACTCCTCGCCGCCGATGCCGACCTCGCCCGAGCGCATCTTCTCGGCGATCCACTTGAAGCCGATCGGCGTGACGTGGAGCGGGACGCCGAGCCGGGAGGCGACGCGATCGACGAGGAGCGAGGTGGAGAAGGTCTTCGCGATGCCGCCGCCGATCCTGCCGCGGCTCGCGAGGCTCTCGGCGAGGAGCGCCAGGACGCGGTGGGGCGTGACGAACGTGCTGTCGGGGGCAAGGACGCCGAGGCGGTCGCCGTCGCCGTCGCTGGCGAGGGCCAGGTCGAAGGGCTCGGAGCGGAGGCGGGCCACGGTTGCTCCGAGGTGCTCGGGAATCGGCTCGGGGTGGACGCCTCCGAAGGAGGGGTTGACCTCGGCCCGGATCGTCGTCACCCGCGTCGGGTGCCCTTCACCGAGGATCGACGCCAGGAGGCCACCCGCGGCGCCGTGCATCGGGTCCCAGAGGACCTTCAGGCCGGCCCGCCGGATTGCGTCGAGGTCGACGCAGGCGGCGATCGCTGCAGCGTACGGGGAGAGGAGGTCCGTCCTCTCCACGGCGCCCCCCGGCCGGTCGGCGAGCGGAATGTCCGCGCAGTCGGCGATCGCGTCGTACGTCGCGGCGGTGGCACTGCCGCCGAACCACGACTTGTACTTGACGCCGTTCCACTCGGGAGGGTTGTGCGAGGCCGTGATGGCGACGCCGCCGCGCAGCCCGCGCTCCTTGACGTGCCACGAGGCGCACGGAGTCGGTACCGGGCCGTCGGAGAGCAGGACCCGGAAGCCTTTCGCCGCGAGCCGGGTTGCGCTTTCGGCAGCGAGCTCTCTCGAGAGGAACCGGGTGTCGTGGACGATCGGCAACGTGCCGCCGTCCCCCGGGTCGGTGTTTGCCGGGGAGGTGCTCCACGTGGCGATGGCGTCGACGACGCGGGCGGTGGAGTCGAAAGTGAGGTCGCGGCCGATCCGGGCCCGCCAGCCGTCCGTTCCGAAGGGTATGCGAGACGTCATCGTTCGCGGATTCTGGGCGGAGGGACGGGCTCGGGCAAGGCCCGGCTAGAATGTGCGCCGGTGCTCAACCTTCCGAACGCCCTGACGCTGCTGCGCATCTTCCTCGTACCGCTTCTCGTCGTCGTGCTGCTGACGCGAATGCCGGCCAAGGAGTACCTCGCTCTCGCCGTCTTCCTCGTGGCTGCTCTCACCGATCTGCTCGACGGATGGATCGCGAGGAAATTCCGGAAGGTGACGCGGCTCGGGATGCTCCTCGACCCGATCGCCGACAAGATCCTCGTTTCGGCCGCGCTCATCTCCCTCGTCGACCTCCAGGAGGCGGACGCGTGGGCGGTCTGCATCATCGTGGGACGGGAGTTCGCCGTCTCCGGGTTGCGTTCCATCGCCGCGGCAGAGCAGATCACGATCGCCGCCTCGAGCCTCGGGAAGTGGAAGATGGGGGCCCAGGTCGTCGGAATCTCCCTGATGATCCTCGGTGCCAGGCTCGACGACATCGGCCTCTGGAGGATGACGGGGCGCGCCGCGCTCTACGTCATGACGGTGATGGCGATCGTCTCGGGTATCGACTATTTCCGGAAGTACCTGCCGCCGCTCCTGGCGAAAGAAGCAATCCAGGGGCAGGACGACACCCCCGGAACGGGCGGCTCGTCCTAGAACGACGGGCCGAAGCCGTCAGGACCCGGGTCTGCGGCGCCAGATACCTCGCGCCATCGGCCGGCCCTCCTTCTCGTACTTCCTCTCGTAGTCGGTCCCCGAGCTCCACCCCGCCTCGCTCCCCGGGACCCTCTCGAGAGCCGGCTCGGCGTCGAGGGCTTCCCGGATCGACTCGAAGTAGGGGAGGTTGTCGGTGGCGACGCGCAGGCGGCCGTCCGGGACGAGCGCGAGCGCGGCAGCCTTCACGAAACCGGGCGAGAAGAGCCTCCTCTTGGCGTGGCGCGCCTTCGGCCAGGGATCGGGGAAGAAGACGTGAAGCGCCGCGAGTGAACCCGGCGAGACGCGGTCGAGGACGAAGCCCCTCCCGTCGAGGGGTGCGAAGCGAACGTTCGTCAGCGTCATCCGGTCGGCGCGGGCCTGAGCGATCCGCGCGTACTCGAACTCGATCTCGGCTCCGAGGAAATTCGTGGCCGGGCGCGCTGCGGCCTCGTCGGTCAGGAAGCGGCCCCGGCCGCTCCCGATCTCGATCTCGACGGGCGCGACCCGGCCGAAGAAGGAGGGCCAGTCGACGGGCGTCGACGCGCCCGGCGCCTCCCCGGGGAGGAACGTCCTGCGTGGCGGCGGGATGCCAGGTGTGGTGACGAACTCCTTGGGAGCGGGAGAGAGGCCTGCGCGCTTGAGCGCACGGCGGACGGCGGGCCGGCTCAAGAGAGCACCGCCCGGGGAATCTTCACGGTCCGGAGCCCGACGTCGCCGAGAATGTGCGCCTGGCAGCCGAGGCGGACGCCGGGTCCCATGTCGTACGCCTCCTCGAGCGGCTCGATCGGCGAGAGGTTCTGCGGGTTGACGACGCACTCCACCCGGCAGGTGGAGCAGGTCCCGGCTCCGCCGCAGATGGAAGAGATCCTGACCCCGAGATGGTGGGCCGCCTCGAGGGCCGTGACCCCCTCCGGCAGCTCCCCGCGGAGTCCCTGGTCGAGAAAGACGACCTTCGGCATGTCAGGCCTTTTCTGCCGCGGGCTCTTCCGTGACCCGGGCCTTTCGAGTGATGCGTATCCGTTCGATCGCACGCGGCGAGGCGCGCTCGACGACGAACTCGACGCCGCCGAGCCAGGTCCTCGCGCCGGTCCGGGGTATCCGTCCGAACCTCTTGAGCAGGAAGCCGGCCACCGTCTCCATCTCGGACTCGTCGAGGGACAGTCCCAGGTCCCGCTCCAGCGCGGCGACGGAATACGAGCCTTCGATCAGGATGGAGGCGCCGTCGATGACGGGCGAGTCGGCCTCCTCGTCGTGCTCGTCGTCGATGTCGCCGAGGATCTGCTCGACGAGGTCCTCGAGCGTCACGAGCCCCGAGACGGCTCCCAGCTCGTCGACGACGATGGCCATGTGGAAACGCCGGCGCCGCATCTCCCGGAAGAGATCGCCGGAGTGCTTCTGCTCCGGAATGAAGATCGCCGGCCGGAGGTGGCGCGAAAGGTCGAAGGTCGTCTCCTCCTCGTCGGTGACGTCGAAGAGGTCCTTGACGTGGAGGATTCCGACGATGTCGTCGGGGGTGTCGCGATAGACGGGGAACCTGCTGTATCGCCAGACCCGCCCGATCGCCTCGACCTTCTCGAAGCTGGCGTCCGCGGGAAGGAGGACCATCCTGGCGCGCGAGACCATCGCGTCCACGACAGGGCTGTCCCCGAACGCGAGGACGGCGTGGAGGATCTCCTTCTCTTCGCGTTCGAGCTGCCCCTGATCGTGCGAGAGGGAGATCAGGCTCCTCACGTCGTCTTCGGTGACGCCGGCCGGACCGAAGGCGGCTCCACCGAACGGTCGCAGGAGCACGGCCGTGATGCGGGAGAGGATTTTTGCGAGCGGCGCGAACAGGGTGAGGAGGAGCTCGATCACCGGGGCGGCGAGGCACGCGAACCTCTCGGCGTTTCGGGCGGCGAGCGTCTTCGGAGTCACCTCGCTGAAGACGAGGAGGAGGAGCGTCGTCGCGACCGTGGCGGCCACGACGCCCCACTTCTCTCCCAGTGCCTCGATGGCGAGGAGCGTGCCGATCGAACCGGCCGCGATGTTCACGAGGTTGTTCCCGATCAGGAGGGTGCTGATCGTCTGCGGGAGGTGGCCGCGAAGCCGCTCGAGGCGGCCCGCCTGGGGGTGCTTCTTCTCCTTCAGCCGGAAGACGGCTGCATCGGAGAGCGTCGTCAGGGCCGTCTCCGAGCCCGAGAAAAAGCTCGAGGCACAGATGCAGACGAAGTAGAGGATGAGGAGGAGGGTGCCGTTCATGGTGTGTCCCTGGGAACGGGTGCGGAAGCGAATCGGCCGTCCCCCCCCAGGGCCAGGCGCTCGACGACGGGCCGGTCAGCCTGAAGAAGGGGGAGCCCCGCCGCTTCCTCCGGCGTCGTCCAGCGCAACTCGGCGACGCCGATGGGCGAGGGCTCTCCGCGGAGCGAGTGGACGAGGTAGACGAGCAACGTGACGTGCCGGCCGTTCGGCGCCCCGGACTCGAACGTCATAGGGGAGGAGGACTCCACCTCGACGCCGAGCTCCTCTCGCCACTCCCTGGCGAGCGCTGCTTCCGGAGTCTCGTCCACCTCGACCTTTCCTCCCGGGAGCTCCCAGAAGCCCGCGAGGGGGTCTCCCGGCGGGCGCAGGGTCAGGAGGAGGTGGCCGTCGCGCACGAGGGCGCCGGCGACGACGAGGAGCGTCCCGCTCACACGCCCGTCCTCGCGACGGCCGCACGGGCGTTTCGCCGGAGCCCCTCGGGAGTCGACCGTCTCACGGCGGAGTGGCCGAACCGCTCCTCGAAGGCCGCGTCGTCGAGCGAGGCCATCCCGACCGGATCGAGCGAGGCTTCCGGCGCACTGGTGGCCTCGCTCCACCGGGGGCCGGCGTTGTAGGGACAGACGTCCTGGCAGTCGTCGCAACCGAAGAGACGGCCTTCCAGCCACGACTCCTCTCCCGGCGTGAAGGGGCCCCTCTTCTCGATCGTCAGATAGGAGAGGCATCGCCGGGCGTCGACGACCCGCGGCGCGCGGATCGCGGAGGTGGGGCAGGAGTCGAGGCAGGCCCTGCAGCCGCCACACTTCTCCCACGAGCCGTCGACCGCCGTCGCGGTGGGCGCGAGGGCGAGGTCGGTCAGGACCTCCCCGAGGACGACGTGCGAGCCGAGGCCCGGGACGATCAGCATGCCGTTCTTTCCGACGAAGCCGAGACCGGCGCGAACGGCCCACTCCCGCTCCAGGACCGGAGCGGTGTCGACGCAGACGCGAAAGTGCGCTCCGGCCGGAGCCGCCTTCCGGAGCGAGGCGACGACGGCCTTCAGGTCGCGGCGCACGGCGTAGTGGTAGTCCTCGCCGCGGGCGTAGCGCGCGACGTTTCCCGTGCCGCCGGGCGGAACCGCCCGGGCGACGCAGAGCGCGGCCCTTGCGTACGGAAGGATCGAGTCGAGACTGCGCCGCGCCTCCGAGTCCCGCTCGAGATACTGCATCTCGCCGTGCAGGCCGCCGTCGAGAAAGGTCCGGAAGCCGGCCCACCCCTCGGCGGCGGTACCCGCGACGACTCCCGCCGCGACGAATCCGAGGTCGAGCGCCGTGCGGACCGCGCGGCGCGACAGGTCGACGGGATCGTCCGGAAGGGGCGCCGGCGGGAACCGGGGCCCCGGCCGCCGGGAACGGAAACCACGCATCGTCCCGAGTCTAGCAACGGGACCGCTATCATCCCGGCGGTCCCCGGCCGAGGAGTCGTCATGTCGGACAGCACGCCGTCGAAAATCTACCCGATCGCCGCCTTCTCGCTGGCCGCGCTCGGCATCGGCTCCCTGACGTTGAAGGTCCTCGCCCCCTTCGGCACGGCGATCGCGTGGGCGATTGTCCTGGCCGTTGGCTTCGCGGGGCCCTGGCGTTTCGTGGAGCGGAAGCTGCCGCGCCGCCGGGGTCTCGCTGCAATCGTCGTGACCCTCGCCATCGGCCTCCTCGTCATTCTGCCTGCGGCCTTCCTCGTCGGCGTCCTCGTGAGCGAAGCGATCAGCGTGGCCGGGCGCGCGTCGGCCGCGCTCGCGGCGCAGAACGTCTCCGGGCTGGAGGACCTCCTCCGCATTCCGGCCGTGCGGGACGCGCTCGAGTGGGTGCAGGTGAAGTCCGGGGTCACGCCGGCCGGGATGCTGGCGAAGGCGGAAGAGCTCGCACAGGGTGTCTACGGCCTCCTTGCGCGCTTTTCCGGTGGCGTCGTGAAGGGGGCGTTCGACGCGGTCCTGACCTTCCTCGTAACCCTCTTCGTCCTCTTCTTCCTGCTGCGGGACGGCCGGGAGATGGTGCGCGCGCTTCTCGACCTCGTACCGCTCGAGGAGGGGCGCAGGGTGGCGCTCCTCGGATCCCTCAGGTCGACGCTTCAGTCGATCTTCCGCGGATCGCTCCTCACCGCGCTCCTGCAGGGGGCGGCGGGAGGAATCGGCTGGGCGATCGCCGGGCTGCCGTCGCCCTTCCTCGCCGGCGCGGCGATGGCGGTTCTCTCCCTCCTTCCCATCGGCGGGACGGCGCTGGTGTGGGTGCCGGGCGCGATCGTCTGCTGGCTCCAGGGGCGCCCCGGCATGGCGGTCTTCCTCGTGATCTGGGGCGTCGTCATCGTGTCGATGGCGGACAACGTCCTGAAGCCGCTGCTGATCAGCGGGTCGAGCGAGCTCTCGACCCTCGTCGTGTTCCTCGGCGTTTTCGGGGGGCTCGGCGCGTTCGGCATCCTCGGCCTCTTCATCGGTCCGATGGTTCTCGCCGTCGGGCTGACTCTCCTTCGGATCCTCCGCGAGACCGCCCGTGGCGGCGCGTCGTCCGAGGGAGAGGCCGCAGCCTCCTGAGCGTGGAGGGCGTGAGGTCATTCCGGAGGGACCCCTCCCGGATGACCTCCCACCCCTCAGGGCACCCAATCGGCCACGAAGACGTTCGTCTCGTTCGGCTTCCCGTTGTGGCGGTTCGAGCAGAACGCGATTCTCTTCCCGTCGGGCGAGAACATCGGGAAGCCGTCGAACGTCGGGTTGTAGGTGATCCGTTCGAGGTCGGTCCCGTCCACGTCGACGGCCCAGATGTCGAAGTTGCGCCCGTTCGGGTCGGCGAGGTTCGAGACGAAGAGGAGCTTCTCGTGGCTTCCCGGGAAGAAGTACGGGGCGAAGCTCGCGGCATCGAGCTTCGTCCCCTGCCGATCTCCAGAGC
The DNA here is from genome assembly GCA_002414905.1 of Holophagales bacterium UBA5066. Lineage (GTDB taxonomy): Bacteria > Acidobacteriota > Thermoanaerobaculia > UBA5066 > UBA5066 > UBA5066. The sequence goes on along the minus strand of DIAY01000223.1, from coordinate 10,854 downwards.
CGTCGGCGCGCATGACCCTGATCTCGAGGCGGCCGGGCCGAACGAGGTGCTGGTTGAGGAGTGACTTGAACTCCTCCAGGGCCTTCGGCGAGTCGGGGCGGGAGGCGCGATAGACGATCCACTCCCCGTCGTCGCTGTAGAACGCCCCGCCGTCGTATCCGGGAGTCCGGGTGAGCCGCTTCACGTCGCCGCCGTCGGCGTTCATCGAGTAGAGCTCGAGGTCGCCGTCCCTCACCGACGTGAAGACGATCCGCCGGCCGTCCCGGGAGATGGTGGCCTCGGCGTCGTAGCCCGGTGTGGCCGTGAGGCGGCGCAGGTCCGACCCATCCGGCTTCGCGGAGAAGATGTCGTAGTCGGGATAGAGCGCCCAGGTGTAGCCGTGGGACATGTCGGGCGGAGCCGGACATTCCCGTCCACCGAGCTGGGTCGAGGCGTAGAGGATCCGGTCTCCGCTCGGGTAGAAATACGCGCAGGTCGTCCGTCCCTTGCCGGTCGAGACGAGGCGCGGCTCGCCCGGCGATTCGACGTCGACCACGAAGATCTGGTCGCATCGGTGGGGAGGCCGGGTCGACTGGAAGATGAGCTTCTTCCCGTCGGCCGACCAGTACGCCTCGGCGTTCTCGCCCGCAAACGTCAGCTGGCGGACGTTCGCGAGATGCTTCTCGCCGGGCCAGTGGACGGCCGTCAACGTCCCCTCGTACGGGCTCGTCCGCCGGGCCGGCGCGGCCTGGGCGGCGGACACCGCCGGGGCATTCGCGTCCGTCGATGGCGAACGGGACGTGTCGCAGGAGGAAAGGCCGAGAAGGGCGAGGGCGGACAGGAGGCGGCGGAAAGCGTCGCGGGTCATGTGCGGGCCGTAATATAAGGCGGATGACGAACGACCGACGCGGCGACGCGGCGGGCCTCGCGCGCGAGCTCGCCGCGCAGCTGGCCGCTCTCTCGACCCCCGAGCCGAACTCACCCGCTCCGAATCGTTCGAGACCTCGCGCCGGGACGGGCGGAGGCCCGAGCCTCGCAGGTCCGCGGACCATTCTCGAAAACGCTTCCCGGTTCGTTCAGCCGGCCCTGCCTGGCGACGCCCGATTCCGAAGCCTCAAGGACCTGGTCCTCCGCGCCCTTCGGATCGTCACGCGCGACCAGGGGGTCTTCAACTCGGCGATCCACGAAGCGCTCCGGACCTCGCTCCTCGAGATCGAAGCGGCCTTCGCCGACCTCGCTTTGGAGCATCAGGCACGGCACCGCGAGCTGGGGGAGGAGGTCGCGGCGCAGAGGGTCCGCCTCGAGGAGGCGCGTCTCGCGCTCCTGTCGGCCCTGGACGAAAGGGACGGCGATCTGCGAGCCGCCCTCGCCGATGAGGCGAAGAGGACGGACGGCACCGTCGAACGCGAGGCCGCCGCGCGCGAGCGCCTCGGCCTCGACCTGCGCGGAAGCCAGAAGCGGCTGGACCTTCTCGAAAGCCGGTCGGATTCGGCGGGGACCCGGCTCGAGGAGTCTTCCTCTCGCCTGTCGGCTGCCGAGGAGCGGCTCGAGAAGCTGCGCGTCGACCTGGGCCGCGCGACCGAGGAGCTTCGAGGGGCCCGGCTCGAGTGGACGACGCTGCGGACCGAGCTGAGGTCCGGGTCCGGACTGGCGACGCCCGCAGACAGGGGAGCGACGGGGGCACCGGAGACCCGGTCGGCGGCCGACCCGCTCTCGGCCGGCCTCTACGCCGATTTCGAGCGGACTTTTCGGGGGGCCGAGGACGAGATCCGGGCGCGCCAGGAGGGAGACGTCTCCCTCTTTCTCGACGCGAAGCGTCCGATTGCCGACCTGGGCTGCGGACGGGGCGAGTTCCTCGAGGCGCTCGCGGCCCGCGGCCTGGCGGGGCTGGGCTGCGACACGAACCCGGTGATGGTCGCCCGGTGCCGCGAGAAGAAGCTCGCTGTCGACGAGGCCGATCTCTTCTCCTGGCTTCGCGCGCAACCCGAGGATTCGCTCGGTGGCGTCACCGCGTACCAGGTCGTCGAGCACCTGCCGGCCGACGCCCTCCTGCCGCTCGTGGAGCTCGCCGTCTCGCGCCTCGCCCCGGGAGGCCGGCTCCTCCTCGAGACCGTCAATGCCGAGTCGGTCTACGCGATGAAGTGGTTCTGGATGGATCTGACGCACGTCAGACCCGTGCCGGGGCCGTCGCTCGGAAGGCTGATGGAGGCCTGCGGCCTGCGAGAGGTCACGATCGCCTATCGCTCCCCGGTCCCGCGAGAAGTGACCGGAGGAGGCACCGAGGCGTCCGACCCGCTCGTGGCCGCGCTCGCGCGGCTCGTCTTCGCCCCCCAGGACGTTGCGGTCACCGGCGTGAAGTGATGGCGAACATCCTCGTCTGCACGGCCCAGGTGCCGTTCGCTTCCGGAGGTGCCGAACGTCACGCCGCGGGACTCGTGCGCGAGCTCGAGGCCCGCGGTCACCGGGTCGACCTCGTCCGGCTCCCGTTCAAGTGGTACCCGCGGGAGGAGATCCTCCTTTCGGCGGCGGCGTGGCGCCTCCTCGACGTGACCGAAGCCGACGGGACAAAGGTCGACCTGGTCATCCCCATGAAGTTTCCGTCGTACCTCGTCCGCCATCCGAACAAGGTCGTCTGGCTCATCCACCAGTTCCGGCAGGCCTACGACCGGTACGGGACCCAGCAGAGCGACTTCACGGCGAGCCCGGAGGACACGCGCTGGCGCGAGCTGATCGCCGAGGCCGATGCCACCGGCCTCGGCGAGGCGAAGAAGGTCTTCACGAACGCCCGGAACACGGCCGACCGGCTGGCGAGGTTCAACGGGATCGAGGCGGAGGCGCTCTACCACCCGCCGCCGCTGGCGGGCCGCTATCGCAACGACGGGCCCGGCCCGTACGGTCTCGTGGTCGGACGGCTCGACCCGTGGAAGAGGATGGACCTCGCCATCGAGGGGGCTGCGGCGGGGGGCTTTCCTCTCGTCATCGCCGGATCGGGACCGGACGAGGAGCGGCTCAGAAAGGTGGCGGCGCGGACGGGGGCGAACGTCGACTTCCGCGGCGCGGTCTCCGACGACGAGCTGCTCGACCTCTACGCCGGCTGCGGCGCGGTCCTTTTCACCCCGGCCGACGAAGACTACGGCTACATCGCCCTCGAGGCGTTCCTCTCCGGAAAGCCGGTCGTCACGTGCACCGACTCCGGCGGGCCTCTCGAGTTCGTTCTCGACGGCGAGACGGGCCGCGTCACCCCGCCCGTCGGCGCAGCCGTCGGTGCGGCCGCGGCCGAGCTCCTCGCCGCACCGGTCGACGCGCGCAGGATGGGGGAGCGTGGGCTCGAGTCGATCCGCGGCCTCACGTGGGAGGCGGTCGTGTCGGCGCTCCTGCGTGCGGGCGGCCTCGCGTGACGGGCCCATCCCTCGGCTTCGTCAGCCCTCTTCCTCCCGTCCGGTCCGGCATCGCCGACTACTCCGCCGACCTCCTCGCAGCGCTGGGCGGCGAGGTAGAGCTCGCCGTCTATCCGCCCGCGGAGGCGGGCAAGGCCTTCTCCGCAGGCCACCAGGCCGTTCTCCTCCAGGTCGGGAACGACCCGCTCCACCTGCCCTCCCTGGAAGCGCTCCGGGAGAACGCGCGGCGCGTGCCGTCCATCCTCGTCCTTCACGACTTTTCGCTCCACCACCTCTTCGCCGCCGGGCTCCTCGACCGGAGACACGTCGAGGAATACGCCCGGGAGCTGGAGCGCTCGCACGGCGCGAGGGGGCGGATCCTCGGCGACAGAGCCCGGGCAGGGGAGCGAGTCCCCGTCTGGGATCTCGCGCCGTGGGCGTGGCCGATGTCGCTCGGCGCCGTCAGCGACGCCTCCGCTGTGATCGTCCACTCGCGCCTCGTCCGCGGCGCGCTGCTGAGGGAACGGCCCGGGGTCCCGTCCTTCGAGATCCCGCACCTCGTGGCGCCGGCGCCCCAGCACGCGCGCGACGAGGCCCGGGCCGGCCTCGGACTTCCGGTTAACCGCGTCATCGCCGCGACCCTCGGCATCGTGACGCCCGCCAAGAGGATCGGAAAGCTCCTCGAAGGGCTCGCGCTGCTTCCCGCCGACCGAAGGCCCTTCGTCGTCGTCGGAGGTGCCGTCGCGCCCGACGACCCTCTCGTAAAGGCCGTTCACGACCGGGGCCTCGAGGAGGACGTCCGCTTCACCGGTTATCTCTCGGATTTCGACTTCTGGCGCCTCGCGCGGGCTGCGGACGTCGCCGTGAACCTGCGCTTCCCGACCGTGGGCGAGACGTCCGGAGCCGTATGCAGGCTCGCCGGCACGGGACTGCCGGTCGTCGTGAGCGACGTCGGCTGGTTCCGCGAGCTTCCGGAGAGCTTCGCGTCGAAGATTCCGGTCGGGGAAGGGGAGGCCGAGGCGATCGCGCGGGAATTCGACGCCCTCGCGGCGGACGAACGGTTGCGGACGGCTCGGGCCGCGGCGGCCCGGGCCTGGGGCCAGGCCCGGAGCCCGGCACGGATTGCGAAGGCCTACTCCCGCGTGATCCGTGCGGTGATCGACGGACGCGCGCCGTCACTCGCCCTGTACGGTGTGCTCGCCGGCGAGCTGGGCGCCCTCGGCGTCGGGCGGGACGGGGCGATCGGCGCGCGCGATCGGGGCCCGGACGGCCTCCTCCTCGCGAGGATGGGAGAGAGGGGTGTGGGCGTCCTTCCGGCCCCGCTCACGCCGTTTCTCGAGGTCGAGGAAGGCTGAAGAGGCTTTCCGGCTCGGCCGGAATCGTGCCCGAGGCCAGGTCGGACTCGAGTAACCGGGCCATGGCCAGCAGCGCGCGGGCGGGAAGCCCGAGGAAGTCCTCGGGAGCGTGTTCGAGCTTCGCGATCGCGAGGGCGAGAAGGCGGATCGCGGGGGGCAACCGGCCGCCGCGGAGGTGAACTCCGCAGGCCGCGAGCTGGATCAGACCCTGGAGCCGCAGGCGATCGGTTCCGATGGCCAGTAGCCAGACCTTCTCCCACTCCTCGTGGGCTTCGAAGTAGCGACCCTCGCGCAGGGCCGCGAGCCCTCGTTCGAGGTGAACCTCGTCGGATCGGGAGGAATCGCTCAGACCTTCGGAAGGGCGGCGAGGATCCGGAGCATCTCGGCGGAGCTGACGAAGCCGTCGATGCGCTTCACGACGTTCCCGGAGCCGTCGACGAAAAGGACCGTCGGGTAGCCCTGGACGTCGAAGCGCCTGGCGACGCTCTCGCCTCCCTTTTCCGCGTTGACGCGGATCGCGACGAGATTGCGGGAGGCCTCGGCCACCTTCGGATCCCCGAAAACCTCCCGGTCGAGCTTCTTGCACCAGCCGCACCAGTCCGTGTAGATGTCGACGAGGACGAGGCGTTTCTCGGCTCGTGCGCGATCGAGCGCCTCCTCGAAAGTGCCGGACGCGAAGGTGACGCCGGAGCCCGGCGGGAGCGCCGTCTCCGCGCTCCCGCCGGAGCGGGAGCAAGACAAGAACGGCAGGAGGACGATCAGGGCGGTGGCGAGAGATCGGAGTGGTCGCTGCATCTGGAGGCTCCCCATGGTCAGGATAGCCGAACGGTTTGAGCGGCCAGGGAATTCCCCGGCCGGGAGCCGGGTGCCGAGAGGAGCCCGCGCTCGTCGAGGCCCGCGGCGAACGAACCGGCCCCCCGAACGACGAAGCCGGGGATCCCGAGGCCGTCCGCGGCGGCAACGAGCTCCAGCCGGTCGTCCGCGTAGAGACACTCCCCGGGCGCGCATCCTGCTGCCGCGAGGGCGGCGTCCCAGAACGGCCGTTCCGGTTTGACGGCGCCAATACGGAAGGAAAGGACGAGGGCGTCGAAGTGCTCGAGGGGGTCGAAAACTCCGAGGACGCCTTCCCAGTGAAGCGCGTTCGTGTTCGAGACCAGAACGCGCCGAATGCCGGGCCTCACGCGCGCCAGCGCCGCGATCGCCTCCGGGAGAGGGTAGAAGATGTCCCGCCAGGCCCCGGTCCAGACGTCGTCGGGAAGCCGGGGAATTCCGGCCGCCTTCTCGCACGCGCGGAAGAACTCGGGCGCGGAGACCCTTCCCTTGTCGAAGGCGGTCTCGAGGTCGCCGAAGAGAACGGAGCGGAGGTGGGCGGGCGATGCGCCGCTCACCTCCGCAAGGCGATCACACGTGACCTGGTGATCGAAACCGACGAGGACCTTTCCGAGGTCGACGAGGAGCGCCCGCGTCACGGCGTCATGGCCTGGGCGGGGATCAGGTAGGGGTCTCCGGTCCGCGTGTCCGTGACCGTGGCGTAGCCGAGGATCCGCGCGCCGTTGCCGTAGTTGACGAACATGTTGAGCCGGTAAGGGCCGCCCGCCGGGGGCTGGAAGGCCGCGAACTCTTTTCCGAAGACGTTATTGAGCTGCGTGAGGGAGAACGGCTTCACCGTGTAGATCCGCGTCCCGTAGATGATCCCCATCGCGTCGACGAGCTGGACCCCCGCTTCCAGGGTCACTTCGGACGGGTTCATGACGACGGCGTTCGTCGTGAGATTCGGGTCGTTCGTCAGTCCGGTGACGTAGAGGTCGCCGAAGACCGAGTCGTCGAACCCGAGGGCGTTGCGGTAGGGCTGGCCCGGGGAGTACTGTCCGTAGGTTCCCGGCTTGCTCCCGGCCACGTTGTAGGTGTTGCTCGTGACCAATACCGGAGACGTGGCGCGGATCTCGAGAACGCCGTAGGTACCTGACTTCCCGAAGTACTCGTACAGGATGTCGGCCAGCGAAACCGATTCACGGGGGGCCAGAGGCGGAGCGATTCGGATGCCATCGAGGTTCGATCCGTCCACCCCCGCCGGGGTGAAATAGAGATCGACCTCGTTCTCCAGTGTGGTCTCGGGGTTGAAGATCCAGACGTCGGTTCGCCAGGAGCCCGTCGCCCCCTCGATGTCCGCGACGGGAAGGTAGGAGACGGCCGAGGCGATCGAGTCCGCCGTGGCGGGCGTTGCGCCAAGAGCGGCGAGGGCGAAAAACGCTGCAGAAAGGGTCACGGCGTTCCGGCTCATATTTTCCTCCGGCCCAACGGGCCGACCGGAGTTTCGCAAACGTTCTGCCAAAGGCGTGTCTCCCCGGGGGGACGCCCCAAAAGAAAAGCGCCCCGCTTTCGCAGGGCGCCTTCCGGGTTCGAAGGTCGAACCGGTTACTTGGCCGGGGCGGCCTCGGTCGTGGCCGGGACGGTCTCGGTGGTGGTCGTGGTGGTCGTGGTCTCGGTGGTCACGGGGGCAGTCTCGGTGGTGGTCATGGTGCCGGTCTCGGTCGTGGCCGGGGCGGGCTCCTCGACGACGGCGGGCGCCTCGGCGGGGGCAGCTTCCTTCTTCTCGCCACCGCAGGCGACGAGGGAGACGGAGACGGCGATCAGGGCGACGACGGAAAGGATCTTCTTCATGGTTTCTCCTTCTTTCTATCCGGGGTTCGATCGCTGTGCATCAGCGAATTCGATCTGGTTCCAGGTGGCTTCGATCTATCGGTTTCGGCTTCGGACCGGCGTGAGGGCCGGGACAGTTTCGGGTGCCCTTGGGCCGATCTCGGGTCGGCGCACCCTCAGTATCGGCGAATCTCTTCGCCCGAGCTTCGAGAGGAAGAATAGGGATTTCTGATCGGATGTCAAGCCCTCGGGAGGTCCGGAGAAGCCGGGGAAGCCCCTGCGTTTGACCAGCCCTTCCTCCGCGGCTAGACTGAACGACTTCGGGCGATGTTCGACTCACTGTCCGACCGTTTGCAGCGTGTGATGAAGGGGCTCCGGGGAGAGGGGCATCTGACGGAATTCCACGTCGATGAGGCCCTGAAGGAGATCCGGACCGGGCTCCTCGAGGCGGACGTCCACCTGGACGTCGTGAAGGGCTTCACGCAGCGGGTCCGCGAAAAGGCCGTGGGACAGGAAGTCCTGACCGCCTTCGCCCCGGCGCAGCAGGTGCTGAAGATCGTCCAGGCCGAGCTCGTCGGCCTTCTCGGCGGTTCAGCCTCGACGCTGAGCCTGAAAAAGCGCCCTTCGGTCATTCTCCTCGTCGGTCTCCAGGGGTCGGGGAAGACGACGACGGCCGCCAAGCTCGGCCTGCACCTGAAGAAGAAGCTCGGCCGGCAGGTTCTCCTCGTTCCGGCCGACGTCCACCGTCCGGCGGCGACGGAGCAGCTCCAGACCCTCGGCCGGGAGAACGGCCTCCAGTGTTTCGACCCTAAAGGGGAGACGGATGCCGTCGCACGGGTGAAGGCGGCCATCAAGGAGACGAAACTCTTCGGGTGGGACGTGGCCATCGTCGACACGGCGGGGCGCCTCCACGTCGACGAGTCGCTGATGGGCGAGGTCGCGAAGATCCGCGAGGCCTGCGATCCCGACGAGATCCTCTTCGTGGCCGACGCCATGACGGGGCAGGACGCCGCCCTGTCGGCCAGGGCGTTCTCCGAACGGCTCCCCCTGACGGGAGTGATCCTGACGAAGATGGACGGAGACGCTCGCGGCGGCGCCGCGCTGTCCCTGGCCACCGTGGTCGGGCGGCCGATCAAGTTCGCCGGTGTCGGCGAGAAGCCGGCCGACCTCGAGCCGTTCCACCCCGACCGGGCGGCCTCCCGAATCCTCGGCATGGGCGACGTCATGACGCTCATCGAGAAGGTCTCCTCAGAGGCCGACCAGAAGGCCGCTCAGCGGGCCGTTGACCGGCTGCGGAAAAACGAGTTCACTCTCGACGACCTGCGGGACCACTTCCGGCAGCTGAAGAAGATGGGGCCGCTCTCGACTCTGGTCGGACATCTGCCGAAGGTCGGTCCGTTCAAACAACTTCGCGACCTGCAGATCGAGGACGACGCGACCAAGCACCTCGAGGCGATGATCGACTCGATGACCGCCGCGGAGCGCAACGACCCGAAGCTTCTCAACGGGAGCCGCAAGCTCCGGGTGGCCCGCGGCTCGGGAACTTCGGTTCAGGACATCAACCAGCTGCTGAAGCAGTACCTCGAAATGAAGAAGATGATGAAGGGCGCTTCCCGGCTCCGATTCTGAGCCGGTGGGCACCGTGGAAACCGCACCGAAAGGAAACCAATGCTGAAGATCCGACTCCGCCGCACCGGCGGCTCCAATGCCCCCGCCTACCGCATCGTCGTCTCCGATAGCCGGAGCACCCCGACCGCCAAGGTCCTCGAGGAGCTCGGCTACTACGACCCGACGAAGAACCCGCCGCTCCTCGACCTGAACGTCGAGAAGGCGAAGGCCTGGATCGCCAAGGGCGCTTCGGCCTCGGAGACGGTCCAGAAGCTCATGGCTCGCCCGAAGGCCTGACGGGCGCGGGTACATGACGCCGGAGGGCCTCGTCGTCATCGGCCGCCTCGCGCGCCCGCACGGCCTGCGAGGCGAGATGAGCGTCGAGGTCCTTTCCGATTTCCCGGAGCGTTTCGTCCCGGGCCTCGCGGTCGTCGGGGTGGATGCGGCCGGGAAGCGCCGCTCTCTCGTGGTGTCCGGCGTCCGGCCGAACGGGGAGCGTCTCCTCATGACCTTCCAGGGCGTCTCCTCCCGAACGGAGGCGGATGGGCTCCGGGGCCTCGACATCGCGGTCCCGGAGGGGAGCGAGGTCCCTCGCCCGGCCGGTTTCGTCTATCACTTCGACCTCGAGGGCTGTCGTGCCGTCGACCGGTCCGGGCGAGAGCTCGGGCTCGTGACGGGCCTGGAGGAGGTCGGCGGACGTTCTCTCCTCACGCTCCGTACGCCTGCCGGGGAACGAGAGGTCCCGTTCGTGGAGCCGATCGTCGTCTCCGTCGACCTCGACCGTCGCCTCGTCGTGCTCGACCCGCCAGCCGGACTGCTCGAAGGATGAGGTTCGACCTCCTCACGATTTTCCCGGGCTATTTCGCCTCGCCTCTCTCGGAGGCTCTGGTGGGGAAGGCGATCGCCGACGCCCTCATCGACGTCCACATCGTGGATTTGCGTCCTTTCAGCGACGATCCTCACCGAAAAGTCGACGACGAAGCGTTCGGGGGCGGCCCGGGCATGGTCCTCACGGCCCCCCCGCTGTTCGCGGCGATCGAAGCCCTCCGGGCCGAGGAGGGAGCGCCACCCCCGCACGTGCTCTACCTCTCGCCTCGTGGCCGGAGGCTCGACGCGGCGCTCGCCCGCGAGCTCGCGACCTATCCCCGTCTCGTCCTCGTCTGCGGCCGCTACGAGGGGGTCGACGAGCGGGCTCGGGAAGGCGGCCTGTTCGACGAGGAGATCTCTCTCGGCGACTTCGTCCTGCCCGGCGGAGAGGTTGCGGCGCTGGCGCTGCTCGAAGCGGTCTCGAGATTCGTCCCGGGCGTCGTCGGAGAAGCGGAGAGCGTTCGCCTCGACAGCTTCGAGGACGGGCTCCTCGACCACCCGCACTACACGCGGCCGAGGGAGTTCCGGGGGCTGTCCGTGCCCGAGGTGCTGCTGTCGGGCAACCACGCCCGGATTCGGCGCTGGCGCCGGGAAAGGCAGTTCGAGGAGACGGCCCTGTACCGCCCCGATCTCCTGTCCGGTTTCGCTCCGGAGACGGACGAAGACCGTCAACTCCTCGCCCGGGTTGCCCGTCCGCCCCGGACTCCGTAGAATCCGCGCTCTGGTCGTCCATCCGGTCCGGGGGAGGTGTCCCCTACGGAGGGGACGAGCAAGACGTCTTCGGAGGTTCCTCAAAATGGACAAGCTGCTCGAGGCGGAACGCCATGCCCTGCGTGCGGACATTCCGCCATTCGCCCCCGGCGACACCGTGAAGGTGCACGTCAAGGTGCGCGAGGGGGAGAAGGAGCGGATTCAGGTCTTCAACGGTCTCGTCATCGCCCAGAGCGGCGGTGGCGTTCGGGAGTCCTTTACCGTGCGCAAGCTCTCCCAGGGAATCGGCGTGGAGCGGCCGTTCCCCGTCCACTCGC
>DIAY01000190.1:870-2796 GCA_002414905.1 Holophagales bacterium UBA5066 | reverse complement strand
ACCGAGGACCTCGTCTGGCTGGAAGGAGAGCGGGCGTGGCGCCTCCTCGCGCTCTTCGGAATCGCGACGGGGGTGGTGAAGGAGACCGGCACCTCGGCCGCGGCGGATCACGCCCTCGTGGAGGTCGTCTCCGACCCGAGCTTCGGACCGCTCATCCGTCTCTCCCGGCCGGGGCTCCCGCCGGTCGTGAGGATCACGCCCCTGACCGACCACGACGTGAGGGAGATCGTCGAGTCGGCCGGCATCCCGCTGGAGTGCGGGGTCGGCGAGCTTCTGGGCCGGATGTCCCAGCTCATCGAGGAGCTCCCGTGGCTGAAGGCCATGCAGGCGGAGATCCACAGGGTGGAGCAGACGCCCGGGAGCTGCGGCGTCGTCCTCGAGGCGACCGTGAGAATTGCCCTGTCGCGGCGCGAGAGCCCGGTGAAATAGGGGAGCGGGTCCCGCCGGAACCGGCGGTCTACGGAATCCAGTCTCCCGAAACGAACTCGGAGACCGTTCTCCAGGTGAAATAGAGGCCGAACGCGAGGAGCAGGACCCCCGCGCCGAAAGTCGAATGGCGGATCCAGTCGCCGGCGGGGTGGCTTTTCAGCCTTTCGACGAGCTCGGTCAGGATCACGAACCAGACGAAGACGCCGACGCCGACGCCAACGGCGAAGACCCCGGCCGGGAGAAGCCCGGTCGGGAGGATCCTGTGCCCGACCAGAAAGGTGATGATGAGCGTCCAGTTCAGGAAGAGCGCCGGGTTCGCCGCTCCCTGAAGGACGCCGACGAGGAGCGGAAACCGGAATCCGGCAACCTCTTTGGGCGGGGCCGTCAGGCCGGTGCGAGGGTCGTCGCTGCGGGATTCGTTCTTCCTGTCGAAGACGAGGATCTTCAGCCCCCCTGCGAGGAGGAAGAGGGCGAGCCCCAGCCGTGTCCAGGGGTTGTTGACGACCTTCTCGAGGACCCACCCGAAGCCCATGGCCACGAAGCCGCAGATCACGGTGTCGACGAGGGCGGCGCCGAGCCCCACTCGGAGCGCCTCGCGCGTCTGGTTCTGCGAGGCTTTCCGGATGACGTTGAAGTTGACGGGGCCGGGTGGGATCGCTCCGAACAGGCCAACGGCAAAGCCCACTAGGAGGGCCATGGGGAGCTCTTTCACGTCTGTCGGCTCCGGCGCGACATGAAGGTGGCATCGTCTCACGTCTGTTGCAGGCCTTCGAACGTAGGGCTAATGTGAGTGTCATGAAGGTCTTCGTCTTCGCGATCGTGCTCGCGCTCGCTCTGCCCGCCGCCGGCCAGGAGGCGCGACTGGAGTTCGAGCCGCAGGTCGGCACGATGGGGACGCGCGTCACGATCACGAGCCCCCTTCCGAAGGGGTCGGTCGTCCGCTTCGGCAGCCGTGTCGTTCCGCTCCTGCTCGAGCCGGGCAGAAGGCCCAGTTTCGTCGTCGCCGAGGGAGTGACGAGCTCCTTCGTCGAGGCCACGCTGGGCGGGAAGGTCATCGCCCGGAGCTCGGTTCCGTTCATCGTGGCCGGGCCGTCGATGGTCAACACTCCGAAGCTCATCGGCCTGAAGGAGGCGATCGACGTCTTCGGCTACTCCGAGCCTATTCCCGAAGGGGGAGAGAAGCCGGACACGAAGGCGAGGCGGGTCCTCTCCTTCGGTGACGGAGACGTCCTGACGATCGGAGAACCCTCTGCGCCTGCACCGATGCCGGCCGTCATCGGAAACGACGCCGCCTCGGCAGCGATGCGCGGCATGGGCGCTCCGGGTTTCCTGCTCACGGCGCGGCCGCCGACCCGGCGGATGATCATCATTCCGCCGCTCCCGCTTCTGCCGACGCCGGTTCCGACCCCGGCCGAGACCCCTGGTCCGTCGTCGAACTGACGAACTGACCGCCGTGCCTCGTCTCGAATTCCGACTCGCGCTGCCGGGCGTCCCGCG
>DIAY01000190.1:0-802 GCA_002414905.1 Holophagales bacterium UBA5066 | reverse complement strand
CCCTTCCGTTTCGTCGACGTCCAGGTGAAGGGGCCGTTCGCCCGCTGGCGTCACGAGCACCTCTTCGAGGAGGAAGCGCTCGTCGACCGGGTCGACTACGAGGTGCCCCTCGTCTTTCTCGGCGGCCGCCTCGTCGACCTCGCCGTCGTGAGACCCGACCTGCGCCGGATGTTCCGCTTTCGTCACGACGCAACGGCGCAGCGGCTCCTCGGAAAGCGCTGAAGCGGGAACTTCCGGCTCGCCCGCCGGGTCTCACTGGACGTGGAGACACGACCGTGACAGCCCGGCTCCTCGCGTTCCAGCCCGGCCCCAGGGGAAGTCACCGTGGGAGAATGCCCGTCGTGATCATGCCGAAGAGTGTCCGCGACGAGAGCCGTGAATGGCCCGGAGACGAGAAAGCCGTCGCCCGCTTCCTGGGCGGCGACCCGACCGGGTTCGAGCAGATCGTCCGGCACTACTCGGGAATGGTCTTCGCCCTGGCGGCCAGGCTCGTCGGCCCGTGGGAGGCGGAGGAAGTCGTCCAGGAGACCTTCCTGCGGGCCTGGCGGGGGCTCGAGTCGTTCCGGGGTGACGCCTCCCTGAAGACCTGGCTCTTCACGATCGCGCTCAACCGGACGAGGGCGCGCCAGGGCACGCTGGCCCGAATGAGGAAGGTCTTCGCGTCGCCCCGCACCAACGCCGAGGACGACCGGCCGTGGCCCGGAGACGAGGCGCCTGACCCTTCGGCCTCTCCCGAAGCCCAGGCGGTCGAGCTCGAGCAGCGGGCGAGCCTGCGCAGGGCGATCCGGAACCTCCCCGAGGA
>DIAY01000113.1 GCA_002414905.1 Holophagales bacterium UBA5066 | reverse complement strand
TCCTGCCGGACCACGCCCGGATCGCCCGCCGTTCCGCCCGGACGACCGTCCTGGCGGACAGCGTCCTGATCGTCCGCCGTTCCGCCGGGACGACCGTCCTGGCGGACAGCGTCCTGATCGTCCGCCGTTTCGCCGGGACGACCGTCCTGGCGGACAGCGTCCTGGTCGTCCGCCGTTTCGCCCGGACGATCGGCCTGCCGGACCGCGTCCGGATCGTCCGCCGTTTCGTCGGGACGACCGAACATCAGGGCCTCGGCCGGATCGCCCGGCCTACCGCCCGGACGATCGGCCTGCCGGACCGCGTCCGGATCGTCCGCCGTTCCGCCGGGATGACCGGCCTGCCGGACCGCGTCCGGATCGCCCGCCGTTCCGCCGGGACGATCGGCCTGCCGGGCCGCGTCCTGATCGTCCGCCGTTCCGCCGGGATGACCGGCCTGCCGGCCCACGGCCGGATCGCCCGCCGTTCCGCCGGGACGACCGTCCTGCCGGACCGCGCCCGGATCGCCCGCCGTTCCGCCGGGACGACCGTCCTGGCGGACCGCCCGCCGTTTCTAGACGGCCGGCGCGCGAAGGGGCTCCGCCGGTTCGCCGGGAGAGGCCGCCCGCTGCGCTGCGGACGGCGGTCGTCGCTGATGCGATGCCCGCGACGGTGCGCCGCGAGCTGACGCCCCGCGCGACGCGGAGCCTCCCGTCCGGGGCGTTCCCCGTTCCGCTCTCGACCCTCGACTGGCTCCTCTCCCGCGAGTGTCCCGCCGCGCGCTACGTCGCGCTGCGCGACCTCCTGCACCGTCCGTCGAAGGACATCGAGCGCCGAAAGGCGCGGCAGGTCCTCGTGCGCGACGCCTTCCTGAAGGACGCCCTCCCGCAGCTGCGGGGGATGCTCCCGACGGGCAGACCATCCGACTCCGCCGAGGCGACGGATCCCGGAACTTCGTACGTCCTGCTCCTCCTCGAGCTGGGGTGTGACGCCGAAGTGCCTGAGCTGAGGCACGCCGCCGACCTTCTCCTCGCCCGCTGGGAGCGGGTGATCGTGGATATCGAGCGGGGCGAGACCCCTTCCGTCGGCAGCGGCTTCGTCTCCGCCTGCCGCGCGCTGTTCCTCCTGGGCTACGGCGAAGACTCGCGGCTCCTCGGTGCGGCCGACCACCTCGCGCGCCGCCGGGTCACCTCGGACCACGCCACTGACAGCGTCGCCGCGGACCTTCTCGTCCTGACGTCCGTGGCGGAAGCGAAGCGCTCGGTGGCCGTCCAGAATGCGATTGCGTTCTGCGTCGAACGGGCGAGGAGCGTCGAGCTCGCGGCACTGGGGGGCGACCTGGAGCGGACAGGGATTCCCGTCGGCGACCCGGCAGACCTTCTCGAGCTTCTCCGCGGAATGGCCGCGGCGGGCGCGTCGCGCTCGCCCGAGGTCGATGCCGCACTCTCGCGCCTGGTGGCTCGCGCTGACCACCGCGCTCGCTGGAAGCTGGAGCGGCCCGTCGGCGTAAGGCTGCCCGTACCTCTCGAGAGGGAGGGAGACCTCTCGCGCTGGGTGACGATTCGCGCTCTCGGGGTCATGCAGCACTTCCTGAGCCTGACGATCACGGGAGCGCCGTGAAAGCGCGTCTGCCGTTCGTCCTCCTGCTCGTGGCCGCGCCGTTGCTTCTGGCCGGCTGCGGGAAGCTGCTGGGGCCGCCCCCACGGCCCGTGACGGACGGGTACTCGGCCCTCGTCACCGTCCGCGGAGGCGGCACCGAGCTCGCGAAGTTCCATCTCGCAGTTCGCGGCGAGGCGATCCGGCGGTCGACCAGCGACGCCGAGAATGCGAACTACTTCATCCGCGAGACGGCGGGGGGAGAAGTCCTCGAGGTGGACCCGGTTGCGAAGACCTACCGCGCGGGAACGCCGGAGGCGCTCCTGGCGTACCTCGACGACTTTCCCCTCGGCGCCGGCTTCAACCATGCCGCCGAGGCGAACCGCCGGGGAATCAAGGACTACCACCGCGAATCGGACGCCGTCTTCGCCGGAAACGCCTGCAATATCTGGCGTTTCGCAGATCGCCCCGATGCGTTCAACTCCCCGACGACGACGTACTGGATGACGCCGGCCCTCGACGGTATCGTCGTCCGAAAGGTGCGCGCCGTACCGAGGGTGGGCGGCAAAGATGAGAAGACGTTCGTCGAGCTGACGCACATGCGGGTCGGAATCGATCCGGAGGTCTTCCGCGCGCCGAAGGGGTTCCGGCGAGAGGGAGCGCTCGCGCGTTAGTGCCGTCGAGGCTTCGCCTCGCCGGCATCGACTTCTCTGGTACATTCGCGCACCTCCGGGCCGACGAACAGACGGGTCACACCGCAAGGAGCCAAAGTCGATGAAGCCGTTCGCCGTACTCTTCGCTTCCGCCCTCATCGCAACGCTGCCTCTCGCGGGCCAGACCCCGGTCGATCCGAAGTCGCCGATTCCCGGCTACCCGGATGGACGCGGACCGAAGGGACCGGTCTCGGTGAAGATCCTCACGCCCACGGCGGACGAAGTTATTCCGGTGCCGGCCGCCGCGATGGGCCGACCCGCGCCGAAGGGAGCGCGAGTCGAAGTGAAGGTCGCGGTCGAGAACTTCGAGACGTTCAAGGACGAAGCGACCGGACGAGGCCAGCACGTTCAGCTCGTTCTCGACGGCCGGGCCCTTCCGGCCTGGTTCCAGATCGACAAGAGCTGGATTTTCCCGGCCCTTCCGGCGGGAACGCACACTCTCCTCGCCTTCGTCCAGCGCCCGTGGCTGGAGACAATCCGGGACCCCGGCGCGTTCGCCGCGGTGACGTTCCACGTCGGAGAGAAGAACGGAAAGTCGACTTTCGACCCGACCCAGCCGACGATCATCGTGAACGCGCCGCGAGGGAAGTTCAAGGCGGGTGAAGCGGCGAAGATCCTCTTCGACTTCTTCGTGACGGGCTGCAAGATGGGCCCCGCGACGGACCCGGAGGCCTGCCAGGTCGTCTATCGCATCGGCCAGGAGCCGCAGCGGGTCCTGACCGCCTGGGGGCCGATCTTCTGGGAGAACATCCCGGTGGGTAAGCACGGCTTCATAGCGGCTCTCTACAAGGGTGAAAAACGCATCGAGTCTCCCTCTGCGCTCGCGCAGGGGTTCTTCGAGGTCGTCGACGGCGCGAAGGCCCCGGCGGCTCCTGCTGAGCCGGCGGCGCCTGTCTCCCAGGCTTCCCCGGCCGGCTGACGTAACCTCTGCTTCGGGTGCGGGGCCCTTCGCCCCGCGCCCGTTCACCGATGCCACTCGTCTACGAAAGCCCCGGGACGCGCCCCTGCGTCGTCGACCCGCCTCTCGTCCTCGCGCCGATGGCGGGGATCACGGACGGGACATACCGCCTCCTCCTTCGGAGGCTGGGGGGCGTCGGCCTCGTCACGATGGAGTTCGTCTCTTCCGAGGGGCTCACCCGCGGCAACCGCCGGACCGAGCGGCTCCTGCGCTGGGAGCCCGAGGAGCGGCCCCTCTCGATCCAGATCTACGGCGCCGACGCCACGCGGATGGCCGAGGCGGCGCGGCGGGTCGAGGAGGAGGGCGTCGACGTCTGCGACATCAACATGGGCTGCCCGGCGAACAAGATCCTGAAGGGATGCGCCGGCGCGGGGCTGATGAGGGACCTCGAGCGCGCGAAGGGGATCATCGCGGCCTGCCGAAAGGCACTGCCGACGACGCCGCTGACGGTGAAGTTCCGGGCCGGGATCACCGAGGAGACGCTCAACTTCGCCGAGCTCGGGAGGATCTGCGAGGGGGAAGGCGTCGCCGCCGTCGCCCTTCACCCGAGGACGGCAAAGCAGATGTACAGCGGCCGGGCCGACTGGAGCCGGATTGCCCGGCTGAAGGAAGCGGTCCGAATCCCCGTCGTCGGCAACGGCGACGTGGAGAGCCCCGAGGATGTCCCGAGGATGCTCCGCGAGACGGGGTGCGACGCGGTGATGATCGGCCGCGCCACGATGAAGAACCCCTGGATTTTCCGCCAGGCTGCCGAGCTCCTCGCCGGGAAGTCGTATCGCGTGGCGACCCTCGAGGAGCGGCGCGACGTCATCCTCCAGCACTTCCGGCTGATCCGGGACGCGGAGGAGGACATTCCGAAACGGATGATGGGGAAGCTGAAGACGTTCACGGGGTGGTACACGCACGGCGTCCCGAGGGGGACGGAGCTACGTCGCCGGATCCAGTCGCTCCCGAGCCCCGAGGCCTTCCTGGAGGCCGTGGAGTCGTTCTTCGCGCTCCGGATCGACGAGAGGGAGGGACGTGTGTCCGCTTCGGAGGTCCCCGATGCCCAAGCCGGGAGCCCGGTTCTTGCGTAACTTTCAGCGGGAGGTCCTCTCCGTGCGACGTGTCATCTTTTCTCTCGCCGCCCTACTGGCCATTCCTGTCATCGCCCAGACCGTTCCGCCCGCCCAGCCGGCCCAGCAGACCTCCGGCTCCGTGCTCGGCGTCTCGATTCCGCTCGAGCTGCGCGAGCAGTTCCTGGGGGCGAGCGCCGGAAAGACGGTCGTCCGCTTCACCCTTTCGTTCTCCCGGTCCGACCTGCGCGAGAAGGCGAGGCTCGCCCCGCGGGTCTACGCGTTCTTCGTCGCGGGTGAGGCGAAGGCCGGAACGGGCGAGCTCGTCGACTCGTTCCGCGAGCCGGTCGACGTCGACCTCGGCGACACGGACGTGGCCAGGCCCCTGACCGCCTCGTTCCTTCGGTCGCTTCCTCCTGGCGAGGTCTTTCTGAACCTGCGGCTCGAGGCCGCCAACGGGAAGGCGCTGGCCCTCAGGGCCGTGACCCTCACGGTGCCGAAGATGACCTCCGAGTTCCGCGCCGAGGACGCCGGAAAGATCACGGCCTCGGCAGTCCTCCTCGAAGAGGCGAACCGCGACGAGGCGCCCGCCGGCGCCGCGGACCTCCTGCGCTTTCTTCCTCCGACGCGGGAGGTCCCGGTGGGGCTCCTCCGGATCGAATGCGAGGCGAAGGCCCCGATCACGCGGGTCGAATTCCACCTCGGAGACAAGCTGATCCTCGCCCGCAACCGTCCGCCGTACACCGTCGAGATCGACCTCGGGGCGGTCCCCAGGAAACAGACGCTCCGGGCCCTCGGCTTCGACAAGCTCGGCAACTTCGTCGATGCCGACGCCTGGGCGCTGAACGAGAAGGAAGCGAAGCTCGCGGTGCGGGTGCTCGACCTGCCGAAGGCGAAGGGAAGCGCCGACACCGAGGTGAAAGTCTCGATCCAGTCGATCGCCGGCGCGACGGCGAAGAAGGTGGAGCTCTGGCTCGACGACCGCAAGGTCGCGCAGTGGACGGCGCCCCCCTACCGCGCGACGCTCCCGGCCGCCGACGTCGCGAAGGCGACGCTGATGCGTGCGTCGGCGTTCGACCTCGAGGGCAAGGAGTACTCCGACTTCCGGATGCTGCGGGGGGACAACCGGCTCGTGGCGAGCGTCGAGGTGAACCTCGTCGAGCTGAACGTCTCGGTCTACGACGAGGCGGGGCGATTCGTGAAGGGGCTCGGCAAGGGCGACTTCACCGTTCTGGAGGACGGCGTCCCGCGGGAGCTCTCGGCGTTCGAGTTCGCCGAGTCGCTCCCGATGGCCCTCGGCCTCGTGATCGACGGCTCCGGCTCGATGGACAAGTCGATGCCGCTGGTCAAGCAGGCCGCGACGGAGTTCGTCTCGAACCTG
>DIAY01000302.1 GCA_002414905.1 Holophagales bacterium UBA5066 | reverse complement strand
TCGCCATGAGCGTGATCACAGGGACGTCCCCTCGTCCGGGTCGGAGAAGACCGGCTCGAAGGAGCCGTAGGCGTAGTCGCCCTCTGCACCGTCGGGAGCCGTGTCGGGCGTTCCCTGGGAGATCTGGATCTTCCCCTCGGCGACGAGCTCGAGCCACCGAACGGCAGCCTTCCACTCCATCTCGATGGGGTCGACCACCTCGAGATTCCTGCGGCCGCGGAGGGTGACCTTCGCGAAGAGGATGGCCTTCGCCTTCAGGCTCGCCAGGAGGGCCGTGTCGGTCACCGGTAGGATCGCGTGCAGGTAGCCGTCGATCATCGCGGAGACGCTGGCCAGGACCGAGTCGAGGACGTCGACGTTGATCGCCGAGGCGTCGGCCGAGACGGAAACGACCTGTCCGACGGTCGGGGCCGCGGCGAAGACGATCCGGTCGCGTCCGTCCGTCCCGGTCCCCCTCGAGAGGGTCGGGATGGACGCGGTCAGGAGCGTGCCGTCGACGTAGACCTTGAACGTCGTGATCTCGAGGAAGGGCGTCGTGAAGGTGGTCACGATGCCGTCGCCGGTCCCGCAGACCCACCGCCTCGAGGGGTCGGTCGAGAGCTTCGCCTGGGAATCCTGCGAGATCGCCGCGAGGAGATCGGCCCGGGTGGCGTAGGCGGCCATCAGCCCTTCTCCTTCTTCGGTAGCGCGCCTTGATACTCGACGTGCGGCGAGTCGCCCCAGTCCCGCCCGGCCCGCAGTCCGAGCGAGCGAGCCGCCGTCGCCAGCAGCACCCACGCCTCATGCGAGGCCGCCGGAATCCACACGCGGCCGTCGGACTTCAACGGGTAGACGTCGGCCGCGAGGCCGCTCTGGTGCCGCGAGCGGCGGGGCTTGCCTCGCTCGGAGGCGACTTCGTGCGTCTTCTGCCACACGCCGGGAGCGCCGTCCTTCTGCGTCAGGATGTTCCCCGGCCGCGTCCTGCCGCTCGCGTAGAGCCACCCCTGCCGCTCCCGCGACCGGAATCCCTCGTCGAGCTTGAACGGCACCCCGGCGCGCTGAAGCGTTTCGAGCAGCCGTTCCACCTTGAGGCGGAACGCCGGATGCAGCTTCGCCAGATCGCGGTCCTTCAGGGGCTCGCTCACTGCTTGCCCCGCAGCTTCGCCGGATCGAGCCCGGCCGGGTCGTCGGCGCGCTTCTGGATCGCTTGCCCGTGGAGCAGACAATGCTCGGCGAGAAGGGTCTGGAGACTCTTCTCGATCTTGCCGATGCGCTCGTCCTGCTCGCCGAGCTCGGCCACCGCGGTCATCTGACCGGAAACGAGGACGGCGGCCTGTTCGTGGACATCCGTCAGCATCGTCTGGAGCCGGTCGAGCTTCACGTTCACCGGGTCGATTCGAGCCCGGCTCCCCGCAGGGTGCGCGTCGACGTCGAGATGGTGCTCGCGCATCATCGCGGCGAGATCAGCTACCGCCTTGGTGTTCGCGGCGATGGCAGACCGCATCTCCTTGTCGCGAGCGCCAGAGACGAGCGAATAGACGACGGCGAGGCCTGACAGGATCACGCCAGCGCCCGAGAGGAACGTCACGACGACGAAGCGATGCAGCTCCTCCGTCGTGACGTAAGAGATTTTGGCGGCCTGCGCTGCCGCCGTCGTCACGATGACCAGGGAGATCCCGGCCAACATGAGCGTCGGGGCAATGGCGCGCAGGCGGCGAATCACTTCCCGTCGCCCCTGTTGAGGATGGACATCGGTGCCTGCACGTCGTCCTGCGCCATGCGGATGAGGATCGCGGCGAGCGTGCCCACGGCCTGTGCCCCGAGCGCCCACCAGTCGATGGCGTGCTGCTGGAGCATCGGCACGAGCTGGAGCAGGACGGTCCCGAGGAACGTCAGGAGCAGGTACTTGATCGTCTTGGAGTCGGTCCAGGACTTCATCCCGGCACCTTCGTCCCGACGATAGGGTCCGAGTGCATGGCGAAGATCGCCTCAGCGCGAGCGCGGCGCTCCGCGGTCTTCTCGGGCGTTTCCCCTGCGGCCACGGAGAAGAGCGGGATCAGCTTCGCGAGCAGCTTGGAGATGATCGGCGGCTGGTCCGGGTTCTTGAGGATGAGCCCGAGAACGATGTCGAGGACTTCGCCGACGAGGGCGAGGAGGATGGCGCTCACCGGCCACCTCCCGCGAGATCAGGTCCGCCCGCGAGCTTCACGATCAGGAGGAGCTGCTCGATCAGGCGACGGATCTCGTCGGTCTCTGCCAGGAGGTCTTTCCGCTTCCCCGCCTTGTAGAGCTGGAGGGCCGAGTCGAGGCTCCGGTACGCGGGCGGGAACGCCGTGCGTATCGCCTCCGCGACATCGGCCGCCGCTGGCGTGAGGTGCTGCGGGTTCGCCTTGCACCACGTCAGCCCGGAGTCGTAGACGGCGAGGGAGGCTTCAAGCGTCTGCTCGGTGCGGACGACTACGGCATCTTCGCCGGGGGCGACGGAGGCGCACGAGGCGACCGAGAGCACGAGAAGAACGGCGAGCACCCCGGCATAGGAGTGCCCGCCCCGGGTGACTCTGCGCGGGAGAGGGCACGCAGAGAGGTCGTTCACTGAGGCAGCTCCCGCCCTGCGGCCCTGATCTGCTTGATGAGGTCCCGCGTGTAGGCACCGGTCGCCAGCCCGTCCGCGAGCGTGCCGTCCTTCAGCTTCTTCGCCGGGAGGTCGCCGTACTGGCCGTGGGACCAGCGGAACACGTCGCCTCCGAGGGCGTCGATCAGCTTGGAGTAGTGCCTCCGGAGGTGCGCGAGCGGGATGCCGTTGAGAAGCGCCGACCTGATCGACCGGCCGTTGAGAGAGAACGGGCTCGGCATCTTGCCTGCCCGCACGGCGAGTTCAGCGACGAGGGCGACGGTGAGGTCTTGGGCTTCGGAGGGTGTCATGCGTTCTCCTCAGTACCCCAGAGCGGAGAGGGGCCGGGAGCCCCTGTTGAGACTCCCGGCCGTTGAGGGCTTAGGTGAGGACGTCGGGGATGCGGTAGATCGCGTCGGCGCAGACGACCGCTTCGGTCTGGAAGACCTCGGCGGCGACCCAGTTGACCTTGACGGTCGGGTTGGGGTCGGCCCAGGAGTAGGCCCCGAAGGGCATGCCCCACTGCCCCCAGCGGAACTGCGCGAGCGCGGTCATCGTGGCGCCGCTGGCGCTGATGCCCGGGTCGACGTAGAGCAGGTAGACCGTGTCCGTGTTCCAGACGCGGTCGACCACCTGCGTGGCGCCGGGGTTCGCCGTGTTCTGGAGGGCGCCGGGGATGATGACGTCCAGCCCCCAGAGCGTGCTCGGGAGGTCGCCGTTGACGATGAGAGACGGGTCCGTGTACTTCCGCAGCTCACGGATGGTCGCGTCCCGCTTCATGGGCTTGGCGACCATGGAGGGGATGACGATCTTGTTCGCCTCGAAGCCCGTCTTCTTCACGAAGGCCTCGCGCGCGTCGTCGACGTTCTTCTCGATGATGATCGTGCCGCTCGAGGCGTCCCACTTCACGGAGGGCGCGCTTGCCGCGTTGCCGTTGCCGTCGAGGAGCGCCTTGATCCGCTTCTCGGAGCCGAGCCGGAGCTTGCCGATCAGGTCGCCGCCGACGGCCTCGATCGAGGAGAGCGGGCTCGAGCCGGCGAGCTGGACCTCGCGCGTGATGCCCGCCTTCAGGCCGTAGCGCTTCGCCGACTTGTCGGAGAAGGTCGGGAGGTAGCTCGAGATCTCGTTCGCGCCGTCCCGGGGGGCGAGCGCCGCGTTGATGTCGTCGTCGAGCTTCGCCGCCTTGTAGGTCGGCACCTTGAAGTTCGGCGAGGCGACGTTGACGACGGGCGCGAGCAAGTCCCCGGCGAAGCCCCCGCCCGTGCCGTACTGCACGTAGAGGCCCATCAGGGCGTAGTTGGGATCCTGGTCCTTGTAGTAGAAGTTCTGACTCACTTCATCACCTCACGATGGCCCACGAGATCGTGGAGGTCTCGGTTGCGGAATCGGAGGCGATGACGAACGACGTGTTGCTCGTGACCGTCCCGACGGAGAGGTTGCCGACGGTGCCGCCGGTGACCTGCCGCGTCAGGAAGATCCGATCGGTCGACGCGATGTCCGTGACCGAGACGGTCTTCGTGCCGCCGACGAGGACGGCCTTGCCGCTCTCGACGATGTGCTCGTCGATCGTGGCTCCGGGGTTTCTGGCGGCCGGGTTGAGGAGGACGGACGCGAGTTCGCCACTGGCGGCCGAGGTGAGCGCCTTACCGACGACGGTGCCGGACGAGTAGTCCTGCACGGTGCCGGCCGCGAGGACCTCGACGGCCGCGCCCGCGGTGACGTCGCCGGCGCCGGCCGTGACCGGGACGATGCCGTCGAGAACGACGGCCATCGGGTCGCCGGAGGCCGCGCCGTTCAGGACGACGCCGAGCGCGTCGGCCGGCGTCGCCGGGAGAGCGCCGCCGAGCGTGACGAACTTGTAGGCGGTGATGGTCGCGGTCGCGACGACCGTGATGGAGGTGCCGGGCTTGTTGTAGAGCGCCATCGCGTCACCTCACGCTGCGACGAGGCTGTTGAGAGCCTCGGAGTAGGAGACCTTCTTCTCGGCCGCGAGCTTCATCGCGAGCTCGTGGGCCTGCTTGGAGGTCTCGGAGTCGAGAAGGGAGGAAGCGGAGAACTTCTGCGCGGCGTCGGTCTGCCCGGAAGGCTGGAACCACCGCTTGACCGGGGCGAGCACCTGGAGGCCCGGGAGCACCTTCTCGAAGGCGTCCGGGTCGGCCGCGGCGAGCTTCGTGAGCGATTCGCGGTTGTCCGCCACGAGCTTGCCCTCGGACTCGGCGCGCTTCACGAGGTCGGCGACGCGGGTCTCGCGGGCCTTCTTCGCGTGCTCGGCCGCCATCTCGGTCCGGACCTCGGCCCGAATGGCCTCGCGCTCGGCGGCCATCTCCTCGCGCACGAGGGCCTTCACGTCCGGCTTCTCGGCGGCGAGCTTGACGACGGCCTTGTCGATGTCCTCGAGACTCGCGCCGTCGGCGAGCCCCAGGAGCTTCAGGGTGTCTGCGGAGAGCTTCATCGTCTCCTGCTCCTTTCGTTCGCTCGCCTTCGAGGGCGAGTTGGGTTGAGATGTGGCGGCAGCCTCCCGCGAGGCCGAGGCCATCACGGGCTGCATGCCATCGAGGTTCGGGACGCTGCAGAGGGTGTAGTCGCGGAGGATCCGTGGGCGGATGCGACCCGCCTCGTCCTCGGTCCCGTAGAACGTCGGCGAGATCCAGCGGCGCGCGCCCGAGCGGATGTCGGCGAGGGCCGGCTCGGTCCAATGCGGGTCGAGCCCCCAGAAGCCGTCGCCCTGGGCGATGAACTCCGAGCACTCGCCCGCGCCTCGAGAGCCCCAGGTGGGGTCCATCTCATGCTCGACGGTTGCCGTCACGGGGTTCTTCCGGGTGGCGAGGTCGCCGAGCATGAGCTGGAAGTCCTCTTCCTCGCAGCAGACCCTCCGGCCGTCGACAGTCCTCGCCTTACCCTTCGGGAAGATCTGGATGGGCTTGCCGGGCGTCATCCCCTCGAACGGGGGCGTCTTCCCAGCCGCCATGGCGACCATCTCCGCCGTCACCTCGATCGGAGCGAGGGAGAACAGCGGGAGGGTGTCGGCCTTCACGCCGCCAGAGTCAGGGGGGTGGGGTGGCGCTAGCTAGACGGTCTGGCCAACCGGTTGGCCAGAGTGGGGGCTACCCTTCTGCGGCCTCTGGCCTCCCGCCCTGCGGAGCGGCTACCGAACCCTGGTTGGCCCACTCGAGCGTGCGTAGGTGGGCCTTCACGTGGTCGAAGAGGTCGAAAAGGTCTCCAGCTCCCATGTACTCGAAAAGGAAGGCCCGGCCGTGAAGCGCCGGTGTGATCTCGAACCCCTTGAATCGTGCGGGCCTCTTCGGCTCGCCCTTAGCGAAGTGAAACAGGTTCCCGTGGCTGACCGCGTTGCGCAGGTGGCGGAAGAACTCGAGTTCGGGCGTCCTGTCGAAGTAGTTGTTCCTGCTCAACTCATCACCGACCCAGGTGAGGATCGTCATCAGCTGGGAGCCAAGGTAGTCCAGATTGAAGCCGGAATTGCCGCGAACCGCCCGAATCGAGTCCCAGAACGGGATGCCCTCATAGTAGGAGTTGTCGCTCCGGCCGAGCCTCACTCTCGCCCCGGGGTCGTAGCCATTCCTGCTGAGAAGCTGCAGTGCAGCCTCGTCGTTCAGCAGCAGTATCCCAGTCGTCACAGCTGCGAAGTAGCCTTGCAGCCGGTCGAGCATGATGGCTATCTCGCCTGGAGTCCTCGCCATGCGGGTGCCCCCTCCGAACCATCACGCCGCCCGCCCCGGCAGACCGCCGCCTGCTCCCCCTACCCGAGCCCCTCGAGCACCTCGTACGGGTCGAGCTCGCCGGCCGGGATCCGCCCCACGACGTGATCGTCCTCCCCGCGGAGCACGAGGTTCCCGGCCTCGTCCTCCTCGAACGGCGGCACGAGCGAGACGGCAGCGACCTCGGCAGCCTCTCCCTGCAGACCTGTCACCTCGAGGACCTTCGGGAGGACCGCCTCGACGAACCGATCGAGCGCCTCGGGACTCAGGTCTGCCATCCGAACTTCCTCATCAGCTTGGAAATCTCGGCCCGAATCGGGGCGAAGTCAAGGGAATCCCACTTCCCGTGCGGATTCCTGCCGGCAGCCTTTCCCGCGCGCCAGAGCGCGACCTGGTCGAGCAACTCACGGTCACCCGTCTCCTCTGCGATGTACTGCGAGTACGCGCGCGCCCAGAGCTCCTGAGGCTTGAGTAGGTAGACCTTGTCCCTGGCGCGCATGGGTTGGGCCATCAGCTTCGAGTAGGCGTCAGAAGCGCGAATCGCCTTCATCACGTCTTCCATGACCAGCGTTCTGCTCGCCGGGACGAGCTTGCCAGGAGAGAGCCCCTGGTAGTCGAGCCAGTGCCCGATCTCGTGGACTTGCTGGACAGCCCAGTGCGGGGCTGCCTTGCCGACTTTGATCTTCCCTGGCCTCCAGAACCCGTTCCCGCCTGGCAGGAAGTGGATCTCGGTCTGGCTCAGCGTGCCATCACCGTGAACGGAGTCGATCAGGCCGAGTATTCGCTGGGCCTTCGCTCTCGAGGCCGGCGAGACGACCTTCACGTGCGACGACACGCGAGGCCCAGCCGGACCCCTCACTGACTGGACGGGAGGCGGTGGCGCAGGGGTAGGCCTGGGCACGGGCCTCGGAGCCGGCGGAAGGGCAGGCACGGGGACTGGAGGCGCCGCGGGGAGTGGCGCTGTCGGGACCGTCGTCGCCTGCTTCAGCACCCTCGACCCGTTCGCCGTGACCCGGTCGATGTCCCAGCCCCCGGGCGGCCGCCCGACCATGCCCCCGCCCTCGATCGGCAGGAGCGGGATCCGGTTCCCGTCGGTGATCGGGTAGCCCGCGTCCTCGACCTCGGCGAGGGTGAGCTCCATCGCCTGGCAACGGCACGCATGCCCCCAGGGAGGAAGGAACGCCCGAGCCGCGGGGTCGTCCTTCCGGAAGACGCGCCCGTGCAGCGCCGCGTGCGTCGGCCGGGTCCGGTCGTCGAGGGTCGCGTAGTAGCGCCAGAACGGGGCGAGCTGCTGCCACTCCGGGGCCCACATCGCCGAGTAGCGCCCGCCCGCGAAGCTCGCCTGCGTCGCGTTGCGCATGACCAGCTCGGAGTACCAGGGGTCCCAGCGCTTCCCGCCCCGGTACGTGCTGACGCCGGCCCCGAAGCCGTCGAGGATCTTCTGGCCCTCGTTCTGGGTCCACTCGGAGTAGGTCGAGCCCTTGGCGATGGCGCCCGTGAGCGAGGCATGGATCTTCTCGAGGAACTTCTGCTCCCAGATGCCTGCCAGGCCCCAGGCGCGGATGTAGGCCTCCTCCCCGAGCGCCTTCAGCTGGGCCGGGGTGAGCGGCGCCCGCTTCTCCCAGACCCGCAGGACCCGGCGGAGGAACTCCTGCATCAGGGCGCCTTCGGCGGCTCGATCCCGATCTCGTGCGCCCAGCCGGTCAGGAGAGCGTGCGCGATGACGCGCGAGACGACGTCGGCCGTCTTCGCCTTCCCCTCCCCGGCCATCTGCGCCTGGAGGCGGACCCGGGCCGCCAGGTGGCCGAGGTCCCCTCCGTCCCGCTGCACCTCCCGGATCAGGGCCACGTAGGGCGCCAGGAGGGCCTTCCCGGCGTCCTCGACTCCCTCGACGGCCCACGCCTCGAGCTGGGCGAGCTGGGCCGCTGCAAGGGGCTCCCCGGCCGGCCGGCGTGCCGCGTGGGCCTCCGGCTCGCCTTCACCGCCCCCAGCCTCGTCCTCCGGCTCTTCGTCGAATGCCCCGCCCTTGCCGCTGGCGCCTCCAGGAGGCGCGACCGGGGCCGGGGAGGCCTCGAGTACCGGCTCGCCCTCCTCGGGCTGCGGGATGCCCGTCCTGGCATGGACGAAGGCCACCGGGATGGTCGTGACCCCGGCCTCCCGCGCCGTCTTCATCGCCGTCATGAACTCGACGAGGTCGTCGTTCTTCCGGACCCTGAGCTGCGGGATCGGCGTGTAGAGCTCGGCCGCCTCGGCCCCGAAGCTGGCCGCGACGAGCGGCTTGAGGATCTGCCGCCGCAGGACGTCCTCGCAGATCAGCTTCCCGAGGCTGTCGACCCGGGTCTCGATGACCTCGAGGTGGACGCCAGCGCTCGCCTTCGAGCCGGCACCGACCTGGATGTCCGCCGTCTGCGTCGCGCCGAGGATCGCCTTCGACATCGAGCGCTCGCAGTAGCCGACGAGGTCGCCCTGTCCCTTCCCCGCCGTGTCGAACCCCTTCACGAACTCGAGGTCGACGTCGTCCGGAAAGGCTGCGTAGCCGAGGTTGCCCATGGTCTTCAGCGCCTCTCGGAGCTGGGCCGGGGCGTTCTTGTCGCCTCGCTTGTACTTCGCCCACCGGAAGGGGCTGGCGAAGATCTCGATGTCACGCGCCCACCATTCCCGGCCGTTCCGTGCGGTGAGCCACGGCGAGACGCAGCGGCGCAGGAGACCCGCACGATCCCGCCGTACCTGCTCGGGCTCCGCGACGATGACCGCGAGACCCGCCCCGAAGTCCTCAGCCGGGACGAGCTGCGTCGAGTCCGTCCCGGGCTGGACGCCGAGGACGTGCCGGTCGAAGAACCAGCGGAACCGATCCGACGGAACCGGCTCGAGCGAGGCGAGGCCGTACCGCCCGCCGGGGAGCCTGGACCAGACGACCTGGAGGCCGGAGACGCCGTCGAGGATTCCCCAGAAGGCGTACTCGATGGCCCGTCCGATTCGGACGTCCGGGTCGAGGAGCTGCTCGCGGCAGAAAGTCGTGATCTCGAGGGCCCTCTTCGCCTCGGGCGTCTGACGCCCCGAGTAGGTGGAGACCGTCGGCGGCCACGGGATCAGCTCGAGCGGCGCCTGGACGAGCATCGCCCTGGCCTTCTCGATCTCGGCCGAGAGGTGCGCATCGGAGGCGACCATCTCGCGCTTGAACTGGCTGAAGGAGCGCGTGTCGCCGCTCGAGGCCGCGGCGATGTACCCGTTGACGTGGGCCTTCGTGAACTGCTGGCCGAGTCCGGTGCTGTCCCGGTCGTGAATCCCCAGGTCGAGCCAGCCTTCGGTGGGGGCTGAGGAGGCGCGCTTGGGCGCCATGCCGAGGAAGTCGCGGAGGCCCATCAGAACGTCGCTCCTTGGCCGTACTCGGCCCATTCGGTCTCTGTCGGGATGTCGAGGTCGAGCTCGCCGCCGTCGGGCCCGGCCGCGTCGACGGCGATCGCGAGCGCCATCACCACGTCGTCGTGCAGCCCCTCGGGCGCCGAGAAGCGCATCCCTCCCGACGGGAGGCGATCCTGCTCGAAGGCCTGGAGCTCGTTCACGATGACGGGAAGGTTCGGGAAGCTGACTCGCCTGGTCTCGATGGCGAGCTGAAGGCCCTCGACGATGCGGGCCTTCGAGGGGCCGGTCGTCACGAACGCCTGGACGAACAGCGGCGGGTCGCCTCGACGCAGGGCCTCGATCTGGGATTCGCCCATCGAGTTGGCCTCGGCGACGATTTCGACCCGAGCCCCGGCCCACTCCCAGCGCCTCACCATCTCGACGAGACGGCGCCGCTGGAGGTGCCAGTCGATCTGGTTGAAGCGGTCGAAGTCCACGACGGCGCGCTTCTGGACGTCGAGGAGGACGAGGACGGTGAAGTCCTGGTGCTTGCCCCAGTCCACGCCCAGGACGAAGTGCCCAGGCCGCGGCTCCTCGAGGGCCCCGTGCGCGCACGCCATGACGCCCCGGAAGACGCCGCCCGCGTCCTCGACGAACTCGGCGAGGATCTCCTGCCGGAAGCGCCCCTCGGGCATCTTCTGGAACTGGCGCTCGATCTCCTCGAACGGAATGTTCGGGTTCTCGTACGGGTGAGGCGTGCGGACGAGCCCGGCCGCGGTGATCGTCGCTCCCACGGTCGGGATCTGCCACGCCTTCGAATCGGCGTGGTCTTTCGCCCCTGACCATTCGCGGAAGAACCAGTTCATCCCCTTCGGCGTCCCCATGAGCCAGGCGCCGCCCTGGGTATCCATGAGCATCGGGAGCAGGACCTCGGTCCAGGCGGTCTCGACGACGTCGGCCGCTTCGTCGACGACGACGAGGTGGGCGGTCTTTGAGCGGGCGTTGTCGGGGTTGTCGAGGGAGCGGAAGAGCGCACGCCCGGCGCCCGCGATCTCGACGTCCATCGTCGGCGAGCGGCGGAACTTCGCGACGCCGCGGCAGCCCCGCTGCATCTCCTCGTAGGCCGTCATGACCTGGTCGTAGGTCGGCGCGCCCCAAACGACGGTGCCGCCGCGGAGCATGACCTCGACGGCGATGGGCATGACGAGGGTGGTCTTCCGCCAGCGTCGTCCCGCCGACAGCACGTTGAACCGCTGCGCCTCCTGCCTAACGAGCTTCTGCCCGGCGTGCGGCATCGGGAGGCGGATAGTGCTCACGCGGACTCGCCCCCGCGCCAGTCGTTCACCCACTCGACCTTCAGCGGGCCGCCGTCGCCCCCCACGAGCTCGCGCCGCTCGCGGTACTTGTCGGGGCGGATGCCCTTGAGCAGGAAGATCAGGAGGGTGTCGGAGTACCGACGGATCGAGCCGACCTTCGTCGTTCCCACGCCAACTCCGCCCGACCCGAAGACCGGCTCCTGGACGCCGTCGACGGCGCGCCGGAGGGCCTCGGTTTCCATCCGGTCGGCCGCGGACTCTCGAGCGAGCCTCCACCTCTCCGCAAAGGCTTCGTCCACGAGGCGGAGCGAGTAGGCGGTGGAGGTCTCAATGTGTGCCGCCTCGGCCGCCCTGGCCACGATGCCGGTCCCGGCGAGGGCGGCCAGAAAGGCCTTCTCCCACACGGGCGCGTTTTCTGGCGCTGCCTTTCGCTTCCCCACGCCCCCACCCTGAGACCTCACCGTTCCACCGTCGAGTCGGTCTGGCCAACCGGTTGGCCTTCCCCGTCGGCGCGCCGTCCGAACTTCCGGCGCAGCCAGACGGTCTCGGGGTCGACGCAGTACACCCGCTCGACGGTGAGAGCGGCCCACCCGCACTCGCACCGGTAGGAGCGAAAGACCTCGCTCTCGGCTGGGCGTACGTCGTCCGCCTTGTCGGTCACGTCGATCGGGCGGCCGCATCCGCCGCAGGACGGCCAGGCCATCAGGCGGCCCTCCGAAGGGGGTGGGCTTGAACCCCGGAGGGACCTTCTCCGGAGTTCCCTCCCGGGTTTCGCTCGAAGGGGGCCTCCGAGAGGTAGCCGCGCGGTCGAAGTGATGAATTCGTTTCTGGGGCACCGTGGAGCCCTCGGGAGGGCTTCCCGGCTACCGGGGGGGCGACAAGGGGGGTAGAAACGCTCCTGACCGACTCCTGCCGCCGCTGGAGGGCAATCCGGCTGTCGAAGTCTGGGCTCCGGTGCCGGCTACCGGGCCGCGGCTCGGCTTGCCGAACCCCGGAGGAGGCGACGGTCGCGTTTTCGTGTCGTGTTTCGACGTTCTCCAACCCCGGAGTCCAGCCCTTACACCCCTTCGGGGTGTGTAGGGGGCTGACTCTCCGGGGATTGGAACCCCGGAGGCTCTCCGTAGTTCCCTCCGGGGTTCTCCGGGGTTCTCCGGGGTTGTAAGTGACGATTTCGCGCCGCTCGCAACAGCCAGCGCCGGAGCGCCACCTCTGAACCCCGGAGAGAGCCTGTTTCTCCGGGGTTCTCCGGGGTTCGCGACTACCCTTCATCCTCACTCCTTTCGATGCTTGCGAGCCTCCAGACGACCCCCCCGCCACGCCCGTCACGTGTCTCCCCGAAGATCGTTCCGGCTGCTTCCATCGCCTCTCGGGCCGCCTTGAATTCGGACCCGCTGAGGCCGGACATCTCCCTCGCCGTCGTCCCGGACATCGGGCCGTTCTTCCTGAGAGCCTTCGCCAGCTTGTCCACCCAGGCGCGCACCCTCTTGTCCCTGGCGATGGCACCGTCCGCCTCCTCTGCCGCAGCGAGAGCCTGAGCGTCGATCTCGCTGTAGAGCGCCCGGTCGCGGTTCAGCATCAGGACGAACGGCTCGAGCCGCGGGCCACGCCCGACCCGGTTCTTCGGCATCTGCACCTTCGTGCGGTCCTCGCCGTCCGGGGCCATGAAGATGAACACGTCGGCCATGTGCTCGAGCTGGGCCGACTCGGCGCCAGACGAGAGGGGATCCGCCTGGTCCTCCGTCTTCTTCGCCCGGTACGCCCCGCGGTTGCTCTGGGAGAGCAGCAGCGCTACGGCTCCACGGCGCCTTGCAGCAGCCTTCACGGCCCGGGCGACCGCATCCACGGTCAGGCGCTTGTCGAGCTTCCTGGCGGCCGCTGAGGCCAGCCTGACGACCTGGGCGGAGTCGATCACCCAGAGCTGGGGCCGTCCGTCCGCGCGGGTCGCCATGCCGTCGAGGAAGGCCTCGAGGGAGGCGTCCTCGGCGTCCGGGTCGAGACAAAAGAGGTTCTGCAGGCGCTCGAGGTCCTCCGAGGCTGGTCGGATCGTCTCCTGGGCAGCCGCCTCGAGCTGCTCCCGGTCGTAGCCGTAGCGCTGCGCCATCCGAATCACGCCGGCCTCGAGCCCCTCGTCGGCCAGGTAGAGACCGACGGCCACGGTCGGGTTCTTCTCGGCTACCGACGCGGCGATCTGGATTGCTAGGCCGGTTTTCCCCGCGCCTGGTCGACCAACCATCACCATCATCCGGCCCCGGGGCAGGCCGCCCTTCGTCAGGTGGTCGATGGTCGGGATGCCCGTCGCGTAGCGCGCGGAGACGTCCTTCTGCCGGCGCAGGACGTCGGCCGGGTGCTCCCAGGTGGACCGGCCCTCCTCACCCGTCCAGCGGGAGATCTCACCGCGGCAGAGAGCCAGCTTTTCGAGGAGAGTTGTCTCGCTCTGCCGGAGCGACTTCAGGACGTCGTCATCGGGCCCGATGAGGCGGAATCCGTCCGTCATCACGCCCCCCACGCTGCCTGACGGCGCTGAACCGCGGCGCCAGCGACGATCCGGGCATAGGCGGAGATCGAATCGTCGTCACAGGCACCGACGGTCTCGAAGTCGAGGAGCGAGGCGACGGCCGTGAACCAGCCAACCCCGGCCGGTGGGGGCAGCTTCCCCCGCTCGAGTTCATGGGCGACCGTCAGGGCTTCGACCGGAGTTCCTACGAAGGCGAGCCTCCGCATCGCGGCCATGACTGCGGCGCGGTGGGGAGATCTGAAGTCATCTGACCGAAGGCGCTCGCACTGAAGGAGGCCGGCTTCCCCCAGGAGGAGAAGCACGCCGAGCAGTGCCCGCTCTGCCCGATCGGACGTGAAGACGTTGCCGGGCTTCTCGGCCCAATCAAAGGCGATGCTCACGCCGACCTCCTGACGGCCCCACGCCGCGCGAACACCTTGTCGAGCAGTATCCCGGCCTCGCCCTTCGTCAGGGGCTCGCGGTACGGGACCCGGAACTTCTTCAGAAGCGCGACCTGCTTCTCGCTGGCCGGGTCCTTCCGCCAGCGGGCCTTCGGGTCGGTGAAGACCTTCGGCATCTCGGCGGTGATGAGTGCGTCAGCCGCGCCGACGGCCTTCTCGAGCGTCGGGAAGTCGGCGGCGAGCTCGAGCGTCTCCGGCAGCTGCAGGCCCCCGGGCGCCGGAACCGGCCGGCGGCGAAGCGCCAGGTGGGCGTGCCCGAGCATGTCCGTCGTGATCCACGCCCGGAGCTCGCCGGCGCGCAGGGCAATCGCCCCATCCCCGACGGAGACCCAAGACAGGGCGGAGATGCCGGCGACCTCCGGAGCCGTCTTCGGCTGCCAGAACAGGGAGACCTTCTTGTACTCGTTCGCGATCGTCTCGAGGTCGGTCAGTGTCTTCGCCTTCGAGAGCTCCTCGAACGGGAGGCCCTGCTGGACGAGCTCCTTGACCCGGGCCCGGGCCTTCGTCGCGGACTTGCCGGCGAGGTCGAGCCCGGTCGGCAGGCCGAAGAGGGCGGCAGCTCCGACGAGCGTGTGCTTCGAGGAGACGTCGGCCAGGTCGATGACGAGAAGGTCGACCTTCCCGTCGCAGAGGCGGGTACCCCGTCCGACCATCTGGGAGTAGAGGACCCGACTCTTCGTCGGCCGCGCCAGAAGGATGACCGAGATCGACGGCTCGTCATACCCCTCGGTCGCCACGCCGACGTTGCAGAGGACCCGCGGGCCCGGCTCTCGCATCCAAGCGAAGATCCCGGCGCGCTCGTCGCCCGGGGTCTCGCCATCCACGTGCCGAGAGTCGACGCCGGCCGCCTCGAAGGCCTCGGCCAAATCCTTCGAATGCTGGACGTCGGCGGCGAAGACGATTCCCTTCCGGTCCGCGGCGTGGTCGAGGTAGGCCTTTACGATCCGCCCGTTCCGCTCCGGGGTGTTCACCGCGTCGGCCAGCTCGCCGACCTTGAAGTCCTCCCGAGTGGCCCCTACGGCGTCGAGGTTGACGCCGGTCGCCACGGCCAGTGCCCGGATGTCCACGAGGTAGCCGCGGACGATCGCGTCCGGCAGCTCGAGGGAGTAGACGACCTTCTCGAAGACCTTCGACAGATCCGCCCCGTCCGCCCGGAAGGGGGTCGCCGTGACGCCCAGGAGGAGAGGCCCGCCGGGCTTCCCCGCCCCGAAGTGGTCGATGACCGACTGGTAGGACTGAGCCGTGGAGTGGTGCGCCTCGTCGACCACGATCGCGTCGAAGAGGCCGGTCGGGTAGCGCGTGAGCCTCCGGCCCCCCGCCCGGCCGATCGTCGCCACGGAGGCGCAGACGGCGTAGCCGGTGCCGGCGAAGAGCTCCCCGTCGAATGCCGAGAGGGTGTCGACGTCGGCCCACCGGTCCGCCTGGTCCACCTGGACCGTCAGACCTGGGTTCCAGTGGCGGAGCTTGTCGGCGGCCTGGTCGAGGAGCTCCTCGCGGTGCGCGACGACGAGGAGGCGCCGGAACCCCACGGTGGGAAGGTTCGAGAAGATGACGGTCTTCCCGCACCCGGTCGGGTAGGAGATGAGCTGGCGTCGACAACCAGCGGCCCAGGCCTTCTCGATGGCTCCAAGGGCGCCCTCTCGGCCCTGGTCGACGCGGAGGGTGGGCGTCATGCGCCCGGCGCCTTCTGCAGCCCGGCGAGTCCGAGGAGCATCGCCGCCCCAGCCCGCTCGGCCGCCACCCGCCGCCCCAGCTCGGACTCGGAAGCGCGGAGCCGGGCCGAGAGGATCTGTGCGGCCTCGGCCTGTACGCCGAGCGAGCGGGAGAGGAGGTCGATCTGGTGATCGCGGAGGACGCAGCCTGGGCAGGTGGGCCCGCCTTCGAGGCTGGTAAAGCGGGGGGCGGGGGCCGAGGCCGTCTCATGACGTCCCGCTACGGATGGTTCGTCTGGCACTGGTCCTCCGGAAGGAGAGGACCCAGTCTTGCCAGCCCCAAGAAGAGAACTACCGTCTCAGCGGTGCTCGAATCGCCCCGCTGGGGGTACCACTCTTCACACGAAGGGCCGGAAAGCCGGGTCAAATCTTTCAGATACAGCGATTTAGCCGGGGTTTGAAAACCCCGATCGCGGCTGAAGTCGAGACGGGCGGGGAAAGCGACGCGGAGGAAGCTCGGCCGGGCCTCGGGACGCAGCGCATCCCACGTTGCGCGAGGACGTTCCGAGATCGAACGCAACGCCGCAAGACACGGTTTGAATTCAGGCAGCGGATCTGGGAGCGAGGCTGTGATCTCAGCCCTGTCAGCGGCGATCCGCGCACGCATCCGACGAGCCGTGTCGGCATCTACGAGCCGGTCAATCAGGGCGGACACGAGCCGGTCTTCCTTGCCGTCCAGCTCGCGCAGGCGCCTCCTGGCTGCCTCCGCGGCCGTGCGCCTGGTCTTGGCCTCGCCCTCGTAGCGATCGGCCAGGACGGCCTCGTACGCGCGAAGGACGCCGGGCTTCAGCTGGTAGCCGTCGAGGAGGACGCCGAACGCCTCATTGACGAGGGCTCGCGCCACGTTCTGGCATCCGGCCGGACAGCGGTAGTACGGGAAGGCCCCACCGTTGCCGCGTCCGTAGAACCCGGTCAGGGGCCGTGAGCACTCGGCGCAGCGGGTCCACCAGCGGAACGGGAAGTCGGGCCGCAGGTCGGATCGTCGCCAGCCGGACGGGCTGCCGGAGATCGCCGTCTGCGCCTTCCGCCACGTCTCCTCAGAGACGATCGGCTTCGCGGCTAGACGGCCTTCGAGGCCCCACTTCGGGGCGACGATCCGACCGCAGTAGATCGGGTGATGAATGAGGCGCGAGAACGTCTCGCGCGGGATGGCGAGGCCGCGCCGCCGAAGCTCTTCGCGGACCTCCTCCTGAGTCGATGCTCCCGAGGCGATCCGTTCGAAGGCGAGGGCCACGAGCGGAGCCGTCTCTGGGTCGTGGATGAGGGTGGCGCGCCGGTCGGCGCCGCGGTGCGAGAGGTAGCCGAGGGGGGCCTGCCACGGCCAGATCCCGCGCTTGATCGCCTCGCGCATGCCGGCCGTGGTCTTCTCTCGTCTGACGTCGTTGTCGAACGTGCCGACGCCAGCGAGGATCGTGCCCATCAATTTGCCGGTAGGCCCGTCGTCGAGCGGCTGCGTCACGGAGACGAGCCGCACGCCGGCCGAGTCCAGCCGCGCTTTCAGCGAGAAGTAGTCGGCCGTCTCGCGCGTCAGGCGCGTCAGGTCGTAGACGAGGAAGTGCGACACGCCGGCCAGTCTCGAGAGCGCCCGCTGGAGCTCCCGACGGTCGGCGGTCTTCGCGGACTCGCCCTCTTCACGGTAGACGGTCGCCACGCCCCACCCCTGCCGGTCGGCGTAGTCGCGGCAAACCCGCTCCTGCACGTCGAGTGAGAACCCGGAGACCTGGTCCTGGGAAGAGACGCGGACGTAGACGATGGCGCGGCTCATGACGCCTCCCGTTCTGCCCGATCGCGGGCATCCTGCGAGGCGAAGTCTATGGCTGCGTCAGATAGGAGATACATCAGGTCGCGGAGTGCCTCAACGTCCGAGTCAGACTCGGGCGCGTCGTTGCCCAGGAGGGCGCGGCACTCCGCGACGGAGAGCATCAGCGAGCGGCCTTCCGACGGACCAGCCGCCGTTGCCAGGTGTACCCGTCGAGCCACTCTGGGGCCGTCTGGATCAAAGGCGTGTCACCGGGGAGGCGGAGCTCGTAGCACGGGCAGGTGCCGTTGCCACACGTCTCACATGCCGCGTGGGAGCCCTCCGGCACGTCAACGAGGAATCCCCACATTCGCGCGAAATCCTCCACCGTCTCGGCCGAAACGTCCTCGCGACCCGACGCCTCCCATTCAGCGAGCAGGTCGGACGCGAACCCCTCAGAGAGGGCGAGGCGCTCGGCGTAGGACTTCACTGATTCAAGTCCTCGTGTGCCGGGCACCAGTCGACTCCGACGCGGACGCGGTTCGTGTGGACGACGCAGAGCCCGGCGTCGCAGGTTCCGCCGCCGGGCGTCGGGTGGTCGCAGAGGAGGGAGGCGTCGGTCCTCCTGCCGTCCTTCAGGCAGACGACGCAAAAGCGGCGGGGCTGCTTCTTGCCGCTACCCCGGGAGCAGACGAAGCCGGTCGTCCCGTCGCCGAGGGTGAAGGGGTGGCAGGTCACGGCTTCGGCCCCCTGAGCGCTGCGTCCCGTAGGCTCCGCGCCGCATCTAGCGTCTCTTGTCCGCGGAGCGCGTCTAGCCGCAGGATGCGCATGACAAGCGGGGCACAGGCGGCCTTGAACGGCGGGATCTGGACCTCAACGCCCAACTCGGTCAGCGTGCGATGAGCGGCCCGAATTTCAGCCTCAGCATCAGCGAGGGACACTTCGTGGCGGCACGGGTCGCAGATCATCCGGGTACCCTCCTGTTTGCTCGCAGGCCGCGCAGCACGTCTAGGAGATTCCGATCGGGAGTTGTCATGACGGCAGCGACCCGAGCGCGTTCGTTGGCCCACGTGTCGATCGCCGTTTCTAGGCGCATGATCTCGGCTCGTATCCGTTCGAGCGCGTCATCGCGTTCGGCCCGCTCTACCGCCAACGAACGGACCTCGTCTCGCAGCGCGTCGGCCACTTCATCCGGGGTCGCACAACACCCGCAGTCACACGGATTCGGGAAGTCGCAGTCAGCGCCCATCGAGCCCCCCCCCTCTCACGGCTTCACCATCCCAGCGCTCGTAGAGCCACGGCTCCAGAGAGCCCTTCGACCATCACGACGGGTTCGCCAGACGGGAGTCTCCAGGCTTCCGTTCGCGTGCGGGTTGAGACGTTCTCCGGCTGCCCGATCACCGAGTAATAGCGGACCGCTGTGCCGACGGGCACGACGGCGTTGAAGGCGTTCACCGTGAGCGGGACGTGAAGCTCGACGCTGGGGAGACGGCGCTTCACTCGTCACCTCCGAAGCGTTCGGCCATGTCGGCGCCGGACGGCAACCACTGCTCGGGGGCCCTCGGGTGAGTCTTCAAGGATTCCTTGATGACTGCGGTCTGCTCCCGGATCGCCTCGACGATCGCCTGAGCACAAGCGATCTGCACGCGCGACTCCCACGCCGTGGCCTTCGCGTCCAGCTCGTCGAGGTATTGGATCGCGCTCACAGCTCGGCCTCGTGCTGCACCAGCCATACCTTCCGGCGGTGCGTGATGACGAACCGGTGAGGCCCGACCGTCAACGAGTAGCAGTCTGGCCGGTCGTGCAGGTGCTCGAGGTGGACGACATCGCCGAGGACGAACTCGTCGAGGATGAGCCCGTCGGAGGAGTCGAGCTGATGCTCGGGGCCGTAGAGGGCTCCGGGCTTCGCCGGGGGCTCATCCGCCGTACAGCGGAAGGTGGGGGCCGTCACCGCGGCCTCCGGTGCGTCGCCGCCTCGGGGCAGGTCGCAAAATGAGAAGTGAAGCCGTCTTCGCCCGAGCCTGCGGCCCGGACGATCCTCGTCGCCTTCGGGGGGTCGTAGGCTTCGTTGAGCGCCCACTCGCCCGAGGGGGTCGGCTCCGCGTCGAAGGGGCACTTCTTTCCCGATGCGAACTCGGCCCAGACGACGGGCTCGCTGCAGGAGCGGCAGGAGGCGATCTTCACGGAACGTCCTCCGCCGGGGGTACATGTACCTCCGGCGCCGCAAGCGGGATGAGCTGGCAGTAGTAGCCCATCGCCGCGGCCAGGCCGGCGAGCTTGCGACCGTGCTCCTCGCAGATAGCGGCCTCGTCCTGCCCGGCCCACGTGAAGCGGTAGGCGGGCGGGTTCTCGCACGCGGGCTTCTGGTTGCACTTCGTGAGATCGCTCATGCCGCGCTCCTCTCCGCGGCGCTCGCCGCTATCTGGCGGATGACGATGTCGACCCCCGCCCTTTCTCCGTAGCGCTTCGCCAGGTGCTCGTCGACGATCAAGGCGTCGTCTCTCCACGCGACGCCGGTGAGCGCGTCCTCGACGGCACGCGCCAGCTTCAGGACGTCGGGCTTCACGGCCGGGAACTCGGGCGCCGACGGAAGCAGGCCGCGCTTCCCGAAGTGCCCCTTGGGGCGCACGAGCCAGAAGACGAACTCGACCACGAGCGCGCCGTCGAGCAGATCGCCGCGGCAGTGCTCCGCGGCGACCTGCGAGACGGTCGTCTTCCAGTCCCTGCTCTTCGGGTTGTCGTCCGTCACCCGCACGCCGAGCTTCTGCCCGGCGCGCCGGATCGGGAAGGCCCGCTTCGACCCGGCGGTCTGGGGCGTGCCGAAGACGGTGAAGCGGATCACGGTCAGTTCGCCAGCTTCTCGGCCGGCTCCGCGGCGACGGCCGGCTCGGTGGGGATCGGCTCCTCGGCCGGGATCACGGCGGGGGCGGCCGGGTCCGGGTCGGGCTCGGGCGAGGGCTCCTCGGGGGCCAGCTCGGGCTCCGGCGCCGGCTCCTCGAGGGCGGGCCCGCCCTCGAGATTCCTCGGCGCGTCGTCCGCGGCGAACGGGAGCGCCTCGTTCCGCTCGTAGGCGGACATCGACCGGGAGCCGACGAGCTCGCCGGTGTCGATGCGGACGGTGTCCATCGTGAGCCGGAGCCAGTTCTTGACCTCGGTCACCTCGACGGGCCGATCCTCCTTCCGCTCCCGAACGACGTCGGCGAGGCGGGTGATGTCCAGCTCGAGGGTGTCGATCTTCCGCTTCGCGATGCCCTGGGCGGACTTCATGGCGCGCTCGGTGTCGTCGCGCTCGCGGATCTTCTGCGCCAGCTCGTCGCTCCGCATGAGGAGCTCGTCGGTGGTGAGGCGGACGGGGAGACTCTGGGTGTTCATCGGGTGCTCCTTCTCGGGCTCAGCGCCCGGTTGCTGGGGTGGCGGTGTGGGAGGACGGCGCGGGGGCGGAGAGCGGCGCGCTCCCCTTCTCGATGCACCAGGGACAGGTGTGCGTGAGTAGTTTTCGGCCGGTCCGCCAGCCGCCCTCGGCGGCGCGGATCTCGGCTTCGACGGGCATGAGGCCCGCCACGCTCTGCCGCTCGCACCGGTCGCAGACGACGAAGAAGACCTTCTGGTCGCGGGCGCGGAGAGACATCAGGCCGCCACCTCTGCCACCGGCTGCCCCTTGGCCTTCTTCGCCTTCGGGGCCTTCGCTTCCGGCTTCGGCAGCCCGTACCCGGTCACGAGCGCGTCGATGTCGTCAGCGACGCCGCCGAGCGCGTCCCAGGCCACCATGAGCTTCTCGGCGAGCGCGTCGTTCTGGACGTTCGGCACCCGCCCCTGAACCGCCCGGATCTCCCTGGCGAACCCGGCGACCTTCTCGAGATCCGGCAACAGCCGGACTCGTTCGGCCTCGCGCTGTTCCGCGGCGATCCGGTCCCGCTCGACCTTCTCGGCGGCCTCCTGCTCGGCCCGGGCCTTCGCCTCGCGCTCGAACTCGGCACGCTCCTGCGCCTCGCGGGCGGCGGCGACGGCCTTCCGCTCGGCCTCGATCGCCTCGCGGGCCGCCCGCTGCTTCTCCTCCTCGGCGCGCCGCTCGGCCGCCAGCTTCTCGCGCTCGACGGCGAGGCGCTCCTCC
This sequence comes from Holophagales bacterium UBA5066, assembly GCA_002414905.1. Classification (GTDB taxonomy): domain Bacteria; phylum Acidobacteriota; class Thermoanaerobaculia; order UBA5066; family UBA5066; genus UBA5066. The sequence continues at coordinate 21,267 of DIAY01000302.1, read as the reverse complement.
TCGACGCGACGGGCCTCCGCCAGCTTCGCCTCTTCGGCCCGGCGCTCGGCGGCGATCCGTTCCCGCTCGGCGCGCTGCCGGTCCTCCTCCGCCTTGCGCTCCGCTTCGACCCGCTCCCGCTCCACCCGTGCGGCGGCCTCGATGCGGTCGGCCTCAGCCTTCCGGGCCGCCTCCAGCGCCGCCTGCGCCTCGGCCAGCTTCGCCAGCTCTGCCTCCAGGGCGGCACGCTCCTCGGCCAGCCGCTTCTCCTCGGCCTCGCGGACGAGCCGGGCCTCTTCCTCCTGCGCCGCGCGGCGGGCCGCGATCTCCGCCTCGAGAGCCCGCAGCTTCGCCGCTTCGGCCTCGGCCCTGGCGCGCGCCTTCTCGGCGTCCACGGCTTCCTTCTTCGCCTTGAGCGGCTCTTCGATCTCCAGGAGGAGCGCGGTCAGCTCCTTGGCTCGGCCGTCGACGAGTCGAGAGTAGGCAAGTGCATCGGCCTTCAGCTCCACGCGGCGGGCCTCGATGGCGACGCGCGCGTTCCGCACGCTGGCGATGGCGAGGCGGACCTCTTCGTAGCCCTTCGGCGTGTCGCAGGAGAGGGCCGCGTACTTGGCCTTCGTCTCGGCGATCTCCTCGGGCGTGACCGAGTAGGTGACCAGCTCGGTGGAGGTGCTCATGCCGCGGCCTCGTCGTCCTGGCCCGGCTCGCGCTCGGCGGCGGGCTTCTCGGCGCTCTTCACGACCTTGTGCATGAGCATCTTCGTCGGCTTCTTGCGCGGCAGCTCGATGACGATCTCCTCGTCCTTCGCGATGTCGGGCGAGCCCCACACGCGGATGCACTCCTCGCCGTTCCAGTTGCCGGGGAAGAGCGTCACCCGCTTGCCCGCCCAGTCGGCCAGCTTCCGACCGAACATCGCCTTGAGGCAGATGCCGTTCGTCCGGTTGAGGCAGAGCTGGCGAGTCGTCTCCTTGAACGAGACGACGCCCTTGACCTTCTTCCCCTTGTCCCCTTCCAGCTCGTCGAGCTCGACGTCGGAAATGGTCAGCGTCACCTTCCGGCCGAGGAACTCCCCGGCCTTCAAAAACCTTCCGGGATAGAGCTGATCGAAGTCCACCGGATGCGGCAGGGCTTTGTTCTCACTCACGACTCTTCTCCTTCGAGGCCGAGGCCTTCGATGTCGGATTCGGATTCGTAGACCCATGACGGGAGGGAGAGGTGCTCCTCCCCCGGGACGGCGCCGGGCCAGGTGCCGGCCGCCTCGCACTCGATGACCCTGTCCAGGAGGCGGCGGTACTCCACGCGCCCGGCCTCGAGGACGTCCTCGCCGATCACGTAGACCGCCACGTCGTGGGGCGCGACGTTCTCGACGACGATCTCGACCATGCGAGGCGCCTTCCCGTGGATCGTCGTCCAGCCGTCGGCGTAGAACGCCCACTGGAGGTGGTAGCCGAGCCGGGCAGCCTGGTTGCCGAACGGGACCGGGCGGCAGTCCTTGGCCGTCTTCAGCCCGACGATCGTGTTCCCGGTGATCCAGTCCGCGCGGCCCTTGCAGTCGCGCCCGGTCACGTCGTCCGCCCATTCCATCGTGACCTCGGCGGACCCGTATGCGAGGTAGGCCGCGGCGTGCAGGTTCGCGCGAACCGCGGTCTGCATCTCGAGGACGGACTCGTAGTCCTTGGCCGGGAGGATGCGCAGGCTGCCGAGCGCGGCCGTGGCCTGGAACTCCTCCCAGGCCTTCCCCGCCCGCCGTCCGCCGTCCCACACGACGTAGTCGAGCGCGAAGCGGTCGGGCTCGAGGACGGCTGCGTGGGTTGCCGTGCCGAGCTCCATTGCGGCGGTCGGCGGGATCGGATGGTCGAGGCGGTAGCGGTAGTAGAGCGGCGACCGCCCGATGTTCTTCAGGGCCGAGATGTTCAGGGAGCGACGCCCCTGGTACTCGGCGAACGGGATGCCGTGGCGCAGTGCGCCGATGGCTTGCGTTTGCACTTCGATCTCCTAAGCGGCAGAGCCGCGGTCGGTGGCTGAGGAGGGGAACCGGATCGGCTCGCCGCAGGGGGCCTGCCAGGTCTCCGGCAGCGCACCCGGCGAGTCGTCGAGGAGGGAGGACGTGTCGCGGTACGGCTGGCGCCTCGCTGCCTCCCCGCGGGCGGCCTCGGCGAGGCGGGCCTGGTGCTCCCGGTACCGCCGCTCCGCCTTGTCCCACGACAGCGCGCAGAGCGAGAGGAGTCCGAGCACGGTGCCTCCGACGAGGACGAACTGCACCGCCAGGTTGGAGACGAGCGCGGTCCCGAGCGCCGAGAGCCACCCGAGAAAGTCCGCGGTCAGGCTGGCCCGGAGCGCGGCGGCCGAGAGGGCGAGGCAGGCCGCGACGGTGCCGAGGTAGACGAGGAGGCGGCGGACGCTCATGCGGCCCTCCGGCGCCGGCCCTTGCCAGGCGTCTCGCTGGCCCGCGCGAGGCCAACCTCGCGGCCGGCGGCTAGGCACTGGCGGAGGATCTTCGTGTAGGTCTCGATGAGGATCTGTTCGGCGGGCTCGCCGAGCGAGCGGCTGCCGGACTCGACCGCGGAGATCAGCGAGGCCGAGTAGCCTGACACTTCGGCGACGTAGGCGAGCGGCACGCCGAGGGCGAGACGGACCTTGTAGAGGATCGTGCCGGGTCGGTCCGACCAGCCGCTCATCACGCCACTTCCTCCCGGCCGAACCTGCGCGCGACGTCGGCGGTGATCGCGTCGGCGTTGAACTTCACGGCGAGGTCTTCGGCGTGCGTTCGCTTCATCGGCTTGAGCCGCACGCTGGCCTTGACCAGCGGCAGCGGGACGAAGCGTTCGCCGTCGAAAATGATGGTCCAGTTGTGGTCGCTCATGCGGCGCTCGCGGCGGCCGAGGTGGCGCGCGACGGGCGGATGCACGCCTTCCGCTGCTTCGACGCCTCGCGGGCCTTGAACGCCAGCGGGAGAGGCTTCTTCGCCGTGTAGTTGTAGAGGGCCTCGATCTCGTCGAGGAAGTCCGTGGCCGTGCTTCTCCTGTTCAGCTTCGCCTTGTTGAGCGTCACCCGATGAATGAAGACGGCAGGGTCGAACTCCGGGATGTAGAGGAGCATCGAGATGGCGCTCACAAACGCGGTGGCGGTCGCGAACTCCACTCCGAGCGTGCGGCAGCGGTCGGTCACATCCACTACGCGCTTCGCGTGGGAGAGGTCTTTTGCCAGGCGAAAGGTCCCCGACGCGATCGTCTGCACCTTGTTGGAGCTACCGGCCGACTCCCCTCCGAGGAGGCTTGCGGCGGCGCCGAGAGTCAGTCCGTGCTTCCGCTGGAAGTCGAGGATGGCCTGGATATCCTTGTCCCCGGCCGCGGCGCGGCTGACCGCAAAGTCGGCCTTCGTCCAAGCGGTCCGGCACCCCTCGTGCTCGTAGAGGTCCGTTGCCGCGTTGTCGACGATGTACCAGACCAGCAGCCCGAGGCGCTTCGCGGTGTCGAGCCGATGGTGGCCGCGGATGACCTTCAGCTTGCCGTTCCCGTTCGTCGCGACTTGAATGGCGCACGACGGGAGGAAGCCGTGCTTCTTCATCGACGCGAAGAGCACCGGGTCCTCGTGCAGCGGGCGGTTCAGCTCGTGCAGCTCGAAAAGCGAGTAGTCCTTAGTGCACTTCAGTTCAGGCTTCGTGCGCATTGAGCCAGCTCCTCATGAAAGCGAACGCTTCCGACCGTTCGAGGTCGTCGTTCCTGATTTCGTTGAGCTTCCCGGCAGCGGATCGCGCGATGCGCATCCCGTCGCTCGGGGGAGCGTTGGTCGATTTCGCTTTAGGGGCGCCCTGGGGCGACGAGACGGGCTTCCCGGGCGAGAGCAGGGCCTTCGCCGTCTCGGGCTCCGCAATGGCATCGGCGGCGGCTATGACAGCCTTCCGCGTCGGCCCTTTGCCGGTGACGACCTTCGACTCGATGTCGGGGTCTACGGTCTTGAGCGTCTCGACGGCGGCGGCGAACTTGCCGGCGCGCTGGATCGTGAGGTCGGAGACGCCGTAGTCTTTCGCGAGCCGGTCGGCGGTCGTCTCCGCAACGTGCTCTACTTTTTGTAGTCCTTGTTTCGCGTGCTGGTTCCCGATGAGATAGGTGTGGTCTTTCTTCTTCGTCCTGTTGTAGTGCCGCCCCATGACCAGCGCGAGCTGGTCTGGCGTCAGGTTCCGGCGGTCGCGCTGGTGCCTGAATATCCACTCGACTGCGGCCTCGCGCGAGACGAGCTTCACCGTGCGCGTACCGAACGGGAGCCCTTCGCGCTGCGCGATCTCGAGTCGGTTGTGCCCGTCGAGAAGAACTCCCTCCTCTTCCCAGACGACGAGCGGCGCCAGGACGCCTTCTGCGAGGAGTGACGCCTGAAGTCCGGCGCGCTGGTCCGGCGTCAGTGCCGGGAGGAGCGCCTGGAACTCGGAGTCGATCCGCGGAGCTACGCTCACGCGGCCCTCCTCGCCCCGTGAGGCACGACCGAGCGCGAACCGCAGGGACAGGCGTCTCCGACGAGCACGACGACGGCCTCGCAGTCCTGGCACCAGGCGCGGTGGACGTGGGACGGGTCCGCCTTGCGCAGCTCGAGCACGCCGCGGACCCGCCGGACCTCGTCGCGCGCCCTCGCGAGGACGGTGGCTTCGGTGGTACTCTGGGGTCGGTTCATTTCAGGTCTCCTCCTTGTGGCCCGTCGTTCCAGCGGCGGGCCGCTTCGTTTAGAGGGGTTCCACGGCCGCGATCTGCGGCACGAGCCCCATCGGTTCGAGGACGTGCGAGACGACCCGGACCCGCTCCTCCAGCGGCAGAGCGCCGATCGCCAGGAGCGCCACGTCGAGCGAGAGGCCCTTCGTCCCCTCGACTTCCTCAGCGACACGGGCGCGGGTCTTACCGGTCTCCAGAGCGATGGCCCCCTGCGAGCCGTGCGGGAGGCGCGCCTGGATGAAGCGCCGCACCGTCTCGACCTCCGCAGAATTTGCCGCCAAGGTTCCACTGGCAGCGATCGGGCGGACAGCCGAGATTCGAGGCGTGCAGGTCATCAGAGGCCCACCACCACGAAGCGCACCTCGGTGTGCGCGAGGTACGGATCACTCGCCGGCCGCTCCCGGACGAGAGTCACGACGGCCCCCGGGAGCGCCCTGACCCTGTCGCGGAGCCAGATGGTCCAGGACTGCTCCCGCGGCTTGAGGATTTCGGCCGTCATGGTGCCGTCGCGGTGGAACGTGACGTCGATGCCCTCGACCTGTAGGCGCTCGCGGATGGAGAGACCGTTCATCTCAGGCCGCCTTCGCCTCGACTGCGGCCTCGCAGCCGAGGGCGATCGCGAGGAGGACGGGGATCGCCGGGCAGTCGCGGTAGGTCTCGGAGATGCGGCGCCGGCAGGCCCGGGCGACCAGCGTCAGCGCCGGCTCGGACGCGGTGACCGTGACGAGGGTGGCGCCCATCCGGACCGCGATGGACGCGTCCAGGAGCGCCCCCGTCGCCTCGAGCGCTGCCGCGATCTCGCTGTAGTCAGGGAGCGACGTCTCGCGGGCTACCTCGCAGAGGTGGAGAGCAGCGATGCTGTTCGCGGGCGGGAGGTGGAGCTTGACGGTGGGCATTTCAGGCCGCCTTTCCGAACACCGCCGAGCTGGCGGCGAGCTTCTGGAAGAGGAGAAAACGGACCGAGACCTCGAACATCGGCTCCTCGAGGCAGCGCATGTGGTGGTCGAAGTCCTCGGGGGACATCCGGGGCTCTGTCTTGCCCGTGCCGCCGCAGGCGTCGCAGGGCAGGCCGTCGAGGAATGGGTCTTCGACGCCGAGGCAGATCGGGCACTCGCGCATGTCAGGCACCTCCGACGAGCTGGCTGAGGGAGCAGGAGTCGATGTCGTCCGGCGCGAAGTGGAGGCGGGCGCTCCCCTGCACGCGGACGGAGACGGAGTCGTGACGGTGGGATGCCGGAGAAGGCCGGAGAACCCCGGAGGAGCGGCGCTCGCGGGCGCGGAGGGTGGCCTGCCGGACCGCCTCGCAGCCCTTGCAGGAGGCGCGGCGCCGGCCGGTCGCCCCGTCCGTGACCGGGAACTCGGTCTCGGGCTTGGCCTCGCGGCACTTCGAGCAGCGCCACATGACGGCGGTGAGCGGCGTGCGGCCGTCGGCTGCGACGAGGAGGGGGCCGACCTTGCGGGTGTTGCGGCGGGCCATCGCTCAGGCCGCCTTGGAGCCGAAGACCTCTTCGAAGCTGAGCGGCTTGCGCCGGCCGAGCTTCCGGAGGTTCTCGGGGCGGTTGAGGAAGGAGAGGACCCGGCCGGCGTGTGCTCCCCACGGATCGTTCTTTCCAGCCAGCCACCGGGAGACCGTCTCCGGGCGGACGCCGACAGCCTCCGCAAGATCCAACTTCTTGATTCCAAGCGTCTTGATCGCGTCGTCGAGTGTGGCTGACATTCGTGTCATGTCGGAAAGATAGGGCGACCGCACATTCTTGTCAAGAGGAGTAACGAGAATTTCTTCTTCCCGGGAGATATCCTTGACATTGATGTCAACCGACCGGTTCGCGGATCGGATCCGACAGCTGATCCCGGACGGTCAGCTCATGCGCGTAGCCGAGAAGGCCGGGGTCAGCTGGAGAACGATTGACCGCTGGCGGAGAGGCGAGAACGACGACCCTCGCCTGTCATCTCTCCAAGCGGTTTCCGGCGCGCTCGGGATCACTGTCCCCGAGCTGCTCGGTATCGCACCCCTGCCTCGCTTCCGATCCGTGTCCGTGGCCGACCCCCGCCTCTCCCCCGCCCGGGACCGTGTCGGCCGCCTCCGTCAAGAGGTGGAAGCGCTCCGGCGCCTCCTTGCGCCGGACGACGAGCCCTTCGAGTCCGCCCGGCCCCGGATCGTCTCGCTCGAGGAGATCGGGACCCGCCGGAAGAAGGATCCCGGGCCGGCCCCGGATAACCTCGTTCGCCTCCCGATCGTGGGGGAGCGCCTCGCAGCAGGGATGGGGAGCTGGCCGGAACGTCCAGGAGACGAGCTGGAGTGGCTCGCGTTCCGCGAGAGCTGGGCCGCCCTCTCGTACCCGAAGGACGAAACGCGATACGTGCTCGCGAAGCTCGGCGACGAGTCGATCGCCGACTCCATGAGCCCGGAGATTCTTCCCCGTTCGCTGCTTCTTCTCGACTACTCCGACGGTGCTCGTGTCGAGATCGAGGACGGGAAGCCCTACCTCTGCGTCGTCGACGATCGCGCGGACGAGCCCGGCCTCGCGGTGAAGAAGGTGGAACGCGTCTTCCACGGAAGCACCGTGGTGGGTCTTCGCCTCATCAGCCCGAACAAGGAACGCCACCCGGAGATCCCCGTGGCGCTCGCCGAGGGCCAGCCGATTCAGCACGTCGTCCGTGCGCGGGTCGTCTGGTGGGCGACGACGGTGGAGTAGATTTCTCAGGGAGGCTCCGATGATTCTCGAACTCGTCTTCCTCGCGCAGGCAGCCACCGCGACGCCCGCGCCCGAACCGACGCCCACTCCCGACCGGCGGATCGAGCTTGCCGCCGCCGCGATCGTGGATGACGCCGGCGCATCGTTCGTCGAGAAGATCGACTGGACGGAGGACGCGGCGTCCCAGCCCGGGGCTGTCCCGCAACTCCGTATCTACATGGCGAAGACGCCGTGGCACAAAGCTACGCGGAGCCTGAAACGCGATGTCGTAGACCGCCTCGCGAAGCTCGACTGGCGAACGTCGAGCTGGGCGTCACGGCACTTCGACGGCGGGATGTTCGCGCGGGTCTACGTCGGGGAGACATTTCTCGGCCGACTCGAAGTGAGGGACCGGTACGACGGAGGGCGAGACGACCGCTTCAAGCCGGGCCCCGCATGGGCGGACCAGTAGCCCCCTCCCCCGCCCCGAAGGAGTAGCCTTCCCCCGTGCCCTCCGGCCCCCCGCCCTCCCCCTACGACCTCGCCAACCGCCTCCAGCGGGCCGAGGCAGGCCTCCGTGCGACAGAGCGGGCCCTGGCCGCTCTCTTCAAGCGCCTCAACGTGAACCGCCCCCGTGACCCCGAGCTCGACCTCGTCCTCGAGGCGCTCGCGGCAATCCTCCACGGGCTCGAGCACGCCCGGGGCGATCGGTCGGGCGAGCTCGAGCCGGAGTTCAAGCCCGAGGACTTCAGCATGGGGCTGAGCATCAAGGAGGACCGCCCCGAGAACGACCCCTTCGGCGAGCCGACGGCGGTGCGGGTCTACACCCGGGACGCCGGCGAGAAGAAGAATGTCCTCCGGGCCGTCATTCGGAAGCTGCCGGAGCAGTGAATCGTTCCTACTCCGCCGCGATCGTGAACGAGTCGAACTCGTAAACGAACCCGTACCCGGCGCCCGTGAAGCTCTGAAGGTCGATTCCGACGTAATTCAAGGCGACGGCCCCGAGGTTCCCGAACTCCGACGAGTTGCTGATCGTCTGGTTGTAGACCTCGCCGGTCGTCGTGCCGAACGAGGACCAGTCCGTCCCGTTCCCCGATGCCTGCCCGCGGTAGACGTGGTTCGCGCCGTCGCGCTTCATCGCCAGTTCGACGTAGATGGGGAACCCGGTCACGGGCGGCCAAGGCCGAACATAGGTAGTGGCTCCGACCGTATAGGCGCCCTCGGCCCGATAGCCCATCCCGAAAACTGGCGTCGTGGACGTGTTGATCGGCAGCGGGTCCGCATTCGATGCGATTTGGATGAGGCCGCTGCGGCTGACCGCGCTCCCGACGTCGTAGGCCCGCGTGACGGAAATGATCGGTTTCGGGCTGCCCCACCCCGCCGAGTAGCCGGGGAAGCCCGAGGCCATCCGGACGATCCGGAGCGCAGCCCGCCAGTTGCTCGACGGCGACGGGACCGGATAGTAGAGGCGGACGCCGATTGACGCGGTGCCAGTGCTTCCTCCGGTGTCGATCTTGTACGCCGCGCAGAGGAGCGATGCCCCGGTCGATCCGCATCCGCCATAGAGGTAGCTCGCGCGGTAGGTGAGCCACCCCGTCGGGAGCGGCGCCGAGAAATCGACGTCCGGCGCAGTCACAACGCCAAAGGAGGCGTCCGCGACCGTCACGTTGTAGGTCGTCGTCGAGGCGTCGTCGATCGACGCGACGAGGAATAGGGGCGTGGTCGTGTTCGCCTTCGAGCACCAGAGTCGCTTCCCCGCCACCCCGGCGCCGCCTGCGCTGAACGTCAGTTGCGCCGTCTTGTTCGTCGTCGTGTCGAGGGCCGCCGTCGAGGCGCCCGGCGTCGTCTCGCCGCCCGTCGCGTTGTAGAACGTCGCGGCGCAGACGTGCGTCCCGCTCGTCATCGAGCCGCCCGACGCGGTCGTCCCGGTGGTCGCCCCCGGCGAGGACAGGAAGGCCGTCGAGTAGCCCGCGGTTTCGAGGGCGTAGTCGGCCCCCGCCACCGCCCGCTGCGTGTCGAGGTAGTACCACGCCGCCGCCGTCGCGTCATAGACGATCGCCCGCTTCTGATTCCGAAGCCACACGATTTGCCCGTCGGAGGGCGTCGAGGGGAATGACGTGAGGTCCGCCTGCGTGATCGCGGCCGAGGACGGGGTGATCTCCCACGCCGAGCCGGAGTAGGTCTTCAGTGTCGCTGGGGTCGTCGTCGTGTCGAGCCATGCCTGCCCCGTGACGGGCGAGGCCGGGGCGGACGTGCCCCGGTAGATCCCGAGCGCGAGGGCGTTCGCGGAGTCCGCCACGAGCCCGGCGTTCGTTTTCTTGCGGATCTGCGAAGCGCCCACCGACTGCCCGAGGGCGGACGGGGCGAGGAGGGGGAGGAGGATGGCGAGGAGGAGGGCGAGCTTCTTCATTCGTAGAACTCCAGATAGGCGAGGCCGACGTAGGAGTCGTTCCCCTTGTTGGCCGTGATGACGAGGCGGTAGTAGGTGTAGGACGCAGGGGTCGTGACCCCGAAGCGTTCCAGCCCCCACTGGACCCATTTCCGCGCCCGCGTGCGGGTGTCTAGCGTCGTCCAGTTTGTCCCGTCGTTGGAACCGTCAAGGTGCCATGCCATCAGGCAGCGGTTCGGGAAGGTGTCCGCGGACCACGGAACGATGCCGTACCCGCGAATCGTCTTCGCTGCTGGGAACTGGTACTGAATCCACGCCGGTGCGCCGCCTGCATTCGAGATCCACCCGACATCATTGGCCGCGAATGCGCCCCACGGAGGGGTGGAAGAGTAGTTGCTGGAGGCCGACACGGTACCGGAGGGCGCCGTGTTTGAGGTCATTACCGGCACGACGGACGGCGGCGAGAAGACTCCTGCTAGCGACGCGCCGCCGCTGTGGATCGTCACGCCGACGACTCCGGCGGAGACCTCCTCGACGGTCGCTCCCGTAAAGCGGATCTCGGCGACGTCAGTCACGCTCGGCGTCCCGTCGGTCTCCTCGACGGTAAGGGCCGCGCCTCCTCCCGTCACGGTGACCTTGACGACCCCGGCGGAGACGGTCTCGACGGTCGCCCCGTCGAACTGGATTTCTGCGACGTCCGCAACGCTCGGGGTTCCGTCCGCTTCCTTGACCGTGAGCGCGACGCCAGCTCCGTCGGCGCCAGCCGGCCCTTGTGGCCCAGTCGCCCCGGTCGGTCCCGCCGGGCCGGTCGGGCCGGTCGCTCCCGCCGGTCCTGTGGGGCCTGTCGGCCCGGCGGGACCAGTCGGCCCCGTCTCGCCCGTTAGGCCCCGAGGCCCTTGCTCACCGAAGGCCGCCTCCGGCATCGTGACGGTGACGAGGTAAGCGACCCACACGTCGTCGCCAGCGACGAGTCCCGCGCCGAAGCGGAGGGTCGAGCCGTTGACGATCGACCATCGAGGGGAGTGCTGGACGACGCCGTTGACCGCGGCGAGGGTGACGGCATTCGGCGCATCCGCGAGGACGAAGTCGGTCTGCCCTTCCGTCGCCGTGAAAGCGTCGTGCTTCGGGACCGAGCCGCTCGGGACGCCAGTCCAGTAGGAAATCTCGACCTCGACCCCGGCGTCGAGGCCCGTCCCGAAGACGACGGTCTCGCCAACCACGCTCCAGTCGGCCGCTCGCGCGATGACCCCGTCCCGTGAAACGGCGACGATGTCGTCGATGACCGGAGCCATCGAAAGCTGAAAGGTAGTCTGGGCGGCCGTAGCTGTGAAGGCGTCGCGGGTGAGGACCGGAGTTGAGCCGGAGCCGCCGCCCGTGATCGCGACGAGAACCTCCCCGGCCGCCGGGCTCGTGACAGTCGCTCCCGAGAAAACGATCTTCGTCACGTCTTCGAAGGGGACGGTCATCCCTTCCGGCGGGGGCGCCTCCTGCACTGAGAGCGGCGAACCGCCTCCGCCCACCCCGAACCGGACCGTCTTCGTGGCGAGATCCCATAGGAGGGTGTCGCCGTCCGCCGGCGTGGCGGCAAGCTGCCGGTAGAGGGGGACGAGCCCGAGCGCGGGTGGCGCCACGACTGCGGGGGCCGTAGGGGCCGCAGACGGGGTCGGAGGAGGGGGAGAGGGCAGGTAGCCCTGGAGCGGGTCTCCAGCACCCACCGGGGAGGGCGAGGCGAGGTCTTCCTCGTCGGCCGCCGTCCACGTTGCGGCGTTGTAGAGGTTCGCGGTGAGCCGGACCGACTCCGCATCGTAGGCGATGCGCGTTACCTTCCAGCCCACTCCCACGAGACCGAGGGACGGGAGATCCGCGGTGAAGACCGAACCGACGTCGAGGTGGAGGAAGTCCAGCGTCAGCGAGAGGTCGATCTCGATCTCCGCCTGAATCTCAGCGACGATCCGGTCGAGGGCACGCTGCGCCATCGCTTCGGAGAGAAACCCGTGGAGGCGGTAGACCGACGCTTCGAGGATCTTCGCCGTGTCCGTCCCCGGCAGCATCGCGGTGACCGTCCGTACTTCTTCGGTGCTCGGGTCCGTCCACTCTGCCGTGAAGCGATTCGGCCGCCCCGAGAGCCCTCCGCCGGCCCCGTAGCGGACGCTCGGGCGCGAGCCCTCGACGAGGTAATCCTCGGTGACGGTCGCCGCCGAGGTAGCCGTGCCGTCGTCGTAGTCGAGTCGCCAGAGGCCCGCCGCCTCATGCCACCGAAGGCCGGCGTGGAGTCCGATCGTCGTGAGCCAGTCGTCAGCCGTCCCGGCTTCCGCGAGCCAGATGTTGATCTCGTACCTCTTGGCGCCCGAGACCGTCTCGTCGCACCAGTCGGCCGCGTCCTCGACGGAGGTCCAGTCGACCGCGGCCGGTAGGACGCCGAGGCCGTACTGCGGGAAGGTCAGGAGGTCGGCCATGATGAGGGCCGGGTTCGCCGAGTAAGCGCAGAAGTCCGGGTCCGGGTACTCCCCGGCCCCCCACGCGGCGCCGGCCATCCGCGGGTCGTAGAGCAGGCGCCCTTTCGCCGTCACGCCGGGGCCGTAGGGGTAGCCGATCTTGTAGCCCGCGAAGCACGCGAGGCCAATCGACCATGACGGGAGCCCGGCAGTCGTCGAGAGTGATCCGAGTGAAACGGTCGTGAGGGCTGGATCAAGGCCCCCTTCGAGGCTCTCGACCTCTTCGATCGGCCCCTCGGAGATGACCCCGTAGAACGTCGGTGTGTTCGTGCCCTGCGCGACCCGGACGATGTCGGGCGAGATCATCCGCCGGCCGAAGAGGATCGGGACGCGGTGCCCTGCCCGGACGAGCTGGACGGCGGTACCGCCGCCGCGGGAACGCTTCGTGCGCGAACCCGGCGGGGTGACGTCGATAGGCGCGGACGGGAGGGGCGGCTCAGTCCATTCCGGAAACCCCTTCCTGTTCGGGTCGTCCGTCATTCCTCGCCCTTCAGACCGACGAGGGGGACCGAGATGCCGTAGAGACCGGCGTCGGCGAACTCCAGACGGAGCTGATCCTCACCGAAACGGCAGACGATTCGAAGCTGCCCGGTGAAGCTGGCCGTCAGCACCTTGCCAGCGGCCGGGGCGGTGTCGAACGTGACCTTCATCGCCTCGTTGTCACCGTCATCGGAGAGCGTCAGGTCGGCTCCGGCCACCTCGGTCCCATCCGAGTACACAGTGATCGCCGACGCCGTGTCGCGACACGGGAGGTTCCAGGCGGTATCCGTCCCGTCGCCGGTCCCGATGTAGATCCGCTGGTGCCCGAACGAGTAGTCCCAGTCGTAGGCCACGAACGGGAGCGCAGGGCCAGCCGTCTGCCGGAAGAACGCCGACAGCTGCTCGGCGATCCACCGCGAGTCGTCGCGAGGGTTCCAGTGCGCCTCGAAGTCTACGGTCGGGATCGTGGCGAGGACGCGCCTTCGCTCCAACCCCGTCTGAGCCCGCACGATCTGCGTCGCCGTCCGAATGGACCGGGAAGCGCCGATCTGGGGGGCTACCGACGGGTCGATCAGCGGAAACGTCAGAAGCGCCACGTCACACCTCTCTCGGTCGGAACATCACGGTGCCCGTGTAGTCGACGCTGCCGGTCTGCCAGTTCCACGTCGCCGGCACCTCGTCCTTCGACACGATGTCAACGAACCCTCCGAACCGGGCATTGTTCCCGCGCGCGAGACATGTCGCCCACGTTCGGTCGCACGTCGTCTCCGAGCCGGTGTACCCGCACTGCGCCCCCTTGTATTTCCGGTAGGTACAGGCCGTCGAGTATTCGCGGAACGGGAGCCGCCCGAGCGCGGGGTCAGCTGACGGCCCGAGGGTGAGGGCGAGCCACTCGGAATCCCACTCAGCGGCCTCGACGCGGGTGACGCCCGCCAGCCGGACGGCGTTCGCTGGAGGCGCCGGGGACGGGAGCGCCGCCACGTCGAGCCACGCCTCCCAGACGGACACGTCGAAGGTCCGCAATCCCCCGGCGATCGCCGCCAGGAGCGGCTGCCAGTACGTCCCGCCGCTCGCCAGCGCCAGCCGCCCGCCGTTTCCGGCGGAGGAGGAGGAGTCGCTCTGCATCCCGTCCACGGTGAGCAGCGTCGGCGTGAACGTGTGCGTGTCGTAGACGATCGGCTGGTCGCAGTCGGTGAGGTAGAGCGGCGACGCGAGCCCGAGCTTCACGAGCCAGAACGTCGAGCGGACCGCGTCGCCACGGTGCGTCGAGATCCACGAAGGGAGCGCCATCACGCCACCCTCGGGGTGAGCTGCCCGTAGAAGCGGCGGACCATGGGAATGACCGCCGCCGCCGTGACGGCATTGGAAGCCCCCGTGCCCGTTCCTTGATTATTCGAGTCGGGCGCCTCGGTGTTCCCGCCGCCCGCATTCGCCAGCCGGTCGAGGTTCGTCACGGCCCGGTCGAGGGCGCCAGTGAAGATGTCCAGGCGCGCCGAAGCGCGGTCGGCCGACGCGGTCAACCCGACTTCGGGCGCCGTGAGGGCGCCAGCGGCCGCGCCGGTCGCCCCGGTGAAGATGCCGGCCGCACCTTCCATGGCCGTCCGGAGGGGCTCGAGGGCGTCGAGGGCGGCCGTACCGAGGCGCTCGAGCTGCTCACGCACGGCCCGGTCGAGCTCGCCGAGGGTCTGCGACAGCTGCCCGATGGCTGTAGCCGCCTCGTCCACGTTCGTCGAAATGGTGACGACCGAGCCCTTGAGCAGCCCCTTCAGCTCCTCCGCGTATGCCTCGGCCTGCTCCCGCATGAGGTCCAGCGCTTCGTTCGCGAGTCCCTGCGCCCGCTTCAGCTGCTCCTGTGCCCAGGTGATCGCCTCGGCACGCCGCGGGTCGTCCTTGCCGAACTGGCCGACGTACCGGCCCGTGAGGCTCTGGATCTCCGAGGTAATGGCCTGGATCTCTGCCGGCGACGTGGCGAGTGCGAGCTGGTCCTGGAGCTCCTTGATCCGCTGCGTGATCGCCGTCGCCTGGCCCTTCGGGTCCATCTCGCCGACGCCGAGCTCCCAGATTTGCGAGGAGATCGACTTGTTGATGGACTCGGAGACCGAAGCGATTTCGGAGAGGAGGCTCGACAGCTTGCCGAGCATCGTCTCGGCCGAGCCCGCGACGTCCTCCATGGCGGCGATCTGCTCGAGGCCGGTGAGGCGAGCCGCGTCAGCGACCTTCTTCTGGATGTCGACCATGTCCTGCCCGATAGAGGCGAGCGGGCTCGTCTTCGCGAGCTGCTCATAGGCCAGGTCCTTGCCGATGTCCCCGAGGCCCTGGCCGAGAGTCGCCAGCCGCTCGATGAGGGCCTTCCCGCGGGTCACCCGCTCGGCCATGACGTTGAAGAGCGCCTCGATCGCCGCGGCTGCCTCGTTCGTGGCCGCCTCGATCTGCCCGGGGTTCGTCGCCGAGAGGAGCTTCCCCCAGACGCCATCGATCGTCGCCTGGTTGGCGGCTCCGGCCCCGGCCTCCGAGAGCGGATTGAGGAAGGCGCGCATCTTCTCGCGCATCCCCTGGAGGCCGGCGGAGAGCTTCTGCCCGAGGGCGTCGAGTTGCCGGAGGTAGGACTGGACCGACTCCCAGAACTGAGCGGAGGCGGCTTGCGCCTCCTGGGCCTTCTTCAGCTGCTCGTCGCCGGAGTAGAGATCGAGCTCCCCGAAGAGGTCCGCGATGCTCTGGGCCTGTTCCGCGAAAGCGACGGCAGGCCCCGCTGCGACCTCGTCGGCCCATCCCTTCGCCAGATCGGCGAAGGTCTTCCCCATCTCGGCCCCGAGGTCCTTCAGCCCGACGACGACCCCGACGAGGCCGCCGATGTACTCGAGGAGCTTCTGCGGGTCGTCCGTTGAGATCCTGCCGGCGAGCTCGCCCACCTTCTCGACGGTGAAGCCGAGCCCGAGGAGGAACTTCGGGATCGCCGCCCCTTCGTCGAAGAGCTTCGTCTCCATCCACGTGCCGTCCGGGTTCATTCCCGGCATGCCGTAGCTGAAGTTGCCGACGCCCCCCGCGGCGTCTTGGTTGCCCGTCGGCAGGTAGCCGGTCTGGCCGAAGGCTGCCGACAGGCCGATGCGCGGGAGCATGGTCTTCAGGAACCACTCGGTTCTCTTCTCGATGTCCTCGTCGCCACCGGCGTTGATGTTGAAGTTGGCTCCGGAGAGGCTGTCCTTCAGAGCGGCGCGGTAGATATCGACGAACCCGCCCCCCTCGCCTCCGCCCGCCTTGAAGATATCGACGAGCGAAGTCTGGAGCTGGTCAAAGACCCTCTTCCCTGCAAGCTCCAGCGCCGTCGTGACGCCCGGCTTGTATTCGACCGTCTCCCACCCGATCGGCTGGCCGCCTCCATCTTCCGCCCCCTCGGTGTAGGGGTCGAGCAACCATTGGCCGCGCCCGCGACGCTCGCCGGGCTCCGGGCGTCCTGTCTGCTCGAAGATCGGCCGCTGGTAGGTGCTGGTCCCCCCTGCCATGCCAGCTATGGAGCCGGTGACTTCCATCATCGTGTTCTTGTTGAAGAGCTGGCCGATGACGGCGCCGAGGATCGCCCCGACGATCATCCCGATTGGACCGGCGATTCCGCCGATCAGCGTACCGATGTAGGCCCCTCCGACTGCCCCCACGGCGCCGCCAATCTGGTTCGCGGTCGTCCCGCCTCCGATCGAGCTCCCGATCCCGTACCCGGCCGCTCCGGACATCGCTGCGCCGCTCCACGAGAGGCCGCCGTCTTTGTTCTGCATGGACTTGCTGAGGGCCTGCATGCCCTCACCGATCGTCTTCTGCCCGGAGAGCCACCTCTCGACCATGCTCGTGACGAGCTTCGAGAAGACGCCCTGGAGGTTCGATGCGAAGCCGCGGAAGACGTCGCCGAGCGAGTCGAGACGGCCGGAGATAACGGAGTAGAAGGCGTCGTCGAAGGCCTGGGCCATGCCCTGCCAGACACCCTGGACGGCGGCTGCGGCGGACTCGGCGGCGAAAGGGAGCGCGGCGAAGACGCCGTACATTCCGGCCTTGGCGCCAGCCGCGGCGGAGTCGGGCTCGAACTTGAAGATGTCGGAGATGGCTCTCTGCCAGTCGCCGCGCTTCTTCTCGAGGACGCCAACGAACTCCTCGATCGCGGCCTCCCCGGTCCTGAAGAACGCGAAGGTCTTCTCCAGGTCGGTCTGCACGATGGACGCGTAGGTACGACCCTGCTCCTTCGTGGCGGACAGGAACTTCTTCAGGTCGATGACGCCGCCCGCAATCTCGGCGCCCGTCTTCTTCGCCTGCGAGCCGAGCTGACCGAGCGTTGCGGTCGTCTTCTCGGTCTCCTTCCCGTAGTCCTCCATCATCTTCCGCGCGTGGGAGAAGGCGCCGTCACCCCAGTTCGCCTCGGCCTTCTCCCTGAACCTGTCGAACGCAGCGTCTCCCGTCGTGAGGCTCATCACGAACCGGTCGACCGACTCTGACGCGCCCTTGAAGAGCTTGCCGATGATGGGCGTGTCAGCGAGCGTGGAGAGAAACTCGCCGAGAAGGGCCGCGATCCCTCCGACAAGAGTCTTCCAAAGGCCCTTGATCGTCTCGATGGGCGCCGTGAGGAACTGGGTGATGTACTTCATCCCCGCGCCGACGCTCTCGACGAAGCCGACGAAGAGGACCGACAGCCCGAAGAACACGTCGCGCCACGTGAACCCGGCGTCCGTGACCGACTTCGTTGCCGTGCCGAAGACGTCCTCGATGGTCTCCTTCCCGACGGCCATGGCCTCGCGAACGGTGTCCCCCAGGTCCCCGAAGACCCCCGCGCTGTCCCCGACCCCAGCCGATACCTCTGCGATCAGCTCGGAGATGTCCTTGAAGAGACCCGCGGTCGCCTCGCCCATCGTCTGGTCGAGGATGTCGCCGAGGTTCGAGAGACGAACGGTCAGCGTCCCGGTCTGCATCGCCGCCGCGGAGGCCGCCGGGCCAAGGCGTTCCTTGAACATCTTGGCGGCTGCCTCTGCGTTGCCTCGGACCTTCGCGAGATCCTCCGGCAGGACGCGGAGTATCTGGTTCAGCCGGTTGTCCGGGCCGGTGTCACCCGCGAAGAGGCCCCTCAGCTCCTGCGCCGCCTGAGCCGTCGGGATGTTCAGGGCTGCCATCGCCTGCGTCGCCATGACGGTGATCTCGCGAACGTCGTCGAGGTTCGTCACGCCCGCGGCCGCGGCCGGCGCGAGGGCGGTCTGGAAGGCGCCGACGAGCTCCGTGTAGCTGGCCGCCGTTCCGAGGGCGTCCTTCTTCAGCTTCTCCTGGATCGTCGAGGCCTCGGCGAAGGCGGCGTTCATCGCGCCCTGCCCGGCCACGACCTTCCCGGTGGCGTCCACGTACTGGCGCGTCATCAGAAGGACCCCGGCGATGCCGCCCTTCGAGTCCTCCATGGTTTTGTTGAAGTCGATTCCCTGCTTGATCAACGCACCGAGACCCATCCCGGCCCCGCCAAGCCCCGCGAGCATCGTGAGCTGCCCCATCATCCCCTGGAGCTGGCCCATGACCCCGCGGATGACCTGCGACGCCTGGTCGCGAGCGATGAGGTTCAGCTGGACCGTGTTCTCAGCCACGCGTCACGTTTCCCTTCTGGCTCTTCGCACGGTCGCGCTCGGCCTTCTCGCCCCAGCTCTCGACCTGTTCGGCCTCGAGCGCCTGGAGCAGCGACAGGACGTCGTCATCAATCTCCACCCCGATCGTTTCGGCCACCCGGTAGACGGCTGGGTAGTCCAGCCCCGTCGCGCCCGCCATCCCGATGCGCCACTGGCTCTGGACCACGTTCCACAGGCGCAGCGCCTCCCGTGCCTCCCATGAGACGAGCCGGGCGTCGGCCTCGAGGAACGCCGCCTCGCGCACGCAGACCGCCCCGGAGCGGCCACAGACGTCCGCCCCGAAGCGCTGCCGACCGATCGCCCGGCACTCGATGCACGAGTCCCCCTTCTCCCCGCGCAGCGCTCGTCGCGCCTGCGCGAGGGCGGTCAGTTTCCCGAGACCACCTCGAACCGCTTGGCCCACTCGGCGGCCTGCTCGCCCGCCTTCGCCAGGACGAAGGCCGCGACGAACGGGTCTTCGGAGAGGAGGTCGCGCTGCGCCTTGGCGGAGAGCCCCTTGAGCGGCTCGGTTCCGTCGGGCAGGACCCAGCTCGCGAGGAGCCTGCGGGCCATCTCCCCGTAGAGGATCGGACTCGTCTCCATGTCCTCGTTGCTGGGCTTGAGGCCCTCGCGCTTCAGCTGAGCGATGGCCTCGGCCAGGAGCTTCGTGGAAGTCGGCCGGATCTGGAACGTTCCGGCCTCGGCTGTGGTGTAGGTCTGCATGCTCTCCTCAGTCTCCTCAGACGTACTCGGTGTCGGGGTCGACGCCGATCGAAGACTCGAACTCGAACGCGGTGCCGGTGCCGGCGTCCTCGAAGCCCTGGAAGTTGACCGGGACCTCGACCAGCCCGTCCTTCACGGCGGGGCCGGTGATCTCCATCTGGACGTGATGCTTCGTCCGGAAGAAGCGGTTGGTCCCGACCTGCCACTTGAATTCGATGTCGCTCACCGCCCCGCCCGTGACGAGCGTCATGGCCGCGACGGACTCGAGGGCGATGGTGAGGTTGCCGTTGATCCCGTAGGTCTTCGGCGTCAGGGAGCCGCGGCCGAGGAGTCCCGCCCGGAAGTCCTCCCCGTTGAGGTTCGCGGAGTGCTGGAGCTGTCCGGCCTTGATGTACCCGACCGCGCTACCCCCGACCTTCACGAAGCCGGAGATGAGCTGCATGTGCTCGAGCGGGTCCTGGACCGTCCAGTCGTCCGGCGCCACGTCGTAGGGCGTGTCTCCGTACGTGACGTTCTTCGCCATCGCGTCGAGGGACATCTGGAGCGGGCCCTCGAACGCGATCGGGATCGTCCAGCCGTTGATTCGGACGCCCGAGGCGCGGGCGTACTTCAGGGTCCCGCCGATGTCGAAGCTGGACTCGAAGATCGCCGACTTCGGGAACGTCGCCCCGAGCTTCGAGGTGGCGAGCCAGGGGTCGGCGGCGCCCGTCTTGACCAGCGTACCGGTGAAGAGCTTCTGGAAGAACGGCAGGACCTGCACGTTCGGCACGAGGGTGATCGGCCCCTGTGCCTTCGGCTGGCCGAGTGAGGGCTTCGACGGGTTGAGGGAAGCGCGAAGCGAGGGATTCCCGATCAGCGCCTGAGTCGGCAGGATGCCGCACTCGACGACGGAGATCTTTCGCCCGACTGGCGAGCCCTTCGCGACCCCCCAGGACGCTTCGAAATCGACGACGACGACCGAGTTGTTTCCGATGGCAGGCTCGCCCATGGCGTGCTCCTTTCGCTCCTGTTATTCGTTGCCGAAGGTGCCCCCGACCTCGTACCGCAGCACCCCGACGACGGCATTCAGGCGGGGCTGCTCGAGGTACGAAAAGCCGAGGAACTTGAAACGATACTTCTGGTTGGGCGGCTGCCTGTAGTCGAGGCGCTTGTTCACCTCGCCGAGGAGGGCCCTTATCTGGTCGCGTCCCGCGACGGAGGAATCCCCTTCGGCGGCCGCCGCGAGCGTGATCTCGACCTCCACGCGCCCGGTCCACCTCTTGGTCCCGATCCCGATGTCCCCCACTCGATCGAGACCCGTGTCCGTGACCCCGACGGCCGGGAGCTGACCCTCGACGTCTCGGAAGACGAGGTCTTCGGCGCCCGTCGATCCCAGGACCCGAGGCTCGAACGGGAGCGCCGGCGAGGAGAGAGCCGCGACGGCGTCGGCGACGAGCATGTCGATGACCTCGTTGTCCTTCACGAGACCTGCCCTCCCCGGGCGCCCTTGTCGGGATTGCCGCCAGAGGCAGAAGAAGAGCCGCCCTTCCCCGTGGTAAGGAAGAGCCCGGCGACGTTGAGAAGGTCGGGCATCCACTCCTGGCGCCAGTGCCCGAAGTGGTAGCCCTGCTGGTTGATCTGCCGGCGCGCAGCGGCGATCCGCTCTATCCCGAGCGTCTTCGCCTGGTACTTGGCGCCCTTCGTCTTCAGGCTGGTCCCGATCCGCGTCCGGCTCTTCCGGTAGATCCCGGGCCCCTCGGGGCCGTGGAACAGGAAGAACGAGCCGGGATACCGGGCAGCGATGGCGGCCTTCCCGCGGGGCCAGCCGCGGGCCTCGGTCATCTTCAGTGGAGGGCTGAGGGGGATGAGGAGGAACTTCCCCTTCGGCCGAATGATCCCGCCGTGGTTGAGCTGCCGGGCGTAGCGCACCTGCGTGAAAACCTTCACGTCGTTCTGGTTCGCGCGCCATGCCCACGAGTTCACGAGCCGGCCCGTGTCGACGAGGGGCTGCCCTCCGCTGCGCCAGGCGCGGTATCTGGGCGAGGGCTTCGGCCAGCCGATGCGGTTCTCGCGGATCGTCGCCGGCATGTGCCGGAGGGCCACCCGCTGGCCGATCGCGGCGAGCAGGCGGCCGCGCCCGGGCGGGCCGGTCCGCTGGACGATCTCACGCAGCGTCGCGGTCATCTCCCGCTCGCCCGACGCCTTCGCCACTGTCTCTTATACACATCT
>DIAY01000068.1:753-3289 GCA_002414905.1 Holophagales bacterium UBA5066 | reverse complement strand
CTCGCGAAGAACCCGCAGCGCTTCATGGAAGGCGTGAAGGCCGGCCTGGCGGCATCACCGAACCGCGACGCCGCCGGCCGGCGCGCCGCCCTCGCCACCGGGACGCGCCGGATCGCGCAGGCCATTCGCGATCACCGCCCCTTCGCGGACATCGCATACGAGGCGGGCGGCCTCGTCGCCGAGGCCGCACTCCTCTTCCCGCCGACGGGCCCGGTTCGGGACGACGCCTCGCTCCTGGCTCTCGCGCGGGGCGGCTCGAGCTTCCGCGGCTACTCCACGGTCCCGTTCGACGCTCCCGAAAAGCTCGTCGCCGCGAGCCTCCCGGCCGCTGGGGCGCGCGAGGCCTACGATTCCGGCCTGACCCTCTCCGCACGGCTCCTCGCCTGGATCTGGAACACCGCCGGGGGCGACGCATCGGCCGCCACCGCGCGCCCCGAGTCGAAAGGACCGTACACCGTCCGATGAGCACGAAACGCGCTCTCCTGTCCGTCTCCGACCGCGGCGGCCTTCTCGACCTCGCAAATGAGCTCCTCCGGCACGGCTTCGAGCTCGTCTCGACGGGCGGCACCGGCAAGCACCTGTCGGACGCGGGCCTGCCCGTAACCCAGGTCGCAGACGTGACCGGCTCCCCCGAGGTCTTCGACGGGCGGGTCAAGACGCTCCACCCGGCCCTCTTCGGCGGAGTCCTCTTCGACCGCTCGGTCCCGAAGCACGTCGAGCAGGCCGCGGAGAACGGCATCGGACCGATCGACGTCGTCGTCGTGAACCTCTACCCGTTCGAGGAGACCGTCGCCGCCGAAGGAACGACGTTTGCCCAGGGGATCGAGAAGATCGACGTCGGCGGACCGTCGCTCCTGCGCGCCGCAGCGAAGAACCACGCCCACGTCGCCGTCCTCTGCGACCCGGCCGACTACCCCGCCTTCGCAGCCGAGCTCGAGGCCAACGGCGGCGGCTCCACGCTCGGGACGAGGAAGCGCCTCGCCCTGAAGGTCTTCCGCCGGACGGCCTCCTACGACGCGGCGATCTCGGCGTGGCTGGCCGCACGAACGGAGGACGACGCGTTTCCCGAGCGCCTCCCGCTCGCCTTCGAGCTTGGAGGAACGCTTCGCTACGGTGAGAACCCCCACCAGCAGGGAGCGTTCTATCGTGACCCGTCGGCGCCGCCCTCCGCGCTGGCCCGTTTCGTCCTCCACCAGGGCAAGGAGCTCTCCTACACGAACCTCCTCGACGCCGACTCCGCCCTCTTCACCTCCCGCCTCCTGCCGCGCGGGGCGATGACGATCGTCAAGCACCGCATCCCCTGCGGCATCGCGCAGGCGGGCAGCGCCAGCGGGTCCTTCGAGGCGGCCTGGTCCTCCGACCCCGTCTCGGGCTTCGGCGGCGTCCTNNCTCGAGGTCGTCGTCTGCGAAGGCGTGACCGACGAGGCGCGGGCCGTCTTCGCAAGGAAGCCGAACCTCCGCGTCCTCTCCGTCGCACCGGACCCCGCCCCTCGCGCCCGCCGCGAGCTGCGCGGCATCGACGGAGGGCTCCTCGTGCAGGAGGCCGACGTCCAGCCGGGCGACGAGACGTCCTGGAAGGTCGTGACGAAGCGGGCCCCGACGGATGAGGAGCGCAACGCCCTGCGCTTCCTCGAGCGGGCCGTCGCGGGCGTCATCTCGAACGCGATCGTCATCGGTGACGGGACCGCGACGTACGGAATCGGCGGCGGCCGCACGAGCCGCGTCGACGCGGCCGGCGACGCCGTCGGAAAGGCGGGAGCGCGGGCGAAGGGCGCCTGCGCCGCCTCCGACGCCTTCTTCCCCTTTCCGGATGGCCTCCTCCTCCTCGCCGACGCCGGGGTCACGGCCTGCGTCGAGCCGGGCGGGTCGGTGAAGGATGCCGAGGTGATCGCCGCGGCGGACTCCCGCGGAATGGCCCTCGTATTCAGCGGCCGGCGCCACTTCAGGCACTGATGGGCCGGCACGGAACCAGCGTCACCGAAGCCATGAAGCGCCTCCTCTCCCTCCCGATCCTGACCGCGACGCTCGCCGCCGTGCTCGTCGTCGTGTCACCGCTCACCCGGGCAGAGGAACCCGACGCCCCGACGCTCCTGCGGGCGATCGTGCGCACCTACACGGGAAAGCCTGCGTTCTCGATGACCTTCGTCCAGAGCTATGCCCCCGCCGGCTTCCCCGACGCGACTCCCGAGACCGGCACGCTGACGATCCAGGCCCCCGCGTCCCTCCGCTTCGACTACGACGGAACCGAGGGGAAGGTCTACACCTTCGACGGCCGGGCCGCGAGGCAGTACGTCGCGGCGGACAAACAGATCGTCCTGAAAACCCTCACCGGCGCCGAGAAGGCCCGCCTCCCCCTGCTCTTCCTCCAGCCGGCCGCAGAGGTCCTCGAACGCTTCACGGCTGTGGCAACGTCCGCCGCAAACGGTCTCGTCGACCTGGCGCTGACACCCCGTACCGAGGGAGACCTGAAGTCCGTCGCGGTCCTTGCGTCGCCTTCGGGTGAGGTCCGGCGCCTCGTCGTCCTCGACGGCGAGGG
>DIAY01000068.1:0-517 GCA_002414905.1 Holophagales bacterium UBA5066 | reverse complement strand
GAGATGGCCGATCCCAGCTTCGACATCGTGTCCGAGGTCGCCATGCCCGAGGTCGTCAACGCCGTCGCGCAGGCGCAGAAGGAAGTCGCCCAGCGCTTCGACCTGAAGGGGACCGCCGCGGGCATCGAGCTCAAGGAAAAGGAGAACCAGATCGTCCTGACGGCCAACGACGACTTCGGCCTCAAGGCGGTGAACGACGTCCTCCAGGGGAAGCTCGTCAAGAGGAACGTCCACCTGAAGTCCCTCGTCTACGGCACGGCCGAGCCGGCGGCGAAGGGAACGGCCCGGCAGGTCGTGACGATCCAGCAGGGGATCGAGACCGAGAAGGCGAAGGAGATCGTCCGGGCGATCAAGGACGCCAAGCTCAAGGTCCAGGTGGCCATTCAGGGAGAGCAGGTGCGGGTCTCCGGGAAGAAGCGGGACGACCTGCAGTCCGTGATCGCCCTGCTCAGGGAGAAGGACTTCGGCCTCCCGCTCCAGTTCTCGAACTACCGGAATCTGTCTCTTATACACATCT
>DIAY01000268.1:3330-6990 GCA_002414905.1 Holophagales bacterium UBA5066 | reverse complement strand
CGAAGGCGTCTTCTGGACCCTTCACAGCCTCTGGTCCCTCGGGTGGGGCATCGCCTTTATGGCGGCCGGTGCCCGGCGGCCGCTTCTCCTTCGCTTCGGGCTCGTCTCCGTTGGTGCGGTCTGGCTCACGAGCCTCGCCCTCCCTGCCTTTCTGTCCGGCGAGTGGATTCCCGAGAAGCGGAGGCGAGCCATCCGAAAGCTCGTTCTCTGGGGGCAGAAGTGGTTCCTTCAGGGCCTCGCGTACTTTCTGCTGCCGCTCTACCACCGTAGCGCGACGTATTCGTCTCGCCAGGTCGTCTTCATGACGCTCCTCGCCGTGGCCGCTCTCGCCTCGACGATCGACGTCGTCTACGACGAATTCGTCACCCGCCGGCGGCCCCTGCTCGCGGCATTCCTCGCGTTCGTCACGTTCGCCTACGTGAACATCTCGCTCCCGATGGTCTGGCGTGTCGGCGGCCTCTGGAACCTCGGGGCCAGCGCCGCCCTCGCGACGGCCGTCTTCGTCTCGCTCGTGATGGGCCGGTGGGACGGCAAAGGCCGGCGTCCCGTGTGGCAGACGGCGGCCGTCGGGCTCTTCTTTCTGGCCCTCGTCACGCTCGGCCGCTCGGCGGTTCCGCCCGCGCCGCTGCGGCTCGTCTCCGTGAATTTCGGGACGTCGCTGGCCGCGCACGGATTCGACGTCGCCACGCCTCTCTCGTCCCTGCCCCCGTCGTCCCCTCTCCTCCTGCAGGCCGTCGCGGCCGTTCAGGCCCCCGCGGGCCTCGCAGAAGGGGTCCGCCACGTCTGGTCCGTCGACGGACAGTCTCTCTTCACGACCCGCCTCATCGAAATCACCGGCGGGCGCCAGGAGGGCTTTCGCTCCCGCTCTGCCGTATCGCTGCCGGCGTTGCGCCCCGGTCAGCGCATCCGCCTCGAGGTCGAGACCGCCCACGGCCAGCTCATCGGCCAGGCAGAGATCGGGGTCAGGTCTTGATTTTCTAATCTGGTGGCCGGCCGCCGGCGGGGTCAGGACTCGGCCACGGCCGCCCGGATGTCATCGAGTCCCTGATCCAGCCTTTCGAGGTGAGTCCGGAACGAGAGGACGCAGATCCGGAGGACGAACGCGCCGTCGAGGAGGGTCCCCGAGATGTGGATCCGTTTCCGCGCATTCACGCGTTCGATGAGCGCCCGGTTCAGGCGGTTCTGCTCCTCGAGGTCGAGCCCCGGGCGAACGAGCCGGAAGGCGACGACCGACAGCTGGGGCTCGGCGACGATCTCGACCCCGGGAATCGCCTTCAGCTCTCGCGTCGCGTGAAGCGTCAGGTCGAGCTTCTCGTCGAGGTTGCGCCGGAACGCTGCCAGCCCGTGGAGCTTCAGGGGAAGCCAGACCCGCAGGCCCCGGTTTGCCCGCGAAAGCTCCGGCGAGATCTCGCAGTAGTCGATGAACCCCGGATCCTCCTGCATGTGCGGGAGGTAGTCCGCCCCGGCCGCGTGCGCACGACGCAGGGATTCCGCGTCGCGAACGAGAAGCGCTCCTGTGCCGTACGGCAGGAAGAGGCCCTTGTGCGGGTCGAGGACGACGGAGTCGGCCCGATCGATTCCCGCCATCGTCGTGCGCCCCCGTTCCGTCAGGAGGAAGAAGCCCCCGTACGCCGCGTCGACGTGGAACCAGAGACCCTCCCGGGCCGCAAGGTCGGCCAGTGCGCCCAAGTCGTCGACGGCCCCCGTGTTCGTCGTCCCCGCATTGCCGCAGATGAAAAACGGGTTGAAGCCGGAAGCACGGTCTGAGGCGATCCGCTCGGCGAGAAGGTCAACCCGAATCCGGAACCTCTCGTCGGATGGGATCGAGCGGACGTTCTCCAAAGGGAAACCGGCCAGCGACGCGGCCTTCGTGACGGCGAGGTGCGTCTGGTCGGAGACGTAGAACGTCCCCTTCAGGAAATCGGGCGGGAGCTTGTCGCGCCGCGCCGCGACGACCGCCGTGAAGGATGCGAGCGAGCCACCTGTCGCCAGATACCCGCCGCTCCCGGCGGGGAGCCCGGCGAGATCGCAGAGCCAGCGGATGACGTTCGTCTCGAGCTGCACGAGGGCGGGCGCGGCCTGCCAGACCCCGACGTAGCGGTTCGTGGCGCCCGCGATCAGGTCGGCGACGGCCGACGACAACACGCCGCCGCCGGGGATGTAGGCGAGATATCCGGGGCTCGCCGTGTTGAAACTCTTCGGGATCGCCCTTTCGAAGAGGAGGTCGAGGATCTCAGAGAAGGGAATTCCCGTCTCCGGCGCCTCCTGTTCCAGAAGCTCGCGGGCCAGCTCCGCGGCCCCCTCGACGTCGGCCGCGGGCTGCGCCGGAAGAGACGTGACGTGCTCGACGATCCGGTCGCGAGCCGCGTCGAGGAGGGCTCTCATCTCCGGAGCCGAAAGTTCGAGGGACGTGTCAGCGGCGATGCGGCTAAACGAGCTGCTCATACGAATCTGACAGTACCAAACCAACGGGGTCAGGTCTTGATTTTACATTCTGACCCTCCCCGAACTCGTGCATCATTCGAAGGTCGATCGGGGCGCCGCCCGCAAGAGCCGAGGAGGAACGAATGGAAGAGGGAGCCTGGGTCAGGGAGCTGAAAGCCGCGATCACCGTCTGCGACCGCGAGGGCGTGACGCTCGAGATGAACGACCGCGCCGCTCAGACCCACGAGAAGGACGGCGGGCGCGAGCTGATCGGCAGGAGCCTCGTCGAGTGCCACCCGGAGCCGGCGCGCAGCCACCTCCTGGAGCTCCTGCGCACCGGGCAGCCGAACGTCTACACGATCGAAAAGGCCGGCGTGAAGAAGCTCATCTACCAGGCGCCCTGGTTCCAGGGCGGCGAGTACAAGGGCTTCGTCGAGCTCTCGCTCCCGATCCCCTTCGACCTGCCCCACTTCGTCCGCGAGTGACTCGCGAGAAGCGGCGCGCGGACGAGACGGGGCGGATCGCCCCGGAGAACGCGGTTCAGCGAGCGGCGCGGAGGGGCACGTCGGACCCGAGGCTCCGGTAGTCCGAGAACTCGAACCGGATCTCGCGGCGGACGCCGATGAGCATCCCGGCAGTCGCGGTGATACCGATCTCCTCACGGCACGGGGCCCAGGTGCCGGGAAGGACCTCACGCGACTCGTAGACGAGGCGAACTCCCCTGAGGTCGAGCAGGACGCCACCTAGAACCTTCACGGGAGTCGTCAGGTAGCCGTCGATCTTCCTCAGCTGCTGCTCGGCGACGTCGATCCAGGTCGTGCCTGCGAAGGCATTGAGGACGCGGTCTCGGATCGTCTTCGAGACGAGGCCCGGCTTCGGGCTGAACGCGACGACGTGCGTCGGACGCCCGTCGAGCACCTCCTCGCCGACGTACCGGAACTGGAGCCGGTGCAGGAGGTCGAGGAGCGGGACGCGTCCCGACATCAGCTCTTCCTCGTCGGACCGGGCGCCCCCCGCCTCGAGCGAGGCGAGCCGCCGTTTCTCGTCGTCCTTGCGAGCCTTCTTCTTCTCGTCTTCGGTCGCCTCGCGATCGTCGACCTCGAGAAGCTCGCGAGAGACGACCCCGCGCTTGTCCATCACGACGGTGTAGCGTCGCCTTTCGGGCTTCTTCCGTCGACCTTCCCCGTCGAGCTCGGTTTGCACCTCGATCCGATCGAGGGTGATGCGTCCCGCGCT
>DIAY01000268.1:2204-3177 GCA_002414905.1 Holophagales bacterium UBA5066 | reverse complement strand
GCCCCGACGAGGAGCGCACACGCGGCGCCGAGGACGGCCGCCCGCCTCTCTCGGGACCTCTTCGAGCCCCCCTCCGGAGTCTTCAGCGCGCCACCGCCTCGGTGCCAGGTCCGCCCGCCTCGACAAGGCGCGGCGGGAGAATCGGCTGCGGCCCGTCGAGCGGCCTGGGGCGCCACAGGTAGGTCAGGGCGTTCTCGACCTCCGCCTTCATCCAGCGCACGACGCCGTGCGCGAGCATGACGAGGATCGAGCTCCTCACGGAGAAACCGACCAGGCCCGGGCGCCGGCCCGCATTGTGGTTCCCGTAGATGCCGAGCGCCTTCTTTCGCTTCGCGATGGTGATGAGCCGCCACTGGTAGAAGCGCATCGGGTAGAGGCCGATCTCGGCGCCGTCCCCGTAGTAGGGAGGCATGGCGAGACGTTCGGCCGACCTCCGGTAGAGGGGGTGGACCGCGACGAGGTAATAGAGCGCCGTGTCCATGAGGAACGACGCCGTCATCGTGTCGTAGTCGCCCATCAGGTGGTACTTGTCTTTGTAGATCGCCCGGAAAAAAAAGCGGAGGAAGCGGTCGTACCTTTTGTTATGGAGCGCGTACTCCTTCTCCATCTCCGCCGCGGGGGCCCCTGCGAGCGCCTTGAGGATGAGGTCCACGCGCATGTGGACCGAGAAGGCCATCTGGTCGAGGCCGGGCGAGTAGAACGGGTCGATGAACCCGCCTGCGTCGCCGACGCACGTCCACCCCGGCGCGATGAACTTGTCGAGGAGGTAAGGCATCGTCCCGAGGTAGTGGCAGTCGCCCTCGACCGGCTCGGCGTTCGCGAGCAACTCTCGGGTGAGCGGATTCGCGTTCAGGAACCGTTGCAGCTTGTCGAGCGGCGTCGCTCCCTCCGGCTGGACCAGGCGCTTGTCCCAGACGAGGCCGACGCTCGTCTCCCCGCCGCGGAGCGGGATGAACCAGATCCAGTAGCCCCA
>DIAY01000268.1:0-2037 GCA_002414905.1 Holophagales bacterium UBA5066 | reverse complement strand
TCGTCCCGTCGGCTTTCTCGACGGTGACGGAGTTCCCCGCGTCTCCCTCGAGTGTGAAGTCGACGACCTTCGCGGGGCGCCAGACCTCGGTCCCCTCCTCGCGGGCCACCTTCAGGATGTGCTCGTCGAGAACGGCGCGGTCGAGCTGGAACCCGGGAGTTCGTGCGAGCTGGGTCGACCCGACTTCCGAGGCTTCCCGGATTCGCGTCGCCTTTTCGTTGTGGAACCAGTAGCGAAAGGCCTGCTTGGCGAGGTGCTCGCGGCTCAGGTGGTCGTAGAGCTTGAGGACGCGCGTCAGGAAGTAGGACGAGACCTCGACCGTCGATTCCCCCACCTTCCGGTCGAACGCTTCACCCTTCTCGACGACGAGAACGCGAAGACCCGGGCTGCGTCGGCGGAGAAGAATGGCGGTGGAGGCTCCGGCAATGGCGCCGCCGATCACGACGACGTCGTACGCTCCGGACTCGTCCCTGGCGATCTGTCCCTCTATGGGGACCTTTTCAGTCCCGATCATTGGCAGATGATAGTGAAATACCCACGAGCGACAAGAGGCCGCTGAACTCCATCGCACCGAGGGAGTTGCGACCGCACGTCCGCCTCCGGTTTACATCGCACGCACCCGGGGCCGGGCAGGGCGCCCGAGGCGGCGTTGGCGTCCGTTCCGGCCCTCCACGACTGGCGATCGGGCCGGCGGCCGGAACGCCAGCGACCCCACCGCGCCCGGGTTGCTAGAATGACCCCGTGAGATTGAAGGAGACAGACATGAAGTCGGTCCTTGCCCTTTTTGCCCTTTTCACCATTTTGCTGGCGTTCCCGGTTACGGCCGAGGAGATCACCGTCGACAAGGTTCTCGCCGCGCAAAGCTTCGGCGCGCCGGCGGAAAGCATCCTCGCGCGAATCAACGACCCGGCGAACACCGTTCCCTCGATCCCGGCTGCGGACGTGGAGAAGCTCCGCGCGGCGATGGTCCCCGAGCCTGTCGTCTCGGCCCTCCTCGCGAAGGCGCCGCCGGCCGCGCCAATCCCGGCGGCCGGGACGTCCCAACAGCCCGATAACCCGAAGGCCGTGGAAGTCGTCAAGGTCTTCAAGGCGGGGACCTCCGAGAAGCTCATCGTCGACCAGCTCATGCAGAACGGCGTGGTCCAGCGTCCGTCGCTGAACGACCTGATCTACCTGAAGGAGAACAACGTCCCCGAGGGGGTCATCCGCGCGCTCATGGAGGCCCCGCTCGTCGCGGCGCCCCTTGCGGCGGGTGCGGCGGTCGGCAGGTCGACCGCTCCTCCGCCCGTCCCGTCGCAGGTCGAGGTCGACGGCCTCGTCCGCAAGACGGGCCTCTTCAAGAAGAACAGCGGCGGAAAGCTCGTTCTCACGGCCGACAAGATCCATTGGGTGGACGGGAAGAACCAGGCCGACAGCTTCGAGATGTTCCCCGCCGGCCTCAAGGCCTTGCGCGCGGACTGCCTCGCCCGCCCGGACGGGAGATTCTGCTACGAGCTCGAATTCCAGATGTCGAAGGGCTCGGATTTCACGTTCACCGACGCCAAGAGTGACGTCGGGGGGAACGAGTCGATCAAGGCGGTCCTCGCGGCCGTCAAGGCCCTCTACCCCAAGCTCCCGATCGTCGAGAAGATCAAGTAGCCGCCGGACGGATATCTCGCGAGGGCCGGGCGATGCGTCGCTCGGCCCTTTCTGTTTCCGGCGAAACACGGGGCACTCCGTTCTCGTATTCGTCGTCATGACGCAGGACTCTTCCTCCGGATGCCTGCCGAAGCGTGGCCGGGCGTCCTTCGCAGCGGGAAGGCTCCCAATCCTCGGTCCCGGCGCCCTCGTCCTCGCCGTTCTTCTCGGATCGCCCGCCCTCCTCGCTGGCGGCGCCGGGCCGCAGGCTCCTCTTTCGAGTGCCAGGAGTCCCGCGCAAGAGGCTGCGCAGAGCCAGGAGCGGCGGAACGGATCAGAGTGGTTCGACCGCGGCATGGAGCTCCACGAGGACGAGAAGTGGGACGCGGCCATCGCGGCATTCCAGAAGGCGATCGAAAA
>DIAY01000200.1 GCA_002414905.1 Holophagales bacterium UBA5066 | reverse complement strand
TTGACCTGCGAGCGCTCGTCCTGGCACTGGACGACGGTGTTCGTCGGGAGGTGGGTGATCCGGACGGCGGAGTAGGTCGTGTTGACGCCCTGCCCGCCCGGGCCGGAGGCGCAGAAGAGGTCGAGGCGCAGGTCCTTCTCGGCGATTTCGAGCTCGACCTCCTCGGCCTCGGGGAGGACAGCGACCGTCGCCGCGGAGGTGTGGATCCGTCCCTGGGATTCCGTCTCGGGGACCCGCTGGACGCGGTGGACGCCCCCCTCGTACTTGAGGCGCGAGAAAGCCCCTTCCCCCTCGATGATCGCCTGGACTTCCTTGAGGCCGCCGCGACCGCCCGAGTCGGAGCGGTCGATGACCTCGACGCGCCACCCACGCGCCTCGGCGTAGCGGACGTACATCCGGAAGAGCTCCTCGGCGAAGAGAGCGGCCTCGTCTCCGCCGGTCCCGGCGCGAATCTCGAGGACGACGTTCTTGCCGTCGTTCGGATCCTTCGGGAGGAGGAGGATCCGGATCTCCTCCTCGAGCGCCTCGACGTGGCTCTTCAGGCCGTCGGCCTCGGCCTGGGCCAGGTCACGCAGCTCATCGCCCGCGGGAAGCGTGTCGAGCATCTCGCGGGCACCGGCAAGCTGGTCCCAGGTCCTGCGCAGCTCGCGGACTTTCTCCACCACGGCGGAGATCTCCCGCATCGCGCGGTGGATCTTCGTCGACTCCAGGTGGTCGGAGACGACGTCGGAGCTCCCTAGGCGCTCCTCGAGCGACGCATAGCGCCTCTCGATTTCGGCGAGCTTCTCGAGCATCCGTCGGTTCCCGGGTCAGTCGGGGAAAAGGAGGACCGGCCCCCTCAGCTGTTGCTGTCGGCGGCGGCCGCGGCGGCCGCGGCGACGGCGACGGTCGACTTCGCGTAACGCTTCTGGAAGCGTTCCACGCGGCCGGCGGTGTCGATCAGCTTGGCCTTGCCGGTGAAGAACGGATGGCAGCTCGAGCAGATTTCGAGCCGCAGCTCCTTCATCGTGCTACCGGTCTTCCAGGTCGCTCCGCAGGAGCAGTGGACGGTCACTTCCTGGTACTGGGGGTGGATCTTCTCCTTCACGGGTCGACTCCTTCTTCGGCCAGCCGCATGTGAGCCGGGCCGGAACCGGAGAAGATACCACAGCCTCCCGGCGCTACCGTGAGGGCTAAACTCCCGATCGTGCTGGTGCTGACGATTCATGCTCCCGGCGAGCCCCCGCGCCACCATCGGGCGGACCGGCCGGCCCTGACTCTCGGCCGCTCCTCCGCAAACGACGTCTTCCTCCCCGACCGGACCCTCTCGCGCGTGCACGCCCGGCTCGACCAGATGCCGGAGGGGCTCGTCCTGACGGACCTCGGCTCGAGGAACGGGACCCAGCTGAACGGATCGCGGATCGTCGACCCGGTCGTGGTCCGCCCGGGAGACCGGATCGTCCTGGGAGAGACGTCGGTCGAGATCTCCGAGGAAGCCGCCGTCGCCGCACGGGTCGTCATCGAACCGGAGACCGACCGGCTCGAGAGAACGATGATCTCGACCTCGAGCGCAGTTGCCAGCCTGCGGCGCCCGGTGGCACGCGAGCTGACCGACGCCGCCGAGCTGAAGCGGCTCGCGACGTCGCTTCAGATCCTGAACGACGTCTCGCTCGCACTCCTCTCCGACATCCCGCCCGGCGAGCTCTCGAACCTGATCCTCGAGAAGCTCTTCGCCCACCTCGAGCCCGACCGTGGCCTTCTGATGCTGCGTGACGGGGCGGGGGAGCTCCGCCCGGAGGCGGTCCGGTTCGCCGAAGGAATCGACCCTGCCGACATCCGCCTCTCCAGGACGCTCGTCGAGATGGTGACCGAGCGCAAGCACGGCGTCCTGATGATCGACACGGCGACGGACGCGAAGATCGCGGTCGCCGATTCGATCCGGCTGCAAGGGATCACCTCCTGCCTCGCCGCGCCCCTCCTGGTCGACGAGGAGGTCATCGGTCTCGTCTACCTCGAGGCCCGGCTCGGCCGGAAGAGCTTCTCCGAGGAGGACCTCAAGCTTCTGACGTCGCTGGCGAACACGGCGGCAATCAAGATCCAGAATCTGAGGCTCCACGAGGCCGCGGCCGCCCGGCAGCGGATCGAGCGCGAGATGGCGCTGGCCTGGGACGTCCAGCGGCGGCTCTTTCCCGAGGTGGCGCCCGAGCTTCCCTCCACCCAGCTCTTCGGCCGAACTCTCCCGTCGCGGACCGTGTCGGGCGACTACTACGATTTCTTCGTGAGGAGCGACGGCACGGTCGACGTCGTCGTCGCCGACGTCTGCGGCAAGGGAATGGCGGCCTCGATCCTGGCCGCGTCGGTCCAGTCCGCCTTTCAGGCGTGGGCGGCCGAGCACTTCGCGCCCGACCGCGTCTGCGCCCGCCTGAACGACCTCGTCTATCGCCGTACGAGCCAGGAGAAGTTCGTCACGTTCATCGCGACGCTCTACGACCCCGAAACGGGGTCCGTCGTCTTCTCGAATGCGGGGCACAACCCCGGCATCGTCCTGCGGGCCGCGGGCGGGCACGAGCTCCTCCCGGCGCAAGGGCCGCCGCTCGGGCTCTTCCCGGGGCAGGCCTACGGTTCCGGCGCGCTGACCCTCGAGCGGGGGGACCTCCTCGTCCTCTACACGGACGGCATCACGGAGGCCGCCAATCCCGAAGACGACGAGTTCGGGCTCGACCGGCTCATCGCGCTGGTCCGCGGAGTCTCGACGCGGCCGCTCGCCCAGATCGAGGACGCCCTCGGCGTGGGCCTCGCGAAGTTCGCGGCCGGTGTGCCGTTCCACGACGACCGGACCGTCGTCCTCCTGCGGCGGCTCTAGCCCCGGAGCCTTCCGGGGGCTAGTTGCCCCTTGAGCCGAGCGACGGACCGAGCAGGACCGCGTTCAGAAAGACGGTCTCCGAGCCTTTCCAGACACCCCGGAAGACCGGGTCGGCGGCGAAGCTCACGACGCGGCCTTGGCCCGACTCCTCAAGCTGGACGACTGCAGCCCCCTTCCACCTCTCGAGCGCCTCCTTCCAGCCGAAGCCGGAGAGGAGGGGTTCGTCAGGTGCGACGGTGACGACGTTCGCCTTCGCTTCGGGGAGGCGCAGCGGCGGCTCGCCGTCGACGACGAGAAAAGCGGGTGACCCGGCGAGACCGAAGAGGAGCGGGTGGCCCGGCATCGCCTGCGTCCTGAGGGCCGCGCCTGGAATCGGGAGCGGCCGGCGCTCGAGGTCGCGCTCGAGAGCGGCCTCCGGGGTTGCGGGAGGCAGCTCGGGTGTGTCCCGGAGCGAGGCCGCGGAGGCGGTGCTGGACGCCGGATGGGCGGAATCTTCGGATTCGGCCGCCGGATCGGGCGGCGGTTCCCACGCCGTCACCTTCGAGAGGCCGAGCGGCTTCTCCCGAAGGGCTTCGGCGCCGCCCCGGACGGCGACCAGGACTCCGCCGCCGTCCACGAAGCGGCGGATCACCTCCGCCGTATCCTCGTCCAGAAGAGCCTTCCGGAAGCGGGAGTTGCCGTGGGGGACGACGAGGATCGTGACGCCTTCGAACCGGCCGGCCGCGAGCGACTCGACCCGCCGGAGGGTGGGGCGGACGCCGAGACCGGTCTCGAGGGCGAGGCGGAGAAACGCGATTCCGGCGGTATCGGCGCCGTCACCGCACAGGAGGACGACCCGGGGCGGCTTCAGCGACAGGAGCGAGGATGAGCCGAACGAGGGGCCGTCGTCGGTTGCGGCACTGTCGAGCGGGCGTGGCCTTCCGCCGGCGCCCGAAGCGGCGCGGGAGACGAGGCCGGAGAGGTCCTGGACGTCCTCGTTCCCCTCGCGGCTCACGACGAACGACCCGGCGGGGACGGCGAGGGCGCCCGTTCGGGCCTCCCGGGTCGTGACCGAGACCCGCACGCCGGAGGAAGCGAGGGTGGCGGCCACCCGCCGGCTCGCGGCGTCGTTCCCCGGCAGGAGCCAGCCGTAACGGCCCCCCGCAGCTGCGGTGGCACCGGTCTCTTCGGGCTTCCAGGGGGCCACGGCGCCCGCGAGCGACGCGGCTCCGGGCAGTGCGTGCACCGTCAGGCCGAAGGCGATGGGGAGGCTCCAGGCGGTGACGTCGAAGAAACGCTCGTCTTCTTCGGCCAGCAGCCTCCGACGCTCTTCCTCGAGGAACCGCGGCGCGAGAGCCGCCTGCGACTCGAGGACGACCTCGGCGAAGCGGCCCTGGGGCTGGGAAGCCTCGACGATGAGAGAGCCGGTGGGGAGCGAGCTTCCCTTCGTGGGGACGTTCGGGAGCGTGCGGGTCGTAACCTTTACCTCGACGTCCTGGAGGACGAGGAGGGAGGCGAGAGAAGCCAGGCGGGTCCGGTCCTGGTTGCCGGGGACGACGAAGACGCGCCGCCCTTCTTCCAGAGAGGTGCGAAAAAAGCTCTCGTAGTCCGCGAGGAGGCCGGCGCGATGCGTTGCGGCCGTCCGAAGGGTGGCGAGCAGGGCCGTCCAGTGCTTCAGGGAACGATCCTTGAGCGTGACGACGAGGCCGTCCTTGCGGCGGTGGGACAGCGCCCCCTTGCCGCCGACTTCGTAGGTCATTCCGACCATGCCGCGGAAGGACGGCCACGAGTCGCCGTAGGCGGGGTAGAAGAGGTCGAAGACTTCCCCGCTGAAGAAGCCCCACCCGCGCGCGTCGAAGGCCTCGGCATTCGCGTGTCCGAAGGTCTCGATCCACTTCCGTGTGGCTTCCGGGACTCGCGGGTGGATCGGCTCGGCAGGGGGTGGAAAGAAGTAGCTCTGCTCGGGGCCCATCTCGTGGACGTCCACGTAGACCTGCGGCGGGAGAGCGTGGAGCGCGGCGAGACGCGCGCGCGTCTCGGGCTGCGTCGCCCAGGCCCAGTCCCGGTTGAGGTCGACGCCGAAGTGGTTCGTCCGTCCGGAGGGCCAGGGCGGGTCGTTCTCGAGGGATTGCGGGTCGCTGTCGGGCTCGTCCCCGGCGACGGAGCGCCAGTAGGAGACGTGCCTCTCGTGGCCGTCGGGATTCGCACACGGGTCGACGACGACGACGAGGGAGGAGAGGAGCTTCTCGATTTCCGGCTCGCGCGAGGCAGCGAGCGTGTAGAGGAGGGCTGCGCAGGCTTCGGGGCCCGCCGTCTCGTTGCCGTGGATGCCGCAGGCGACCCAGACGACGGCGGGAGAACGCTCGATGACGGCCCTGGCCGCTTCGCGCGAGGTCCCCCGCGGGTCGGAGAGGCTCTTCAGCCCGGCCGCGATGGCGTCGAGTCGCGCGAGGTTCTCCGGGCTCGAAACGGCGACGCGCAGGAGGGGCCTCCCCTCGGGCGTCGTGCCGTACGTGGAGGACGAGAGGCGGGGCGAGGAGGCCTCGAGTGCACGCACGTAGCGGACGAGAGCGTCGTGCGGCGTCAGGGCGTCGCCGATCCGGTGGCCGAGAACGGCCGCCGGGTGCGGAACCCGAGGATCGCGCCCCGTCTCGGAGAGGACCGGCCCGGAGGAGATGCCGCGCGTCGAGAAGACCGGATCGTCCGCAGCGGCAGCGAGCGCCCCCGGGGAGAGGACGAGAAAAGCGGCGAGGAAGAGCTTCATGAGGATTCGGTTTCCGTGGTACGGGAGGAGCGGCGCGCAATCATGCCGTGTCGCTTGAGCATCTCGTTGAGCGTCGTCGGCGAGAGGTCGAGGAGGCGCGCGGCGTCTTTCTGCACTCCGACCGCGCGGTGCATCGCCGCGGCGAGAAGGTTCTTCTCGTACTTCGCCACGGCGTCGTAGAAGACGAGACCGTCGGCCGGGAGGGAGTCGGAGCGTGGGACCGGGCGGCGGACGCCGTCGGGGAGCTGGTCGAGGTCGATGAGGCCCGGTCCGAGGACCACCGCACGCTCCAGGACGTTCTCCAGCTCGCGGACGTTGCCAGGCCAGTCGTAGTCGAGGAGCGCCTTCATCGCCTCGGAGGTCACGGGAGGGACGGGACGGTCGTTCTCCCGTGCGGCGCGCGAGGCGAGCGCCTCGACGAGGAGAGGGATGTCCTCCCTGCGTTCGCGCAGGGACGGGAGGCCGATGGTGATGACGCAGAGGCGGTAGAACAGGTCTTCGCGGAACTTCCCTTCCGCCACGAGCCGGCCGAGGTCGGCATTCGTGGCGGCCACGACGCGGACGTCCGAGTGGATCGGCTCGACGGCGCCGACGGGAAGGAACTCGCGTTCCTGCAGGACCCGCAGGAGCTTGGCCTGGGTCTCCATTGGCACGGTGCCGATCTCGTCGAAGAAGATCGTGCCGCCGTCGGCCACCTTGAAGAGGCCCTTCTTTTCCGCCACGGCGCCGGTGAAGGCGCCCCGGGTGTGCCCGAAGAGGTTCGACTCCAGCAGGTCGGGCGGCATGGCGCCGGAGTGGACGGTGACGAACGGGCCCGCTGCGCGCTGGGAGAGCCTGTGAAGCGCGCGGGCGACGAGCTCCTTTCCGGTGCCGCTCTCGCCCGTTACGAGGATCGTGGAGCGTGCGGGGGCGGCCTGCCGGATCGTCTGGAAGACCTTTTCCATCGGGGCCGAACGGCCGACCATCTCCTGGAAGTCGGCCCCCGAGTCGAGGCGGGCCTTCAGCGCCCGGTTCTCGGCGACGAGGCGCTTCGTCGCGAGCGCCTGCGCCACGAGGTGGATGACCTCCTCGTTGCGGAACGGCTTGGGGATGTAGTGGAACGCCCCCTCCTTCATCGCGGTGATGGCGCTCTCGACGGAGGAATAGGCCGTCACCACGACGACCGGCACATCGGGCCGCCGCTGGCGCATTTCGGTCAGCAGGGTGAGGCCGGGCCGATCGGGAAGCATCAGATCGAGCAGCACGAGATCGACCGACGGGTCGGAGAAGAGCGCGAAACCCTCACCGGCAGTGGCCGCCTCGCTCGTAGCGTAGCCGGCACGCGAGAGGACCGTCCGGAGGACCTCGCGGACGACCGGCTCGTCATCGACGATCAGGACTTTCATGTCGCTGCGGGGAGACTCACCGTGAACCGGGCGCCCTGCCCCGGGATGGAATCGACCGAGAATGAGCCTCCGTGCGCGCGAATGATATCCCCGGCGATCGCCAGGCCCAGACCCACGCCCCCTTGTCGTTCCTTCGTCGTGTGGAACGGGGCGAAGATCTTCTCCTGCTCCTCCCGGTCCAGGCCAGGACCGTCGTCATCGACGGTGAAGAGAACGCTCCCGCTCGCGTCAGCGGCGGCGATCCGAACGAGGCCCGGGCCCCTGCGCCCTTCCTTCGGGAGGGAAACGGCCTCGAGGGCGTTCTTCAGGAGGTTCACGAGAACCTGGACGAGGGCGTCGCCGTGTCCCAGGACCCGGGGCAGGTTCTGGGGGAGGTCGACGTCGAGCGTCGCGCACCGTCCCTTCACCTCGTCCTCTAGTGCCCGGCAGCATTCCCGCACGAGCTCGGCCGGATCGAGCGAAGCCATCTCCCGCGGACGTCCGCGGGCCAGGTCGAGGAGGCTCCCGACGAGGCGCGCGGCCCGGAACGCCTGTCGTTCGATTTTCTCGACGAGGGGTCGCCGGGGGTCGTCGGCAGGAGTCTCGTCGAGGAGGAGCCGCGCGAAGCTCGCGACGCCGGTGAGAGGGGTGTTCACCTCGTGCGCGACGCCGGCGGAGAGGTTCGAGAGCGCCGAGAGGCGGTCCCTTTCTGCGAGGCTCTTCTCGAGGCGGGCGAGCTCGGTGGCGTCGGAGAGGACCCAGACCCGCGCGGGCGAGCCCTCGCTCGCGCCGGGGAACGGGGAGACGGCGACGTCGAGGACGCGGGCCTCGTGTCCCAGCGTCACCGCGACTCGTGCCGGGGCTCGCGCCGACCGGACGGCCTCGGGAAGGACGTCTTCGGCGCGGCGGCCGGCGAGGCTCCCTGCGGCGTCGCCGAAGAGCCGCTCGAACGCGGGGTTGACGGACGAGATCCTGCCCTGTTCGTCGGTGACCACGATCGCCGCGGGCGAGCCCGTGACGACATCCTCGTGGAACTCCTTCAGCCGGCGGAACTGCTCGGCCTGCGCTTCCAGCTCGCCGTAGAGGCGCGCGTGGTCGACAGCGAGAGCGGCCGAGGCCAGGACGGTCTCGAGAAGGTCGATGTCCTCTGCCGAGAGCGGATCGCGGCCGCCCCGGTCCGCGACGGCGAAGAGGCCGAGGAGACGA
>DIAY01000038.1:2759-9573 GCA_002414905.1 Holophagales bacterium UBA5066 | reverse complement strand
TGGGCGCTGGCCTACAAGTTCCCGGCCGAAGAGGCGACGACCCGCGTGACGGCGATCGTCGTCCAGGTGGGACGGACCGGCGTCCTGACGCCCGTCGCGGAGTTCGAACCCGTCCTCCTCGCCGGCACCACCGTCCGTCGCGCCACTCTCCACAACTACGAGGACCTCTCGCGCAAGGACGTCCGCGTCGGCGACACGGTCGCCGTCGAGAAGGCGGGCGACGTGATCCCGAAGGTGACCCGGGTCCTCCTCGACGAACGCCCGGCCGGCGCCGTGCCCTTCGAGATGCCTTCCGCCTGCCCCGTCTGCGGCGAGGCGGTCGTCCGCGAGGAAGGGGAGGTCGCGGTTCGCTGCGTCAGCGCCTCGTGCCCGGCGCAGGTGAGGGAGGCGATCGGCCACTTCGTCGCTCGCAAGGCGATGGACGTCGAAGGGCTCGGCGACGAGCGGATCGACCAGCTCCTCGCGGCGGGGCTCATCTCCGACGTGGCGAGCCTTTTCGTGCTGAGCGGGGAAGACCTCGCCGCACTGGAGCGCTGGGGAGAGAAGTCGGCGGCCAGCGTCCTCGGCGAAATCGAGCGATCGAAGGGTGCAGGGCTGGCGCGGCTCCTGTTCGGCCTCGGGATGAGGCACGTCGGCGAGAAGACGGCGAAGCTCCTTGCCCGGCGGTTCGGAACGATGGAGGCCCTGCGTGCCGCGACTGACGACGACCTGATGGCGGTCTCCGAGATCGGGCCCCAGACGGCGAGGTCGGTCGTCGAATGGCTCGAAAGGCCGGCGAATGTCCTCCTCCTGTCGAAACTCGAGGCGGCCGGCGTCCGTATGAACGAATCGGTGGGGGCGTCCGCCCCCGAAGGGCCGTTGGCCGGGAAGACGTTCGTTCTGACGGGGACACTCCCGCGGCGGACCCGAGAAGAGGCGACGGCAGCGATCGAGAGAGCCGGAGGCAAGGTGAGCGGAAGCGTTTCGAAGAAAACGGCTGCGGTCGTGGCCGGAGAGGACCCCGGGTCGAAAAAGACGAAGGCCGAGGCCCTCGGCGTTGCCGTCTGGTCCGAGGACGACCTCGACCTCGCCCTCGGGGGCGGCGCGTGAGCGCGGCGTCCCCGAGGGAGCCGCTCGTCCTCGTCGTCGACGACGACGCGGGGAGTCGCAAGGCGATGGCCCTGACGCTGGCGACCGACGGGCGCCGCGTCGAGGAGTTCGGCGACGCCGACTCCGCCCTCTCGCGGGCGATCGACGACCCGTCCGTCGGGCTCGTCGTGACCGACCTGAAGATGCCAGGAAAGACCGGAATCGAGCTCGCGACCGACCTGGCGGCGGCGCGCCCGGATGTCTCGGTCCTTCTCGTGACCGCTTTCGGCGACGTCGACACGCTTCTGAAGGCCAAGGACCTCGGGACCGTCGACTACGTCGCCAAGCCGGTCGCCCGCGACGACCTGCGCCTGCGCGCCTCGGCCGCACTCGGGCGGGCGCGGCAGGCAGGGGAGATCAAGCAGCTGCGCGAGCGGCTCGACAAGCGCTACGGCTTCGAGGCGATCGTCGGCGTCTCGGCGGTGATGGAGCGGGTCTTCGACGTTCTGCGCAAGGTCGCCCCGACGAAGATGAACGTCCTCATCACCGGCGAGTCTGGGACGGGCAAGGAGCTCGTCGCCAACGCGCTCCACCACAACTCACCCCGCCGGCCACGTGCGTTCGTGGCACTCAACTGCGGTGCGATCCCGAGGGAGATCATCGAGTCGGAGCTCTTCGGGCATGAGAAGGGGGCCTTCACCGGTGCGCTCGTGAAGCGGATGGGACGGATCGAGCAGGCTCACGGCGGGACCCTCTTCCTCGACGAGGTCTCCGAGATGCCGCCCGACCTTCAGGTGAAGTTCCTGCGCGTCCTCGAGGAGCGCCGCGTGACGCCGGTGGGCGGGAACGACTCGAAGGAGGCCGACTTCCGGCTCGTCTCCGCCACGAACCGCGACCTCAAGAAGGAGATCGAGCTCGGTCGCTTCCGCCAGGACCTCTATTACCGGATCAAGGGCGTCGTCATCGACCTGCCTCCGCTCCGGGACCGCCGCGAGGACCTGGCCCTCCTGGCCGAGCGGTTCCGGGAGGTTTTCGCGAGAGAGCACGATCGCCACGTCACTGGCTTCACGCCCGCAGCCCTGTCTGCTCTCATGACCTACCCGTGGCCTGGGAACGTCCGCGAAATGAAGAGCGCCATCGAGTGGGGAGTCTTCAGCGCGGCCGGGCCGCGCATCGACGTCGTCGACCTGCCGCCCGACGTGAAGGGGGATGCGGAGGCGAGCCCGGACGGGGAGGGGCCTCATCCGGAAGGCGCTGGCTACGTGCCGCCCTCGGCGATCCTCATCGGCAAGACGATGGCCGAAATCGAGAAAGAAGCCATCCTCATCGCGCTCCAGGCCTCAGGAGGGAACCGCCGGAAGGCGGCCGAGCGCCTCGACATCGGGCTCAGGACGCTCCAGCGGAAGCTCAAGGAGTACCGCGGCGGTGTCGGGGGCGACGACGGCGAGGACGAGGCGGACGACGACGGAACCGAGCCGTGAGCGTCTAGAATCTCACGAAAGAGCAGAGTCTCAGGAGGAGCCCCATGGACATTCCGGCGAAGGTCTACATCACCTGTGTGAGCGCAGAACTGAAGAAGCAGCCGGGGACGCTGATCGCCTTCTCGCCCCACGGCTTCTACGAGGTCCACGTCCAGTTCGGCTCGAATACGCACGTGATGCTGCTCCCGATCTCGGAGGCGTCGCTGCTCTATGCGGAGCCGGTCCTGATGAGTCCGCCCGGGTTCGAGCTCGAGAGGTAGAACCCTCGCGGAGGGCCCGGGAAGCACCGGCTCTTCGCACCCCTTCGCCACCCGGCACAGGGAGGCGGGCTGGCCCTCAGCCCACCGCGTCTTCGGGACCCCGCTGGCGCGGCGCGGGGCCGCGTTCGAACTCTTCCGAGGCGCCCCCCTTCTCGAACTGCTCGGCCGCCTTCTGGACGCGGCGGCGCGCCTGCTCGAGAAAGATCTCCTGGGAGTCGATCCGGCTCTCGCCGCGGCCCGGGTGCAGGCGCTCCCAGGTCCCGTCGGGGCGGAGCGCGCGGGCCCTCACGTTGTCGGACATCATGAGGTTAAACGCGTCGGAGAGCTGCCGATCGAGCTCGGGGTCGACGATCGGGAACGAAGCCTCGACACGCCGGAAGAAATTGCGCGGCATCCAGTCGGCCGAAGAGGCCCAGACCTCCTGCTCGCCCCCGTTTTCGAAGAGGAAGAAGCGGCTGTGCTCGAGGAAGCGTCCGACGATGGAGCGCACCCTGATCGTCTCTGACACGCCGGGCAGTCCGGGAACGAGGCAACAGACTCCGCGGACGAGGAGGTCGACAGGCACGCCGGCCTGGGAGGCCGCATAGAGGGCCTCGATCGTCCCCTCGTCGACGAGGGCGTTCAGCTTGGCGCGGATGCGGGCGGGCCGCCCGGCCCGGGCGTGCGCGGTCTCCCGCGAGATCCATTCCAATACCGTCCGGTGCATGTCGCGGGGGGCCGTGACGAGCCGCTCGTAGGTCGTCCGGGTCGCCAGACCCGTCAGCGTGTTGAAGAGGCGCGTGGCGTCCTCTCCGAACTCGGGCCTGCAGGTGAGGAGGCCGAGGTCGGTGTAGACCTTTGCCGTCGCCGGGTTGTAGTTGCCCGTGCCGAGGTGGACGTAGCGGTGGATCTCGTCTTTCTCGCGTCTCACGACGAGGGCGATCTTGGCGTGCGTTTTCAGGCCGACGACGCCGTAGACGACGTGGATGCCGGCGCGCTCGAGCGCCTTGGCCCAGACGATGTTGTTCTCCTCGTCGAATCGGGCTTTCAGCTCGACGAGGACGGCCACCTGCTTGCCGTTCTCGGACGCGCGGACGAGGGCGGGAATGACGGGCGAGTCCGAGCTCGTCCGGTAGAGAGTCATCTTGATGGCGAGAGTCTTCGGGTCCTCGGCGGCTTCCTCGATCAGGTCGACGACGGGCACGAAGGAGTCGTAGGGGTGGTGGAGGAGGATATCGCCCTGCCGTATCGCCTGGAAGATCGACACGCCGGGAGAGGTGAGCGCCGCGGGGAGCGCGGGCGTGAACGGAGCGTCCTTGAGGTCACGCCGTTCGAGCCTCACGAGGGCCATCAGATCGGCAGCTCCGAGGATGCCTGCGACCTCGTAGATGTCGGCGTCGCTCACCTCGAGCTGCCGCATCAGGAGCTTGCGCATCCGTTTCGGCGTCCCCGGAGCTACTTCGAGCCTCACGACCGCCCCGAACCGCCGCCTCCGCACCTCCTTCTCGATCGTGGCGAGGAGGTCGGAGGCCTCGTCCTCCTGGATCTCGAGGTCGGCATCCCGCGTGATCCGGAAGAGGTACGAGGCGAGGATCTCGAGGCCGGGGAACAGCTCTTCGAGGTTCGCCTTCACGAGCGTTTCCAGGAGGAGGAACTCCGCCTGCGCCGCCCGGATCTTCTTCTTTCCCTCGACGACGGCCCGGATCGAGAGGAGCCTCGGGATGGCCGGAGGCATCTTCACGCGGGCGAACCGCACTTCGCC
This sequence comes from Holophagales bacterium UBA5066, assembly GCA_002414905.1. Lineage (GTDB taxonomy): Bacteria > Acidobacteriota > Thermoanaerobaculia > UBA5066 > UBA5066 > UBA5066. The sequence continues at coordinate 5,023 of DIAY01000038.1, read as the reverse complement.
CGTCTCCGGGTTCCGGGTCTCGATCGCGAGGTTCAGCGACAGGTTCGACAGGAACGGGAAAGGGTGCCCCGGGTCGACCGCGAGCGGCGTGAGGACGGGCAGGACGTTTCGCCGGAAGTAGCGCCGGGCCGCCTCCTTCCGCTCTTCCGCAAGCTCCTCCCACGGGAGGATCGAGATGCCCGCGGCCGCCAGGCGCGGGAGGAGGTCCTCGTGGAGGCAGGCGGTCTGCTCGACCCCCATGGCGAGGACCCCTTTCCTCAGGAGCACCAGCTGCTCGCGCGCTGTCAGTCCGTCGTCCGACTTCTCCGAGAGGTCGGCCAGAAGCTGGTCCCTGAGGCCCGAGACGCGGATCATGAAGAACTCGTCCAGGTTGCTCTCGGAGATGCAGAGGAACTTGAGCCTCTCCAGCAGGGGCCACCGCTCGTCCCGTGCCTCCTCGAGGACCCTCTTGTTGAAGTCGAGCCAGGAAAGCTCCCGGTTCAGTAGAGGCGTCCCGGGGACCGCGGTCTCCATTTCCTCGTCCGGGGCGGCTGGCTCGTCTCCGGCCGCCGGCTCGTCCTCGGCGGCCGGTTCGTCCCCGGCGGATTCTGCCGGGGAGTCGTCTGGCGGAGCGTCGAGCCCGAGGAGCTGCAGGTCGGACTCGACGAGGACGTCGGGGCCACGCCGGCGGCGCGGCCGTTGCTCGTGCCGGATCATGCGACGCGCCCTCCGACCTCTTCGCCGACGGCCAGACGCAGGGCGCCCGCAAGCTCGCCGGCGATCGACTCGACCGTCTCCCTCTCGACTCCCTCTACCATGACGCGGGCGAGGAGCTCGGTGCCGGAGTAGCGGACGAGGATGCGGCCGCGACCGGCGATCCTCTCCTCGGCTCTGGCGATGAGGCCGGGGAAGCCCGGGATGCCCTCGAAGGGGGTCTTTTCCCTTACGTGGACGTTCACGAGGACCTGGGGGGCGCGGACGAGCCGTGGCCCCGAAGCGAGGGGGACCCGTGTGGCCGCGACGGAGGCGGCGATGTGGAGGCCGGTCAGGGTTCCGTCTCCGGTCGTCGTCAGGTCCGCGCGGATGAGGTGGCCAGATTGCTCGCCACCGAGGAGGACGCCGAGGCGGTCCATCTCCTCCACGACATACCGGTCGCCGACGGCGGCGCGGATGAGCCGGATCCCTCGGGCAGCGAGCGCCTCCTCGAGCCCCCAGTTCGACATGACCGTTCCGACGACGGAGCCCGGCTTTTTCCCCTCTCGCTCGAGCTCGAGCGCCCAGTGAAACAGGACGTCGTCTCCGTCGAGGACGCGACCCGCGCCGTCGGCGAGCATCGCCCGGTCGGCGTCGCCGTCGAGAGCGAGGCCGAGGTCGGCGCCCGTTTTCACGACGGCCTCCGCCATCGCCGCCGGGTGCAGGGCCCCGCAGCCGTCGTTGATGTTGTGCCCGTCAGGGGAGGCTGCGAGGACGATCACCTCGGCTCCGGCGCGCCGAAACGCCTCCGGAGCGACGCGGAAGGCCGCCCCGTGCGCGCAGTCGACGACGACCCTGAGGCCGTCGAGCCGGGCCGGGATCGTTGCCACGAGGTGGGTCTCGTAGAGGTCGGCGAGCGAAGGGTCCTCCGGCAGCTCGACCGGGGCGACGGCTGCAGCCGAAGCGATGAGGCTCTCGATCCGGGCCTCCACGGCGTCGGGGAGCTTCTTGCCCTGTCCGGAGAAGATCTTGATCCCGTTGTCGGGCCAGGCGTTGTGGGAGGCTGAGACGGAGATCCCGGCGTCGGCGCCGAGCACCTTCACGAGATGGGCGACGGCGGGCGTCGGGACGACGCCCGCGAAGCGGATCTCGGCACCCGCGGCGCGAAGCCCTCCCGTCAGGGCCGCCACGATCCCTGGCGAAGAGACGCGTGTGTCACAGCCGATGACGACAGTGGGCGTTCCCGTCCGACCCCGGTCGCCCAGCGAGACCGAAAGGGCGGTGCCGATACGAGAAACGGTGGCCGGATCGAGCGGGTATATGCCCGCTCGGCCGCGGATCCCGTCTGTGCCGAAAAGGGAGCGCATGTTCCGGGGAGTTTACGAGACCTGCGAAAGCACGGCTTTCGGAAGCAGTGCCCGGGAGCCTTACCGGTGGGCCGGGCCGGCCGACGCCTCGAGCACCCTCACGAACCGCACCGTCTCCTCCACGTCGTGGACGCGCAGGAGAAGCGGGTTGTGGCCCCGGAGCCTTTCGATGACGACGGCGCAGGCCGCGAGCGATTCGGGGAGACGGTCGGAGGAGGACTTTCC
>DIAY01000038.1:0-2599 GCA_002414905.1 Holophagales bacterium UBA5066 | reverse complement strand
CTTGCCGAAGCCGAGTCCGGGGTCGAGGAAGATCCGGTCGGGCCGGATGCCGGCGACGAGGCAGGCGCGGCGGGCACGGGCGAGGTCTCTGGCCACGCCCGCGACGACGCCAGCACCGAACCGCGACACCTCGAAGGTCGTCGTCGGAGTACCCCGCATGTGGTTCAGGATGATCGCGGCGTCGCGCCCGGCGACGAGGTCGAGAAGGCCGCCGGGTGGGTCGAGTCCCGTGACGAGATTGACGACGTCCGCTCCCGCGTCGAGCGCCTTCCGCGCGACTTCGGTACGCCGCGTGTCGATCGAGATCGGAATGGACGGATGGGCACGGCGGATCCCTCCTACCACCGGGAGCACGCGCGCGAGCTCCTCTTCCGTCGTCACCTTTCCCGCGCCTTCGCCGTAAGCCGCGCCGCGCGGCCTCGTCGACTCCCCCCCCACGTCGAGGATCGCAGCGCCGGCAGCGGCGAAACGAAGTCCCGCCTCGACGGCGGTCTCCGTCGAGGCGTGGACGCCACCGTCGGAGAAGGAGTCGGGCGTGACGTTCAGGATCGCCATCACGCCCGCAGCCGAGCCGAATTCGAGCGATCGGCCGGCGGGGAGGGGGACGGGCCGGAATGTCATCGGGCGGGCACCTCCGGAAGCGGAGTCTAGCGAGGCTCGACCGGTCGAGCCGGGGACAGTGCGCTCAGTCTGCGGGCGCGACGAGCCGCTCGAGCCGGGCGCGGGCGTCCCGGGCGAGGGCGGCGTTCCCGCGGGGTGGCGCCGCGGCCAGGAACCTCTCGTAGCTCGCCGCGGCGCCGCGTGGCCTGCCAGCGGCTTCGGCGCATCGCCCCTCGAGGTAGATCGTCTCCACGACGGACGGCGCGTGGCGGCGAAGCGCCCTGAGCGCGGCAATGGCGGAGTCCAGCGGGGCGTGGCCGAAGCGCTCGGCGTGGGCGATGGCGGCGCGAGCGTAGGCAAGGGCGGCGGGCGGGTGAAGGGGCGCCTCGACGAGGGCGCGGGAGGCGTCGGAGAGCGCCCGGGAGATTCCCCTGGCTCGGCGAAAGGCTCGCCGGCAGGGGAGGCACCTTACGGCGCTGGCGTCGAGGCGGAAGCCGAGCGTCTCGTACCAGTGCTTCTGCTCGCGCGCCGAAAAGACGAACCCCGCACCGCAGTCGCGGCAGGTCTCGTCCGCGTCGACGTAAAAATATTTCGGGACCTCGCAACAGAAGAGCTGCCGCCGGGGGTCACCGCGGACCGCGCCGGAGGGGAGGTCGGGCCGGTAGTCGGGGTCGTACGTCCAGGCGCGGCCCGCACCACCGGAGGCACCGGGGCCCGGGAGGAGCGGTACCTCGCCGAAGAGCGGGTGGCGCCGCGTCTGGCGCGCCGGACGGCGGCGCGGGACGACCCTGCCCGGGCGGGCTTCCATCCGTCCCGGGAGACGGAACGGCCCGCTCCGTGACCGGAGCGGGCCGCCGGCACCGCGAGGGGCGAAAGGCGTCTTCAGACCGGGGCCGGAACGAGGCCGGACGGCGTCGCTTCGGCGCCGTCGTCCTTCCTGCCGGGTGCGGCCGCGGCCGCTGGATCGCCGGCGGGAGGCACCTGCGGCTTCGGTTTCGTCGCGTGCGTAACCCGCTTGCCGGAGGCCCGTTCGATCAGGGCGTAGACCTCGTCGCCGTCGAGGGACTCCTTCTCGAGCAGCTCGGCGGCGATCGCGTCGAGGGCCGGGCGGTTCTCCTGGACGAGGACCTTGCCCCGCTGGTAGGCCGCCGTGACGATCCGGTTCACCTCGGCGTCGATCTTCCGTGCGGTGTCCTCGGAGTAGTCGGGCCTGCGGGCGAAGTCGCGACCGAGGAAGACCTCGCCCTCCTCGTGACCGAAAGTCATGGGGCCGAGGTCGCTCATCCCCCACTCGCAGACCATGCGGCGTGCCATCGTCGTCGCCTGCTCGAAGTCGTTCGAGGCGCCGGTCGTGATCTGGCCGAGGCAGACCTCCTCGGCGAGGCGGCCCCCCATCATGACGGCGAGGCGGGCCTCGACGTACTCCTTCGAATAGGAGTGCTTGTCCTCGAGGGGGAGCTGCTGCGTGAGGCCGAGCGCGCGACCCCGCGGGATGATCGTCACCTTATGGAGCGGGTCGGCGTGCTCCTCGAAGGCGGCGATGAGCGCATGACCTCCCTCGTGGTAGGCGGTGCTCCGCTTCTCCACGTCGGACATGACCATCGATTTCCGCTCCGCCCCCATGAGGACCTTGTCCTTGGCGTAGTTGAAGTCGTCCATCTCGACCTTCTTCTTGTCGGCGCGGGCCGCCGTCAACGCCGCCTCGTTCACGAGGTTCGCCAGATCGGCTCCGGCGAAGCCGGGCGTGCCGCGGGCGACGACGGAGAGGTCGACGTCGTCGGACATCGGGATGTTCTTGACGTGGACCTTGAGAATTCCCTCGCGCCCCTTCACATCGGGACGGTCGACGACGACGCGCCGGTCGAAACGGCCGGGACGCAGGAGGGCCGGGTCGAGGACGTCTAGGCGGTTCGTGGCGGCGATGAGGATGACGCCGTCGTTCCCCTCGAAGCCGTCCATCTCGACGAGGAGGGCGTTCAGGGTCTGCTCGCGCTCGTCG
>DIAY01000298.1:7190-15507 GCA_002414905.1 Holophagales bacterium UBA5066 | reverse complement strand
AGATGTGTATAAGGGCGCCGGTCACGGGGTCGTCCTCTTCGGGAGGACGGTGCGGGTGCGGGTGTCGTAGACGTCGCCGGGGAGGAGGATATGAACGGTGAGGCCGTGGACGCCGAGGGAGTCCTTGCCGGCGTCTCGCGCCTGTCGGTGGACGGCGGCCCCCTTCGCGTCGAGGACCATGACGGCGCTCCGGCCGAGGACCTCGAACGTGCCGTCGGGCCGGAACCAGGCGGCGGTCTCCTCGTCGACGCCGACGCCGAGGAGGGCGGGGTGCTCGAGGACGACGGAGAAGAGCCGGTTCTCGCGCTGCCGTTTGATGAAGTGCTGGTCGATGACGACGTCGGAGGGGAGGAAGCCGAGACCCTTCCACGTTTCGACGGAGCCCGCCGCAACGAGAGAGAAGTCTCCCTCGCCGGTGATCATCACTTCGCTCTGGCAGGCCGTGCCGGCGGAGGTCCCGCCGACGACGGCGCCGCCGGAAAACGCCGCGGCGATCGCATCGCCGACGGGGGTCCCGAGGAGGGCGGTCGTGATCCGGGTCTGGTCCCCGCCGCCGAAGAAGATCCCCTTGGCCTTGCGGGCGAGGGCGGTCCAGTCCGCGCGTTCGGCGTCGGATTTCTTCCGGATGTCGAGGGAGACGGCGTTGGTGCAGCCAAAGGTCTCCCGGAAGAGCTTCTCGTAATACTCGGCCGCGTCGGGTTCCGAGGAGGCCGTCGGAATCGCGATGATCGGGGCGTCCTTCCCTCCTGCGAGCTCGATGAACTTTCTCATCGCCTCGGGGGGCTTGTCGCCGCCGCCGATGAGGACGAGGTGCCCTTTCGGAGAGGCGTCTGCGGCGGCGGCGGAAGAAGCGAGCGAGCAGGCGAGGGCGACGAGGAGGACGAAGCGGGTCAGGCGCATGGGGGCTCCAGGGCCGCCGGTGAGGTCTCGTGGCGCGGAGCGGCGGGCCGCGCCGGGGAAAAAGGGGGGGCGGCCGGCGACGGCCGCCCCCGGATTCCCGAAGGAGAAGGAAGGGCTAGAAGTTGAAGCGGACGCCGGCGCGGAACTGGCGCGGCGCCTCGATCGTGTAGGGGTCTGTGTAGTTGCTCGCCTGCGACCAGGTCTGTCGCGACTCGCGGGCGTCGTAGGTGCCCCAGCGGTTGTAGTTGTCGAGGACCGTCCCCTTGTTGAGGGCGTTGAAGCACTCGAGGGAGAGCTCGATCTTGTTGACGCTGCCGAGCTTCAGGCCCCAGGCGAGGCGGAGGTCGACGAGGTGCCGGTCGTCGAACTGCTCGGAGCCGCGCGACACCAGGGTGATGTTCCGCCCGACGCTGGAGTTGTAGTCGAGACCCCGGCTGACGCGGACGTAGGGGGTCCAGTACTGCCCGGAGAGGTACGTGTACTGGCCGCTCGCGACGAAGCCGAGGGGGAGGTCGATGGCGCCGGAGAGCTTGAACTCCCACTCCGAGTAGGAAAGGGCGATCCGGCCGTCGATGTTCGTGAAGCCGTTCTTGTCGCGGTACTCGTCGGCGTAGCCGCTGTTGCTCTCGATGTTCCCGTTCAGGTCGGTCCAGACGAGGGAAGAGCGGAGCGACCAGCCCTGGGAGTAGCGCTTCTCGAACCTCAGGACGGCGGAGTCGTAGTCGCGGTAGCTGCCGTTGTCCGTCGTGAGGACGAACTGGCTCGGCGAGTTGAGGATGTAGATCGGGAGGTCACCGCCCGTGAGCGGGTTGTTCTTCGCCGTGGTCATCGTGTAGTCGTCGTTCACGTTGACCATGGCGATCATGCTGCGGAAGCGCCGGTCGATGAAGTCGAACCCGAGGGAGACGTCCTTCCCGATCTGGTGCTCGAGGGTGAGGATCGTCTCGTCGACGTAGGGGTGGTTGACCTCACCCATTCTGGCGGAGATGTACGTCGGCTCGTCGCAGTCGTTGTAGCCGTCGCCGTCCCAGTAGCAGTCCTGGTCCGGGATGACCCCCTGGCCTGATTCCTCGCGGTCGTACATGTACGTGAACATCCCGGCGTGGTAGCGGCCCCAGTGGGCCTTGACGGCCGAGCGGCCCGTACCGAAGACATCCCACACGAAGCCGATGCGCGGGTCCCAGTTGTCGACGTCGTAGACGTTGGAGTTGCCGTACCCCTCCTGCCATCCTGCCTTGTACTTCGTGTAGCGCAGCCCCGCGTTGACGGTGACGCGGCTGAATCGCATCGAGTCCTGGGCGAAGAGCACCAGGCCCTGCTGCTGGCCGAAGATGACGTACTCGCCCCAGCCCTTCTCGACGTAGTACGGGCCGCAGGAGGGGTTCTGGAAGTACTCGTCGAGCCCTCCTTCGCAGTCACCCGAGTAGTCGTAGTAGGTGAATCCGCCGTTGCGGCGCCAGTCGTCCTTGGATTCGGCGTCCTCGTAGGAGGCTCCGAACTTGAAGGAGTGGGAGTCGTTCTTGCCGAAGAGGCCGTCCTTGAAGAGGCTCCAGGAACCGTCGAAGGTGAGCCTGCTTCGATCGTTGAACTGGTGGATGTCCTGGTTGACCCAGGCGTAGCCGGAGTCGTCGTCGATCCGCCCCGGGGTGTCGAGGCCGTTGTAAGGCCTGTAGTTCAGCTCCCCGTCGTAGCCGGTGATCTTGAGGTTGAGGAAGTTAGAAGAGTTGATGAGGAACTCGCCGTTCAGGGCGAACGTCGTGTTGGGCGACTCCTCGTCGCTGCTCGCCTCCGGCAGCGTGTAGGCGCTGACGCCCCGGCGGTCGTGCTGGAGGCCGTCGTGCTCGCCCATCAGGTAGAAGCGGATCTTCTCGTTCGCCTGCCACGTCAGCTTTCCGAGGTAGCGGGGAACCGTGCGGACGCTGGTGGCCTCGGCGCCTACGGGGGTCGTCGTCTGCTTCCAGTACTCGCCGGAGACGAAGAACCAGAGCTTGTCCTTCACGATCGGGCCGCCGAGGCTCGCGGCGTAGTCCTCGAACTTGAAGGTTCCCTCGGCCTCGTAGCCCGCGGGAGCGTTGTCGGAGGTCCAGCCCTCGGGCTGGTAGTAGGCCTCGAGCGCGCCGTGGAACTCGTTGCCGCCCGACTTGGTGATGCCGTTGATCACGGCGCCCGTGTAGGCGCCGTACTCGGCGGCAGCGCCGAGCCCGCCGACCTGGATCTCCTCCATCCACTGGATGCTCGGCAGCAGCCAGTACTCGCCGCTTGCGGAGTCGGAAACGTTCGCACCGTCGATCGTGTAGGAGTTCTGACGGTTCTGGGTGCCGCCGTACGCGAGGATGGACTCGCTGCCGCCGAGGGCCATGTTCACGCCCGGAGCGGTCTTGACGATGCTGTAGTAGTTGCGCGGGACCGGCTGCTTCTCGATGTAGTCCGCGCCGAAGTTGTTAGAGACCTGGTTGGAGACGACGCTGATGACCGGTGCCTCGCCGGTGACGAGGACCTCGGTCTTCACGGACTCGAGGGGGAGCTTGAAGTCCATGACCAGCGCCTGCCCGAGGCCGACCCTCATGGCGGGCTGCTGGAGCCTGGCGAAACCCGAAAGCTGCGCGTCGAGGACGTACGTCCCGGGCGGCAGAGAGGGGAAGCGGTAGCCGCCGCGGGCGTCGGTGATCGTCGTCGTCTTCCCCGTCATGAGGGCGCTCGAGCTGGCCGTCACGGTGACGCCCGGGAGGGGCCCACCCTGGTCGTCCTTGACGGCGCCCTGCACCGAGCCTGTGGAACTCTGGGCCCAGGCCGTGCCGGCTGTGGAGAGCAGCAGCATTAGCGCCACTCCAACCGCGATCGAGACCTTCCTTGGCATGACTCCTCCTCCTTGCCGGGATCGGGCGGCGCCCGAGGACCCGTGGGCAAACATAACGACTTGTTGGATCGAATCCCGCTGCGGGGCACTGTTCGGAGTCCGCGTCGGGCGCTTCAAGGCTGGTTTCTCATGGCGGACAGGAGGGTCCGGCCCGCCTCGTCGACGTGGCGCTTCACGGCAGTGGCGGCCCTCTCGGGGTCGTGCGCCGTCAGCGAGGCGATGATCTCGGCGTGCTCCTCGGCGTCGGGCTCATCTCGCTCTGGAAGCGAGGTCATCGCGATCTGCGGCACGTTGCTCCAGAGCATCGTGGGGAAGGCGGACCAGAGGTGCCCGAGGGTTCGCGTCAGGAACGGGCGGCGCGAGGCCGAGATGATCGTCTCGTGGAAGCGCCGGTTCAGGTCCCGGTACTCCTTGAGGCGAACCGGGATCTCGCACGCGAGCATCCTCTCGTGCAGGGAGACGAGCTCCCTCAGCTCTTCCACGGTGATCTCCGTCGCGGCGTGACGCGCGGCCATCGGCTCGAGAACGGCGCGGCTCAAGTAGAGGTCCTCGGCGTCCTCGACCGAGAGCGTGACGACGCGGATGCCCCGGTAGGGGACATGCTCGAGGAGCCCTTCGGAGACGAGCTGCTTGAGCGCCTCCCGAACGGGGGTCTGGCTGACGCCCTCGTCGCGGGCCACGCTCTCCTGCCGAAGCCAGTCGCCGGGCTTGCGGCGGCCCTCGAGGATCTCGGTCCGAAGCCGGTCCGCGACCCACTGCCGAAGCTGTCGGTGCTTCTCTGTCCCCGCCCGACCCTGCATGATGTTCTCTACATTATATATTTTGTGTCAGCTTGTCATCATGAATCGTAAGTACTCATATGACGTCGTTTAGTGGCGCACTCGTGCCGTCGTTCTGGTGAGTTTCGAGGAGGAATCCGGGCACTGGATGGGGGCAGGGGGCCGCCTCGCGCGCAGCGGGGGGGCGTTCGTCAGGCAGAGTCGGCCGCGGGCTCCCGTGGCGGGCGGACGAAGTCGAACGGGCGGCGCAGCGCCCGCTGGAAGACGTGCTTCAGGACCCCGCCCAACTCGCCCGGCGGCATCTCGTAGGCGCGCGCCGCGTTGAAAAGAGAGAGCGAAAAGGCGACCGAGAGGTTCAGGACGAACATCACCCCGACGCCCGCGAGACCGCGCAGGAAGTCTCCTCCGCCGAACCACCCCTCGCCGAGGCTCGATGCGGCGAGAGCGAGCTGGCCGGTCGAAAGAGTGACGTGACGGACGTCGAACGGGATCCCGAAGAACCGCCCGACCGCAGGAGCGAAACCGAGGAGGAATCCGAGCGCTACGTTCGTGGCCCAACCGGACGCGTTCCTCTCGAGGCTTGCGGCGGCACGCCTCATGCGCTCCCGACCGAACACCTTTCCGAGCGGATGGCGGGCAAGTCCCTCGGGGAGACGGTGGTACGTCGACCAGTTCTCGAACCAGCCACCGGCGAGACTTCCCATCCAGAGCAGGACGCCGGTGAGGGCGGCGAAGAACAAGGTCCCGCTGTCAAAAGGACTGAGGACGAAGAACGTTTCCCGCGCGGTCTTCGGGTCGACCCAGGGGCGTCCCGCAAGGAAAAGCCAGGCGGCGACGAACACGGCCGCACCGACACCGACCGTTACGACGTTCGAGACCGCGGCTGCGAGCTGCGAGCTCGTGAGCCGGGCGAAGAAGCCGGCGATCTTCTCCTCGCGGTCCTCTCCCTTCGCCTCCCGCATGATCTGGGCGACGGCCGCGGCGGTCATCGCCGGCTGTTTCGTGGCGAGGACGAGGCCGAAGGACTGCATCAGGAGAAAGCTCACGGCGTAGTTCAGGCCATAGAGGAAGCTTTCGGGGAATGCGGCGAGGTGCCACTCGTGGACGAGCATCTTGAACGCCGCCGTGAAGACCGTGAGGGCGCCGCCCCCGGCGGCGGCGAGCCAGATGTGCCGGTACTCCGACCGGGAGGTCGCGACGTAGTGCTCCCCCGTCTTTCCCGTCCTCTCGACGATCTTCCGGTCGAGGAGGTGGAGGTTCCAGCGAATGAGATGGAGCACGCTCCTGTCCTCGTGGGCAAGCCGGAGAAGCCGGGCGAGAAGGCGGTGGATTGCCCGGGAACGCTCCGGGCTGTCGCCCCCCTCCATCACGTCGGCCATCAGCGCCGTCCGGGTGAGGCACCTGTCGATCACCTGGAGGCCGAAGACGACGTCGACGCTGACCCCGGAGTCTTCGAGGTGTCGCTGGATGACCCGGGCCTCCTTGCGGCAGTCCCCCGAGTCCTTGTTGAAAGCCTGCAGCGCCGGACCTGTCTCACGGCCGTCCGACCACGCCTCGAGAAGGGCGTCGCCCGACCGGAGGATCCGGTGGAACGGTGAGGCAAAGACCGGACCGCGGGTCGACCGGTACCTCAGCTCCCGGGAGAGCCCCTGCGCCTGGATCCGGCTCAGTAGGAGCCGGAACCCGTCAGCGAATCCGCGGGAGACCGCAACATTCGCCTCCGCCGAGAGACCTTCCTGGAGCAGCCGGACGAGGCGGTGGACCTCCGAAAGCGGAACGCTCCCGAACGCCTCGACCGCTTCGGTAGAGCCGAAAAGCCGCGCCACGAATGCCGAGAGGTCGTGGGCGTCGCGGGGTGAGGGGATGAGCCGGGCGGAGATGCGATCCCCCAGCTCGGCGAAGAAGCCCCGGTCGCTCGGGATCCCGACCTCGCCGAAGAGGACCGTCCCGTCGGTCTCGGCGAGCACCGCCGACAACGCACCAAGGAAGCGATCCCGGCTCTCGGATGACGCCTCAAGGTGCGGGAGGACGGCTCCGATCGCCGACCTCATCTCCCGGCCGGTACCGCGCCGGCGCGCCTCCCGGACGACGCGGACCAGCGAATCGGAGCGCTCTTCCGGAGAGGTCGCGGCCAGGAACGTCTCGAGGGCGTCGGTCACGGCGGCCTGGAGGATAGCTTCTCCGCTCGAGGGGGGCGAGGATGCGCACGGCACCCGCCGGAAGCGCCTCGGGCCGGAGAGGTGCGACGGCTGGCCGGCCGGCGGATAATTTCGCCGTGCCCGCGAACCTGACCCCGCCCTATCACGATGCGCAGGAGCGGTTCAAGGCGGCGTCCTCGCACGACGAGAAGCTCCAGGCGCTGCGCGAGATGATCGCCCTCCTCCCCAAACACAAGGGGACCGAGAAGCTGTTCGCCGACCTCAAGAAGCGACTCGCGAAGCTCGAGGGGGAGGTGGAGCACGCCGCGCACGGGGGGCGCCACGCCGACCCGGGACACGTGAAGAGCGAGGGGGCGGGACAGTGGGTCCTTCTCGGGGGACCGAACTCGGGCAAGTCCTCGCTCCTGGCCGCGCTCACGCACGCTCACCCCGGGATCGGCGAGTATCCGTTCACGACGCGCGCCCCCCTGCCTGGAATGATGTCTTTCGAGGACGTTCAGGTTCAGCTCGTCGACACGCCCGCGGTCGCCACGGGGCACACGGAGCCATACCTCACGAACCTCGCGCACAACGCGGACGGCGTCCTCCTGGTCCTCGACGTGACCGCCGACGACGGCGAGGAGTCCGCGAGGCTCCTCGTCGACCTCCTCGAGCGGGCGCGCGTGTGGCCCCGGGGCCGCCCGCTCCCGGCGGACGCGCCGCCGTTCCTCGCCGTGCGACCCGTGATTGCTCTCGGGAACAAGTGCGACCAGGACGACGGCACCTTTGCCGAGATCGCGCGAGAGGCGATCGGGCGCGACCTCCCGTTCCACGCCGTCTCGGCCCTCTCGGGAGAGGGGCTCGAAGAGCTGCGCCCTCTCCTCTACCGGACGCTCCGCCGGCTCCGGGTCTACGCCAAGGAGCCCGGGAAGAAGCCCGACCTCGCGGCCCCGTTCATCCTTCCCGAAGGTGCGACGGTGAACCAACTCGCCGGACGGGTCCACAAGGACGTCGCGGCGGCCCTTCGATTTGCGCGGATCTGGGGGCATGCGAAGTTCGACGGGCAGCAGGTCGACCGGCACCACGTCCTCTCCGACCGGGACGTCGTCGAGCTCCACGCCTGAGGCCGGTCGTCAGTCTTTCTCGGCCTCGAGCTCCGCCCTCGCCTTCGCGAGCTCGGACTTCTTCGCCTCGTCGACCGTCGGGTAGGCGAGGTCCATCTTCTCGAGCGCGTCGATCACCGCCGAAGCGACGACGAGCCGCGTGAACCATTTGTTGTCGGCGGGAACGACGTACCACGGAGCGTGAGGCGTGGCCGTAGCGCGAATCGCGGCCTCGTAAGCCTCCATGTAGGAATCCCACTGCCTGCGTTCCGCGACGTCGCCGAGGGCGAATTTCCAGTTCTTCTCGGGCTGCACGAGCCGGTCGAGGAAGCGCTTCTTCTGCTCTTCCTTCGACACGTTGAGGAAGAACTTCACGACGACGACACCGTTGCGGGAGAGGTAGCGCTCGAACGAGGCGATGTCCTCGTATCGCTCCTTCCACACCTGCTTCGTCACGACCTCGGGCGGGAGCTTCTGGCCGGCGAGGATCTGCGGGTGGACCTTCACGACGAGGACCTCCTCGTAGTACGAGCGGTTGAA
>DIAY01000298.1:0-6965 GCA_002414905.1 Holophagales bacterium UBA5066 | reverse complement strand
GTCCCGTCCTTGCCGGCCGCGTCCATCGCCTGGAAGACCAGGAGCAGGGCGCGCTCGTCCTGGGCGTAGAGCTTGTCCTGGAGGGCGGCGAGGAGCTCGACACCCTTGTCGAGGAGCTCGGCCGCGTGGTCCTTTTCGAGCTTCAGGCCCCCGGTGTCGCCCGGGTCGAGGGACTTCAGACGGAAACCCTTGCCGCTCTCGACGCGATAGGCCCTGGAGAGCTTCGCGGTCCTGCTCATGTCGGCGCTTCTCAGCGGCGCCCGTAGACTTCGACGATCGCCCCGCGCCGGCCGAGCGACTTCGCCTCATAGGTGAAGTTGATTCTTCGGACGAGCCGGTTCCCTCCTCGCAGGTCCATCACGCGCGATTTCCCGTTCGCCGGGATGACGTCCTTCAGCTCGAGCTCGTCCGACGTGCCGACGCTGTAGACGACCGTCACGTCGTAGAACCTGACGGGCGAGCGCTTCACCCGGATCTGGATCGCGTCGAAGGAGCCCTCCGAGGCCGTCACCTCGACCGAGTCGCGCTCTGCGCGGTCTGTGACGTGCCGCTGGCCGAGAAAGACCCACTTCTCCGCGCGGGCTGGGAGGGCCGCGGCGAGAAGGGCCATGGCGAGGAGCGGGGCGGCGAGGCGATGACGCATCATGGTGTCTCCTTGCGGCCGGACAGTGCCGGCCGTTCGTCTGGTCCGTCGTTCCGGGCGCCCGGGAGCTCCCTGCGGCGCCTCTCTTCCTGTGCGTGCGCTGGGCGAAGCCCGGTCGGCGCCGAGACCTTCCATTCGTTCTCTCCGGTCCGTGGGTGTGGTTCGGTGGGAGTCTAACCGGCGGGCCGTCCCCAGGGGAGCCCCCGCCTCAGGGCTGCCCGGACGGCCTCGACGGCGGCCTCGAGCCGGGTCGCTCCGAGTCCCGCGACGGGCCGGACGTCGGCTCCGGCGCGCTCGAGCTCCTCGGCGAAGAGGCGGTGCATCGCGCCGCGCAGGTCGCCTCGGTCGCGCTGCCCGTCCGGCTCCCACGGGAGGTCGGGAGCGCAGAGCAGGTAGAGGCCGGCGCGGCGCCGGCGCGACTCCTCCTCGACCCACGCCGGACACGAGCCGTAGTAGTGGCGGGCGTAGATGACGGTCGAGACGAGGTCGGTGTCGAGGACGACGAGGTCCGTTGCCCGCGCCTCGGCCGCATCGGCCTCGGCGATCTGCTCTCTCGCGATCGGCTCGACGTCCTCCGGGCCGAGGGGCGCCCCCTTCGCGTCGAGGTAACCACGGCAGTACTCGGGGATCCAGGGGGCCCCGAAGCGGTCGGCAAGGGCCTGCGCAAGCGTCGTTTTCCCGGTGCACTCGGAGCCGGTGACGACGGCGCGGAGAGGCTTCACGACGCCTCCGTGGCGGGGCCGGAGGCCGGTCCCGGCTCTGCCACCGAAGAGAGGGATCGTTTCCAGTCTCTCAGGCCGACGACACACAAAACGAGGAAGATCGCGTAGAGAAGCGCCGTCAGCCAGAGCCCCTTGGCGAGGTACATCCCGACGTAACCGACGTCGACGGCGATCCAGAACCACCACGTCTCGACCTTCTTCACCGACTGGAGCCACTGCGCGACGAGACTGAAGGAGGCGAGCGTGGAGTCGATGAACGGGAACGCGGCGTCGGTGCCGCGGTGGAGGGCGACGCCGAGGACGGCCGCGAATGCGACGCCGGCGGCTGCGAGCGCCGCGAGGGAGCGCCGCGACGCGCGAGAAACGGAGAGCCGGCCCCCGCCCGCGCCCCCGTGGAGCCACTCCCACCAGCCGTACAGGCAGACGGCGAAGAAGACGCCCTGAAGGCCCATGTCCGCGTAGAGCTTCGCCTGCCAGAAGACGACCGCGTAGAGGCTGACGTTGACGATCCCCGCGGGCCAGCACCAGGGGCTCTCCTTCGCCGTCAGCCAGACGGCGAGGATTCCCGTGAGGAAGCCGGCGACCTCGTACGCGTTCAGGTCAGAACCCCAGGTCGAGGACGGCCGTCACGTTCCGCGTCGCCATGGGGAAATAGTAAGGGATTCCGCCCACGGTCTCGGCGCCCGCCGCGTTTCGCGTCGCATAGAGCCAGCTGTAGCCGCCCGGCCAGATGCGGCGGTCGTCGAGGAGGTTGTCGACGGAGAGGCGGAGGCGCGGCTTGCCGGTCTTCAGAAGCGGGGAGAGATCCAGGGTCGCCGAGACGTCCAGCTTCCACCAGTCGGGAGTTGCGAGGCTCTCGCCGTTCGTGTTGTCGAGGAAGGAGCGCGCCACGTAGCGCGCCGCCGCTCCGAGCGTGAGCCACCTCAGCGGCGACCCCTCGACCGAGAGGTTTCCGACGAACGGGGGCGAGAGGACCGGCTCGACGTCGGCGTACGTCCGGCTCGTCGCCCCGACCCACGCGCCCGCCTCGTCGAAGACGTCGTAGAACTGGGTCCAGGAACGGATCCGGTTCCAGCTCCAGTTTCCCGTGAGGCGGACGGCGACCTCGGGTCGCGGGCGCCACCCGAGGTCCCACTCGAGACCGCGACGGAAGCTTCGATCCGCGTTCCGCCGGATCGAGAGCCCCACCTCCGACTGCTCGCCCGTGAGGGCGATCTCGTCCTCGAACTCCATGTCGTAGAGGTTCAGCTGCGCCGTGACGGGGCCTCTGCGAATCGCCGCTCCGAGCTCGACGGCGACGACCCTCTCGGGCCTCACCTCGTCGAGGTCGTGGGGAACGGAGATGTTCTCCTCGCCGTAGAGGAGATCCCCGCGGCCGGGCTCGCGGCTCGTCATGCCGACGGAGGCGTAGACGGAGAGGTCCCGGCCGAGGTCGCGCCGTGCGCCGAGCTTCGGGTTGAGGAACGTCCACGAGACCGGGTCGACGGCGACGTCTCCCTCGTAGCGGAAGCGCGCCCAGCGGAGCTGCAGGTCTCCGTAGAGGTGCCACGGCCCCGCGTCGCGGGCGAGCTTGACGAAGGTCGACGCCTCGCTCTTGGCGCCGTGGTTGAGCCAGTCCCTTCCGGCGTCGACGACGTCACGCGTGCGTGTGCTGCCGAAGTCGCTCCCATGGACGCCCCACGTCAGGCCGACCGGACCGAGCGTCGTCTTCAGGGTCAGCGCCGCGCCGAGGTTCGTCCAGTCGAGGCCGTACTCGCGCAGCTCGCCCGTGGACGAGCTGCGGAGGCGGTACCAGCCCCCGGCGTCGTTGACGTAGAGCTGCCCCGCCAGGCTCGTCGTCTCCGAGAGGAAGCGCGTGTACTGCGCCTGGACGAACTGCTGTCCGAAGGCGTCCCTCTCGTCGGGGCCGAGGGGGTTGAACGCGAGGTCCTCCTCGAGGACCCGGGGCTCCACGGCGTAGTAGGCCGACTGCGACTGCTCGCGGCCGAGGAAGCCGAAGAGCTTGAAGTAGCCCTTCTCGTTCTCGTGCGAGAGCCCCGCGTAGACGCTCCGCTGCTCGAGGGCGGAGTTGTCGCGGAAGCCGTCCGTCTCCTGCCAGGAGGCGCGGACGTAGGCCTTCACGCCGGAGTCGCCGAGCCGGCCGAGCTGGTAGCCTGCGGTGACCCGCTGCGCCCCGAAGGAGCCCAGGACGAGCCGAGCGGTCAGCTCCGGCTTCTCGGCGAGGTCGAGACTCGCGAAGTTCACCGAGCCGACGAAGCTCGCAACGCCCGCGGCGGACGTACCGACGCCGCGCTGCACCTGGATGCTCTCGACAGAAGTCGCGAGGTCGGCGAAATCGACGAAGTAGAGGGTCGAGTCCTCCGGCTCGTTGAGGGGAGCGCCGTCGAGCGTGAAGTTGATCCGCGTCGGGCCGATACCGCGCATCGAGATGCCGGAGTAGCCGTTGCCGAGACCCGTGTCGGAGGTGTACGTCATCGCGGGGAGCTCCGCGAGGAGCGCGGGCATCTCCTGCCCGGCGTTCTTCTTCGCGATCTCCTCGCGCGGCACGTCCGTCTTCGTGATGGGCGTGTCGGCGTCGGCCCGAACGGCCTGGACGACGATCTCCTCGACGCGGCGGGGGAGTGGCGGGGGAGCCTCTTCCGCGGCAGCGGAAGGCCCGGGCGGGACCAGCGACTCCGCGGCCGCGCCGGGGACGACGGGTCGCTGCGGAGTCTCGGCGGGCGCAGGGGCGCCAGCGGCGAACAGCGTTGCGAGCAGGGCAGCGGCGAAGGGTCTCGGTTTCGTCTTCGGGACTCGGGTCATGGAAGCGCCTCCCTCTCCGCGCGTCGGACGCGGGGATCGAAGCGGATCTGTCGGGGACTCTCGAGGTTTGCGGAAGCACCCGCTTCCGTTTGCCGTTCCCTTCGCCGGTATGACCCGGATCAGGTTCGAGGGTTTGCTCTCAGGCCGGAATCCCGGCCACCCCTAGGCATCCGTTGGCCGGGAATATGGTCGCACAGTCGTTCCGTGTCAACGTCTTTGAGGGCGCCGCCAAAACGATCCCGCCCGCCGGTCCGGGACCGGCGGGCGGGAGAAACCTCTCGCTCGGGGAGGTTACGGCGCGGTGATGCGGCGCCGCAGGAGGTCGATCAGGTCGGTCACGCGACGACACGACTCGCAGTCGCCGCTCGTGTTCGTGCAGGGGACGCCGTCCCCCTGCGATTCGGAGCACTTCGGGTCGGCGGCGAACTTGACGAGATCGCCGAGGAGGGCGTCGATTCGCTCCTTGAGCGGGCTCGCCGGGATGTTGCGAAGAGCGGAGACGAGGTTCCACTCCTCCGGGGTGAGCGTGACCTGCACGGGGCCGCTCAAGAGACGAGGACCCCGGAAGCTGCCTTGGCGCCCAGCTCGAAAGCCTTTTCGTTCATCGGGATCATGGCGGCCTTTTCCTTGAGAGCTCGCCGGACCGCGGTGAGGAACGTCTCCTTCGGGAACATGCCGGTGACGGCCTGCAGGGCGCCGAGGGCGACGATGTTCTTCACCATCACCTTGCCGAGGTCCTTGGCGATTTCCGACATCGGGACGCCGACGAGCTTCACGCCGGCACGTACCGGCGTGTAGTCGGTGATGATCGAGCTGTCGTAGATGATCGTGCCGCCCGGGAGGACGTCCGGCCCGAACTTGACGAGGCTCGGCATGTTGAAGGCAATGAGAACGTGGGGCCTGGGCGAGGCGGGGGAGAGAACCTCGCCGTCGGCCACGTGGACGTCGGCGTACGACGTTCCGCCGCGCGACTCGGGGCCATAAGCCGGGATGTGCGTCGCGTCGAAGCCCTCGTTGATGCCGGCGTGGACGATGAGCATCGCCGCCGTCTGCGCGCCGTCGCCGCCCGAGCCCGCGAGCTTGAGCGAAATGTCGTGCGGGGCGACGTGAGACGGGAACGCGGTGCAGAAGCGGGGAGCCTTCTCCTCGCCGGCGCCGATCTCCCTCAGGACGCGCGGCACCTCGAAGGTCGGCTTCGTGATATCCCACCAGGGCTCGCGCGTCTCGTCCTTCTTCACGCCGAGCGGGAAGACCGGAAGCATCGCCTCCTCGACCCACTTCTCGGACTCCTCGGGGGTCATCTTCAGGTGGGTCGGGCACTCGGCGAGGACCTCGACGAACGCGAATCCGCGTCCTTCGACCTGGATCTGGAGCGCCTTGTGGATCGCCTTCTTGGCGCGGTTCCTCTGCTTGGGGTTGAAGAGGGCGACGCGCTCGACGTAGACCGGGCCATCGAGGCCCGCGATCAGCTCGGCCATCTTCATCGGCATGCCCGTGAAGCTCGTCCGGCCGTCGGGGCTCGTGGCGGTTCGCTGGCCCATCAGGGTCGTCGGGGCCATCTGCCCGCCCGTCATCCCGTAGATCGCGTTGTTGATGAAGATGACCGTGATCGGGATCCCGAGCTGTGCCGTGGAAACGATCTCGGCGAGGCCGATGGAAGCCAGGTCGCCGTCGCCCTGGTAGGAGATGACGATCGAGTCGGGGTTCGCGAGCTTGTGGCCGATGGCGACCGCGGGGGCCCGGCCGTGCGGGGCCTGAGTGTTGCCGACGTCGAAGTAGTAGTAGAGGAAGACCGAGCAGCCGACCGGCGAGACGGCGACGGTGCGGTCCTGGATACCGAGGTCGTCGATCGCCTCGGCGAGGTACTTGTGGGCGAGGCCGTGGCCGCAGCCGGGGCAGTAGTGGGTCGCGTGCCCCTTGAGGCCCTCGCCGTGCGAGTGGCGGTCGAACTTGCCGTAGAAGGACGTCGTGCTCATACGGTCACCTCCTGTCCCGCGGCGACCTTCACGACGATCTCCTCCAGCTGGGGGAGGACGCCTCCGAAGTGACGCACGTGCTCGATCTCCGGGTAATCGCGGATTCCGGCATTCGAGAGCGCAAGCCTCAACTCGTCCTCGAGCTGACCGTTGGAGGCCTCGACGACGACGATCCGCTTCGCGTTCGGCAGGACGGTCTTGAACTTCTCGATCGGGAAGGGCCAGACGGTGATCGGGCGGAAGAGCCCCGCCTTGATCCCCTGTGCGCGGAGCGCGCCGACCGCGCCCTTGGCCATCCGCGAGGGGGTGGTGCAGGCGACGAGGACGACTTCGGCGTCGTCGCACATGTAGAGGTCGGCGCGCTGCTCGACCTTCATCGCCTCGTACTTCTCGTTGAGGTGAACGTTCCACGCCTCGAGGTCGGTCTCGGCGAGGTAGATCGACGAGATGAGGTTGCGCCGGTGGTCCCTGTCGCCCCAGACGCTCCATGCCGGGATCCCGGGCTTCACCATCGACGCGGGGAGCGAGACCTTGCCCGTCATCTGGCCGAGGTAGCCGTCGGAGGCGATGACGACGGGATTGCGGTACTTGAAGGCGAGGTCAAACGCCAGCATCGTCAGGTCGAGCATCTCCTGGGGTGTCGACGGGGTGAGGACGATGGCGTGGGTGTTGCCGTGACCGAGGCCGCGGCAGCAGAGCTTGATGTCGGCCTGCTCCGGGGCGATGTTGCCGAGGCCGGGTCCGCCGCGCATGACGTTCATGAAGACGGCCGGAACCTCCGCGCCGATCATGTAGCTGATCCCCTGTCTCTTATACACATCT
>DIAY01000141.1 GCA_002414905.1 Holophagales bacterium UBA5066 | reverse complement strand
AGATGTGTATAAGAGACAGGAGGAGCAGCACCCCCGCTCCCAGCTCGATCGCCTTCACGGCCCGCATCCAGCCGCTCTCGAGGAGGATCACCTGGAACGCGTGCGGCGGCGCGAGCGGGAGGAGACCGAGAAAGCCCCCGATCCCCGTCGCGGTGAAAAGGAGACCAAGGGCGAGCCGCGCGGCTCTGACGACGGCCGCCGTCACGCAAGTTGCCCCGCGGATCGCTTCCGAAGGACCCAGGTCGTCATGCAGCGCTGGCCCTGGACCACGGTCGTCTTGATCGGGTCGAGGAGCGCTCCGCCGAGTTCCGCCGCGAGCGACACGAGGAACGCCTCGTCCGCGAGGAACCTCTCCGTACCGTCGGGAAGCCTGAAGCGCCGGCCACCGAGCGGCCGGACCAGGCTCTCCATCCCGATCGACGAGGCGAGACGGCAGAAGAAAAGCCCGCCCGGCATCAGCAGTCGCCACGCCCCGCGGAGCTTGGCGAGGAAGTGCGCCTCGTCCCGCGCGAAGTGGAGGACGGCGTTCGAAAGGACGACGTCCGCGCATCCGTCCGGGAAGCTGCTTGCGTCGACCGCCTCCTGCCGGAAACTCGCCTCCGGGAGAGAGGGCGCGAGCCGCCTCGCAAGAGCACGAACGGCCTCGATCGCGGCCGGATCCGGGTCGAGCGCGAGCACCTCGTAACCCTCCCGAAGGAAGAAGACGAGGTTACGACCGCGGCCACACCCGGCGTCGAGGACGCGCATTCCCGGGACGATTCGCCCGCGCAGGAGCTGGTCGAAAAGGTAGATGTCGATCGAGCCGAACAGTGCTCCGAGGTCTGTGGTCGTCAGGTGGTCCTCCGGATCGAACGGACGTCGGGAGCACGGATTCTCGCCGGAGAGGCTCCGCCTCGTACAGCCACACCCGCTCCGCGGGCCGATGAGCCCGATGGTGACGACGCGCTGCAGGACGCAGGCCGTCTCAGTCGCGGGCAGCGCCCGTCCCGTCCCCCAGCCACTCTCTGATCCGCTCGTAGACCGCCGGCTTCCCGAGCAGATCGTAGTGGTTCATCCCGCGCGCAATCCAGGTCCGTTCCGGAGGGAAGGGAATCGTCCTCTCCGGGTCGCGGTGGTGGCCGAGCGCACTCTCGACGGGAACGATGCCGTCGCCGGCGAGCCGGCGTCCGTGGGCCGGCGGCTCGCTTGCGGTCGAGGCCGCAACGGCGTAGCAGGCGACGGCCGGGGGCAGCGGCACCGGATGCCGGTTGTCGCCGCCGTGCCCGAAGCGATCGTGCCCGTCCCAGTCGTCGTCGAGGAGACTCCCGTGACGCAGGTCGGTGATCCCGGCGCTCCGGATCTTCCCGAGGTGCGCGAACGGAAGCGAGTAGGGGCTCACGCCCAGGGTCGCCTGGAAGACGTTCCCGGCGCGCTCCCACGGTGCCCCGTGATGCGGAGTGCCGAGGAAGACGATCGTCCCAACGAGCCGGGGCCAGGCGTGCCCGGCCTCGGCCGCGTAGTGCAGGGCGCTGCGCGTGACGAGCCCGCCCATGCTGTGCGCCACGATCGCGACCTCCTGCCGCGGGACGGGTCCGGCGGCGAGGTACGTCTCGAGAAGCCCTGCCAGCTCGCGGCCGTTGATCGAGACGTGGCGGCCCGTGTTGTAGCGGAGGTACGCCGGCGCGAAGCCGAGGTCGCGCTCCAGAGCGGCACCGTAGTCGTTGCCCTCCCGGTTCCAGGCGGCTTCGTTCATGCAGAGGCCGTGCACCAGCAGCACGAGCCGCCGCAGAGGCACCGGGGAGGCGGAATCGGAGCCGGGGCCGACAGCCGCGGCCGTGGCGAAATCCCGGAAGCGTGCGTTGGCTCCGAGAGCCGCTCCGTTCTGCCGCAGATGCATCGGCGTCGCGAGGGGATTCCCGCTCGCCTCGAGGTGGTCGCCCAGGACGCCGTTGAGGACAGCGAGGAGAACGTCCCGACGGGGCGAGGGCTTCAGCTCGCCGAGGAGCGGGGCGAGCTTGTCGAGGGCGGCATCGGCGCCGCCGCTCACGAGCCGAGTCGCGCCACGGACCTTGCCGTAGACCAGGCCGGGGATTCCTCTCACCGGCCCGGCGGGTGCCGGGCCGAGCGCTCCCGGAGCCGCCGAGATCGTTCGATGGAGCGCTTCGACGAGCTCGGTCAGCCCGAGCGTCGCCTCCGCAGTCAGCCTGCCAAGGCCTCTGAGGTGCCTGGATCGTGTGTGGCGGGCGTCCGTCATCGGTCGACCGGCAAGCGGCCGTGGGCGGCCCCCGGGGCCGCCCACGGTGGCGCTCAGCGCAGCATCATCCAGAGGTAGGCGTACTGGAGCGCTGTGACCCTGGCCGTCTGCTTGTTCACGGCGCCGCTCCCGTGCCCGCCTTCCGTGTTCTCGAAGTAGTAGACAGGATGCCCCTGCGCTTCCATCTTCGCCACCATCTTCCGGGCGTGAGCGGGGTGGACACGATCGTCGCGAGTGTTCGTCCAGTAGAACGGCGTCGGATACTTTGCGTCCGCCTTTAGCAGCTGGTATGGCGACCACGTCTGGATGTACGCCCAGTCCTCCGGCTTGTCCGGGTCACCGTACTCGGCCATCCAGCTCGCCCCGGCGAGGAGGTGACTGAACCGGCGCATGTCGGCGAGAGGCACCTGGGCCACGACGGCGTTGAAAAGCTCCGGGTAGAGAGTGAACGTCCCGCCGACGAGAAGCCCCCCCTGCGAGCCTCCCATGATTCCAAGACGCCGCGGCGAGCTGATCTTTCTCGCGATCAGGTCCTGGGCCACCGCGGCGAAGTCCTCGAAATTGTGGATGTGGTTTGCCTTGACGGCCGCCTTGTGCCAGGCGGGACCGAACTCGCCACCCCCACGAATGTTGGCGAGGACGTAGACGCCGCCGCGCGAAAGCCAGGCCGACCCGATCGCGCCGCTGTACCGCGGAACCTGCGACACCTCGAAGCCGCCGTAAGCGTAAAGGAGCGCCGGCGCGTTGCCGTTGGCCTTGAATCCCTTCGGAGTCACGACGAAGTACGGGATCTTCGTGCCGTCCTTCGACGTCGCCTCGAGCTGCTCGGTCTTCATTCCCGTCGCGTCGAAGAAGGCCGGCATCGACTTGACCTTCACGGGCTCCTTGCCGCCTTCGACGAGCCAGAGCGACGAGGGGGTCGTGAAGTCCTGGTAAGTGAAGAAGAACGTTTCGGTGGTGTCGTCCGTCGCCGAGAACGACGCGGTGCCCACCCCGGGCGTCGGCACCTCGGAACGCTTCCACGCGTCCCCCTCGAGCCCGAGAGCGATGATGCGACTGCGCACGTTGTCGAGCGTCTGGACGAGGACGTGGTCCCGCGTCCGCTGCACGCTCGCCAGGGAGACACGCTGGGCCGGCTCGAAGAGCACTTCGGGGCGGGGCGCACCCCGCAGGAGGCCGTCAACGGGCACTGCGAGGAGGGAGCCCGTCAGGTACGTCTTCCCTCCGGCCGCCCAGTCGCTCCGGAGCGAGAGGAGGAGCCGATCGCGGAAGAAGCCCCGCGGCTGGCAGTCCTCGGGCACGTCGAGCCTTACGAGGCGGTCACCCAGGAATAGGAACATCTCCTGGCGGTAGAAGGCCGGGGTCCGTGCGACGACGTCGTACCGGCCGTCGCTGAGGATCGAGCTGGAGGCGCCGGAGGCGACATCCTCGGCCTTCCCCTCGAAGATCGTCCGGGCCGCCGAGAGCGGCGTCCCGCGCTTCCAGAGCTTCACGATCCGGGGATAGCCGGAGACGGTGAGCGATCCCGGTCCGAAATCCGTCCCGACCCAGAGCGTCTCCTCGTCCCGCCACCCGACGTTCGACTTCGCCTCCGGGAGGGAGAAGCCGCCCGGGACGAACGCCTTCGTCCGCGTGTCGAACTCGCGCTGGACGGAGGCGTCGGAACCCCCGGGCGAGAGGCTGACCATGCAGCGTGCATACGCCGGAGCGAGGCAGCTCGCGCCGTGGAAGACCCAGGCCTTGCCCTCCGCCTTCGCGAGCGCATCGACGTCGAGGACGGTCTCCCACTGCGGGGCCGCCGTCCGGTACGACGCCAGCGACGTGCGGCGCCAGAGGCCCCGCTCGTGGGTGTCATCCTGCCAGAAGTTGTAGACGGTCTCCCCGAGGAGCTCGGGCGAGGGGATCTTGTCCTTCGAGTCGAGGATCTCGAGCGTCCGCGCGAAGATCGGCCGATACTCCTTGCGCGCCTCGAGCACCTTCGTCGACTTCTCGTTCTGCTGCCGGACCCAGGTCAGGGCCTTCTCTCCCTGGACGTCCTCGAGCCACAGGAAGGGATCGTCGCCGGGCTGCTGCGCCGCCGCCGGCCCCGCCAGAAGAACGGCCGCCGTCGCGACGGTCCCCAGGGTTGCAAGAAGAGACCTCATCACTACCTCCATGCGGTCTCGGATGATAGTTCCCGGACGCCTTGCCATGGATTCGAAAGAGGCCGGAGAGGCCCGGGGCGGTGTTCCTCTTTTTCCACACCGCTTGTACTTCCTACAAGGATTCCCCAAGGGCGCGATCTCGCGGGCTGGCGCTGGAGGTCGGCGAAGCCAGGAACCGCCATCCCCCGCCCCACGACCGGAGTGGCGGCCGTCTTGCGAGGCGCCCTCTGGAGCCGAAAGGGCTTCCCAATGAACGGAACGGCACGATCCCTGGCCATCACCGACCTCCTTGCGAGGGCACGCAGGTGAAACGCCTTGCGCTGAAGTACCTCACTTACATCGCGCTCGGCACTGCCGCGATGGGAATAGTGGCCATGGGATGGGCGCTTCACAGCTTCGACGTCCAGGCGAGGGGCCCATCGCGTTGGGTCCGTCACACCCTGGAGGTCATTCGGACCATCGACCAGATCAACGAGCAGGTCGGCCGCGCGGAGTCCGCCCAGCTCGCCTACCTCCTCTCCGGCCGGTCCGCCGACCTGTTCGAACGGGACCAGGCGCTGGCGGGAGCCGCCAAGGCCGCCCGTTCCGTCCGTCTCCTCACCTCGGACCGAGCGGAACAGCAGCTCAGGGCGCTCCACCTCGATGAGCTGATCGTGGCCCGCGACTCGGCCATGAGGGAGGTCGTGGGCAGGCGCAGTAGCGAGAGAACCGGAATTGCGACCGCGTACGTCTCCGCCGGAGTCGGACAGAGGGCGAGCGCGCAGGTCTATGCCCTGACGGGAGAGATGCAGCAGGAGGAGCTGCGCCTGCTCGCGGTTCGCCGCGCGGACGAGCGACCTCCCGTTGTCCCTGCCGTGACCGCCTTCACCGCCGCCCTCCTGATGGGTCTCGTTCTTCTCGGTTTCGTCGCATTCGTCGTGCAGGTGAGGACACGCGATCGTGCCGAGCTGAAGCTGGCGGACATGGTCGAGAGCCTTCCAGGCGCGGTCTACAAGTGCCGTTCCGGGCCCGGAGACATCTCGCGCCCGCGCTTCGAGTTCGTGAGCCAGTCCGTCGGCCGGCTCTATGGTATGGACCGGGAGGCCCTCCTCCGCTCTCCGGCCACCTTCTGGGAATACGTTCTCGAAGACGACAGGCCCGCGGTGGTTGCGGCCCTCGAGACGGCAGCAGGTTCGCTCGAGCCTCTGCTCGTCGACTTCCGTATCCGGCCCGCGCAGGGCGAGCCGAGATGGATGCGCTCCTGTGCATCCTTGAGGCGGGAGCCCGATGGCAGCCTCCTCTGGAACGGCTACTGGGCCGATATCACCGCGCAAAAGGAGCTGGAAGAAGCCCTGCACGAAGCGGAAGCGGCAAAGTACACCGCCCGGACGCAGGGACAGTACCGCGGACTCCTCGAGGCGGCTCCGGAAGCGATGGTCGTAGTGGACGAGAAGGGCGGCATCGTCCTCCTGAACGTCCAGGCGGAAAAGCAGTTCGGCTACCACCGCGACGAGCTCCTCGGGAAACCCGTGAAGAACATCATCCCGGACGGCTTCGCGGAACGGCTGATCGCCGACCGGTCCCGAAGCGCCACAGAGGCGCTGGCTCAACATATCGCGACCGGAATCGAGCTCTCCGGGCTACGGAAGGACGGGAGCCGGTTCCCGATCGAGATCATGCTGAGCCCCCTGGAGAGCGCCGAAGGAATCCTGGTCACCGCGTCAATCAGGGACCTCAGCGCGCGCAGGACCGCGGAGAGGCTCCTGGAGCAGATGGAGAACAGGTACCGCGGGCTCATGGAAGCGGCCCCGGACGCGATGGTCGTGGTCAACCAGGCCGGCCAGATCGTCTTCCTGAACGTCCAGGCAGAGACGCAGTTCGGGTACCGCCGCGACGAGCTCGTGGCGCAGCAGGTGAGGAACATCATCCCGGAGGGCTTTGCGGAACGCCTCATCGCCGACGGCACGCGAAGCCCCGCGGAGGCGCTCGCGCAGCAGGTCGGCGCAGGACTCGAGCTGTCCGGGAGACGGAAGGACGGGACCCGATTCCCGATCGAGATCATGCTGAGCCGACTGGAGAGCACCGAGGGAATCCTGATCACCGTGGCAATCAGGGACCTCACTGTGCTCAAGGACGCCGAGCGGCAGAAGGGTGCCGCCGAGGACGCCAACCGCGCCAAGAGCGTCTTTCTGGCCACGATGAGCCACGAGGTTCGCACGCCGATGAACGGTGTCCTGGGAATGCTCGAGCTGCTCAGCCTGACGAACCTCGACCCCGCGCAGCTCACGATGCTCGAGGTCGTACGGGAATCGGGCACGACCCTGCAGCGAATCATCGACGACATCCTGGATCTCTCCAAGATCGAGGCGGGCAAGCTGGAAGTACGCCCTGAGGCTGCTTCCATCCAGGCGGCGGTCGAGGCCGTGCGTAACATCTACTCCGGGAACGCCAGCAGCAAGGGCCTTCTCCTCGAGAGCCGCGTCGACCCGCGGATCGGCCTCGCGTACATGTTCGACCCGATGCGGCTCCGCCAGATCCTCAACAACCTCGTCAGCAACGCGCTCAAGTTCACGACCGACGGCCAGATCTCGATCGAGGCGGAGCTGGTGGAGCGATCCCCCGGAAGAGATCGGATCCGGTTCTCGGTGAAGGACACCGGCGCCGGTATCTCCACCCAGAACCAGACGAATCTGTTCCAGCCGTTCGTTCAGGCCACGGACTCGGCCTCGCCCCGAACCGGCGGTACCGGCCTCGGCCTGACGATCTGCCAGCGGCTCGCAGTGATCATGGGGGGCACCATCCAGATGGTCAGCCAGGTCGGCGAGGGCACGAGCATGAGCCTCGAGCTCTCGCTCGCGAGCGCCGATCCGAAAGAGGTCGCGCCGCCCGACTCGATCCACAACGGAGAATGGCTGAGCACTCTCGCCCGCACCCGCCGACGGGCTCCGACCCTCGCCCAGGCCGAGACCGAGGGGACGCTCGTCCTGCTCGTCGACGACCATCCCACGAACCGCTCGATCCTCGCTCGTCAGGTGAACATGCTCGGGTTCGCGTCCGAGTGCGCCGAGAATGGCGCCGAGGCGCTTGAGAAGTGGAAGTCCCGGCGCTTCGGGATGGTCATCACCGACTGCAACATGCCCGAGATGAACGGCTACGAGCTCACTCGCTTCATCCGCGGCCTCGAGGGCGCGGCCGGGGGGCGGCGCATCCCGATCGTCGCTTGCACGGCGAACGTCCTGGGGGGTGAGGCCGAGGCCTGCTTCGCAGCCGGCATGGACGCCTACCTCCCCAAGCCGGTCCAGCTCATGGAGCTGGCGAAAAAGCTCGACCAGTGGCTGCCGGTTTCGGATCCGCCCGCTCCTCTCGACCGCACGGTGCTCGGCGCGATTTCCGGCGGCGACGAGGCTGCCGAGCTCGAGCTTCTGGCGGAGTTCCGGCGCGTCAACGACGTGGACGCCGCCATGCTCGAGGCCGCCGTGAGCGCGCACGACCGGAAACACGTGACACGCGCGGCCCACCGCATGAAGGGTGCGGCCCGGACGGTCGGGGCGGACGCGCTGGCCACCGCGTGCGAGCGCCTGGAGCGTGCCAGCCGCGCGAACGACCGCAACGCGGTCGAGACGAACATGGAAGCGTTCCACCGGGAGCTGAACCGTCTGAACGCCTATTGCGAGGATGTGGTATGCGCATCGCCGACCTGAGCTTCCTGGCGGTCGAGGATCACCCTTTCCAGAGGCACGTGCTCCTGAAGATCCTGGCAGGTCTCGGCGCCACGAAGGTCGTTGGCGCCCCCGACGGCCGGGCCGCCCTGAAGATCGCCCTGGCGCCGGACGCCGCGGTCGACATCATCATCAGCGATCTCGACATGCCGGGCATGGACGGAATGGAGTTCATGCGGCACCTGGGTGAGGCGGGACTCCCGGTCTCGATCATCCTCGCGAGCGCCCTGGAAGAATCTTTGCTCGCTTCGGTGGAGACGATGACGAGAGCCTACGGCGTCAGGATCCTCGGCGTCATCGAGAAGCCGGTCACGCCGGCGAAGCTGGATGCGCTGATCCGTCGCCACGAGCCGCTGCTGCCGGGCCTGAGCCCGCCGGGGACGGCGTGCCCGCCGTTCACCCCGGAGGAGCTCGAGGAAGGACTGAGGAAGGACGAGTTCGAGCCCTTCTTCCAGCCGCAGGTGGAGCTTCAGACCGGGCAACTCGAGGGCGCCGAAGCGCTCGCACGCTGGCGCCATCCGAGCCGGGGAATCGTGGCCCCGGACGCTTTCATCACGCCGATGGAGGATCACGGCCTGATCGACGCGCTGACCCGGGTCATCGTGAGGAAGTCGGCCGCATTCTGCCGGGAGTGGCGGCGAGCGAGCGGGCTGGACGTGACCGTGTCGGTGAACCTGTCTGTCAGGTCGCTGGCCGACGTCGGCCTTGCCGAGCGCCTGACGGAGATCGTGCGCTCGGAGAGCCTCGAGCCGCGGCACATGGTGCTCGAGATCACCGAGTCCGCGACGACGACCGACACCGGGAAGGTCCTCGAGAATCTCTCGCGGCTGCGCATGAAGGGCTTCGGCCTCTCGATCGACGACTACGGAACGGGCTACTCGTCGATGCAGCAGCTGACGCGGATCGCCTTCACCGAGCTCAAGATCGATCGGTCCTTCGTCACGTACGCCACGCGGCAGAGATCGGCGAGCGTCATCCTCGAGTCGAGCCTCGAGATGGCGGCGAAACTGCATCTCTCGTCGGTGGCCGAGGGCGTCGAGACGCAGGAAGACTGGGACCTGCTCTTGGGCCTCGGGGCGGACGTGGCCCAGGGGTTCTTCATCGCCAGGCCGATGGACGCCGGGAGCCTTCTGAAGTGGATCTGGCCGAGATCCGGAATTGAAATGCTCCCGTGCCAGCTGCAGACGGCCGAAAGAGAGTAGGCACGGAGGTGCAGTCCGTCGCGGCCGCTGGCACGCGACGTGCTTTTCAGTCATCGGAACCGACCAGACACCCGACCTGTGGTTTCCGAAACGAACGATAGTCGTTCCCTCAGAGGAGAGCAGAAATGAACGGATCGAAGATTCTGGCCATCGTCCTGATCGTGGGAGGCATCCTCGGCCTCGCCTACGGCAGCTTCACCTACACGAAGGAAACCCACTCCACCAAGATCGGCCCCCTCGAGCTCTCCGTAAAGGACAAGGAAACGGTCAACGTCCCGATCTGGGCTGGCGTGGGCGCCATCGTCGCAGGCGGGGCGCTCTTGCTGGTCAAGCGCAAGGCATAGCCGAAGCGTCCGCGGCCGCCCGGGATTGCCCCGGCCGGCCGCGGCTCTCCCCTGACGAGCGGCTCACCCTCGACGTTCGGGACCGGGATCTTTGCCTCCGCCACATCGAACGCGGCACCGGGGTTCAGTTCCCGAAGAAGCCCCGGGCTCGCGTGGAACTTCTCGCCGAGGTCTTCGATCCCAAATTCGAATCCCAGGGCGCTCGGTTTCGCTCTGTCGATTGTCGCGACCGGGAGCGTCCCGAAAGGTCCGGCGACGTCCTCGGGAGTCAGGACGTATCGCACGAGAACCGTTGCGGAATCACGATTCAGGGCGACCCAGGTCGCTGCCTCCACCCTCTCCCCTTCCCTCAGCCGATGAGACCGCGTCGTTCGCGTCCGGGGCGCTGAATCGCGCCGGCCGGACTCTCCCGGCCTTGGGGGGCTTTGTACCGGCGTCGAATCGTGCGACGCGCCCCGGGTGCTGGCGCGGTTCGTGCTTCGGAGAAAACGGAGAGGAGCAGACGGAGAGATGACCGGTGAGCCCGCGAGGACAGGACGCGGCCTGACGATCCGGAATGGTGGTCAAAGGCGAACGCCACTCGTCCATACTGGTTTCGTACCCCCGCACCGGATGCCGGGCCGACCCGAACGGAAGGACCTCATGACGAAGAAGGCGCGACCGACGCCACGGAGGGCTCCTGGAGAAGCGACAGCCTCAAGGAAGAGGACGTCCGGGGCCCGGCCGCCCGTCCCGAAGCCCGAGGGGACCGTCGCGGACAGTTCGTTCCCGATCGTCGGGATCGGGGCCTCGGCCGGCGGCCTGGAAGCCCTCGAGGAATTCCTGCGTCACGTCCCCGAGGGGAGCGGCATGGCGTTCGTCGTCGTGCAGCACCTCGATCCGACCCACAAGGGCGTGATGCCCGAGCTGCTCCAGCGCGCCACGGCGATGAAGGTCGTCCAGGTGCGAGACCGGCAGCGGGTGAAGCCCGACGGCGTCTACGTCATCCCTCCCAACCGCGACATGTCTCTTCTCCACGGCATGCTCCACCTCTTCGAGCCGACGGCCCCCCGCGGCCTGCGCCTCCCCATCGACTTCTTCTTCAGGTCGCTCGCCGTCGACTGCCACGAACGGAGCGTTGGCGTCATCCTCTCCGGGATGGGCGCCGACGGGACGCTCGGGCTGCGCGCGATCAAGGAGGCGGCCGGGCTCGTCCTCGTCCAGGAGCCGTCCACGGCGAAGTTTGACTCGATGCCCCGGAGCGCGATCGCGGCGGGCCTGGCCGACGTCGTGGCTCCGGTCGCCGCCCTCCCCGGAAAGATCCTCTCCTACGTTCGGCACGCCCCTCTTCACGGCCGGACCGAGACCCTCCTGCCGGACGGCGAGCGGAGCTCGCTCGAGAAGATCGCCATCCTCCTTCGCGCACGGACAGGCCACGACTTTTCTCTCTACAAAAGGAGCACCGTCCTCCGGCGGATCGAACGGCGGATGGGGATCCACCAGATCGACCGGATCGCGACATACGTCCACTACCTGCAGAAGAACTTCCAGGAAGTGGAGCTGTTGTTCCGGGAGCTCCTGATCGGCGTGACGAGCTTCTTCCGCGATCCGGCCGCGTGGGACCAGCTCCGGGACGAGGCGCTCGCCCCCCTCCTGTCGAACCGGCCACCACGGGGCGTCCTGCGGGCCTGGAGCGTCGGCTGCTCGACGGGAGAGGAGGCCTTCTCCCTGGCCATCGCCTTCCACGAAGCGCTCGAGCGGGCCGAGCCCCGGTCCAGCACGACGCTCCAGGTCTTTGCTACCGATCTCGACCCCGACGCGATTGCCCGGGCCCGCCAGGGGCTTTTCCCTTCCGGGATCGCCTCCGACCTCTCCCCCGAACGCTTGAAGCGTTACTTCGTCGAGGAGGAAGACGGCTCCTTCCGGATCGGAAAGGAGATCCGCGACATGGTGACGTTCGCGACGCAGAACGCCATCATGGATCCCCCTTTCACGAGGCTGGACATTCTCGTCTGCCGGAACCTCCTCATCTACCTCGGACCGGACCTGCAGAAGCGGCTCCTGCCGCTCTTCCATTACTCCCTCAACCCGGGCGGCATCCTCTTCCTCGGCAGCGCGGAGACGGCTGGCGGGCAGCCCGGGCTCTTCGCGCCCCTCGCCGGAACGTTCCGCATCTATCGCAGGGGCGCTTCACAGGTCCCCTTCGACACGGTCCCATTCCCGGCCGTCCCCGCGGCAGGCGGGAGCACGCTGCAGCGACCAGCGGCGGCGTCGAAGACGGTCCCCGACCTCCAGGCCCTCGCGGACCAGGTCCTGCTCCAGCGATTCTCCCCGGCGGCCGTCCTCGTGAACGGGGAGGGCGACATCCTCTTCGTCAGCGGGAGGACGGGTAAGTACCTCGAGCCCGCCGCCGGTAAGGCGAACTGGAACATCTTCGCCATGGCGCGCGAAGGGCTCCGCACGGATCTTCCCGAGGCGTTCCGCAGGGCCGCCCACGGCGGCGGCGAGGGCCGCCTGCACGGCGTCCGGCTGGGACCGGGGAAAACGGCGGCGCGGGTCGACGTCACCATCCATTCGTTGTCCGAGCCCGAGGCTCTCCGCGGGACCGTCCTCATCGTCTTCTCCGACGTTCACGCGGCTCCCGAGGAGCTTCGTGGCCCCGGTCGCACCTCGGGCGCGTCCCGAAACCCGGTGGCAGCGGCAATTCAGCGAGAGGCCCACGAGGCCCGGGAAGCGCTGCTGGCCCTCCGGCGGGAGACGCAATCCATGCACGAGCAGATGCAAACCACCCAGGAGGAGCTCAAGTCCGCCAACGAAGAGCTTCAGTCCACAAACGAGGAGCTCCAGTCGACCAACGAGGAGCTGACGACCTCGAAGGAGGAGATGCAGTCGCTGAACGAGGAGCTCCAGACAGTCAACTCGGAGCAGATCGCCCGGATGGACGAGCTGACCCGGGCGAACGACGACCTGAACAACCTCCTCAACGCGACCGACATCGCCACCGTCTTCCTCGATGGCGATCTCCGCGTCCGCAGGTTCACGACCGGCGCGATCCGGCTCTTCAAGCTGATCCCCGGCGATGTCGGCCGGCCGCTGACCGACGTCGCGAGCAGCCTCCGCTATCCGGAGCTCGTCGCCGACGTCCGCGAGGTGCTGCGGACCCTCGTCTTCTCCGAGAAGCAGATCGCGGCCGAAGGGGATCGCTGGTTCGGCACCCGGATTTCCCCGTACCGGACGGTCGACAACCGGATCGACGGCGTGGTGATGACCTTCCTGGACATCACACAGGCCAAGACCCTCGAAGCGAGGTTGCGCCGGGCGGGGGCCGCAAGAACGGAAGGAACCGTCCCATGACGCCGACGAGGCCGCGGACGGCGGACCAGGTGCGCGACCTCCGTAAACGTGCCGAGGAGAGGCTGCGCTCTCGCGAGGCGGCGGGCCCGGATCGAACCGAGGCCGACGCTCTCCGGCTGCAACACGAGCTCCAGGTCCACCAGATCGAGCTGGAGCTCCAGAACGCCGAGCTGGAGCGCTCCCGCGACGAGCTGGAGG
Organism: Holophagales bacterium UBA5066; assembly: GCA_002414905.1. GTDB lineage: Bacteria > Acidobacteriota > Thermoanaerobaculia > UBA5066 > UBA5066 > UBA5066. The sequence continues at coordinate 28,410 of DIAY01000141.1, read as the reverse complement.
CGGCGTTGGAGAGGTATACCGACCTCTACGACTTCGCCCCGGTGAGCTACTTCACCATTGACCGTGCCGGCGACATCTTTTCCGCCAACCTGACCGGAGCCGACCTTCTGAACGTGCCGAGAGCCCGGCTCATCGGACGCCGATTCGAGACCTTCCTCTCCCCCGAGTCCCGTCTCGCCTTCGTTTCGTTCCTTTCGAAAACGCTCGCCGGCGATCACCGGGAATCGTGCGAGGTGACGCTTCGGCCCGCAGGGGGCGGAACGCGGACCGTGCGCCTCGAGGGAACGGCGTCGCCAGCGGGGAACGAGTGCCGGACCGCGGTCCTCGACGTGACGGAGCAGCGGACCGCGGAGGCGGCGGTCCGGAAGATGAACGACGGGCTCCAGGCGGTTCCTCCGGACGACGTTCGACCGGCCTGAACACTCTCTCGAGGCCCTGACGAGCTCCCCGTCTCCCTCGGAAGGGGGTGGCGCGGTTCGTGCTCTGTATCGATCGGGGTAGTGAGACCCATGAATCGACCAGGGCACGACAGGACGAATCAGGACGGAATTTGACGAGAGCCCGAATGATGATTGCCGTTGGCGCCGCAGGCCTTCTGGCCCTCGGCTGGGGGGGTGTGCGCCTCAGCCGGCGAACCGCTCACGGCGTCGCCGTTCGCGCGTCCGACCCTTCCCTCACGGAACATTTTGCCGCCAGGGTGGCCGCGGCGGAACATGCAGCCGTTCCCCCGGAGCCCGGCGGAGATTCCCCGGACTCCCGCCCCGACTCCGGACGGTTTCAGAATCGGCGAACCGGCGACGAGGCGATGCGGCCGAGGTCGCCCCTCGAGTTGCAGCGCTTCCGCCTGGTCACTTCGATGAAGATCCGGGGCCCGGGCGGAAGGGAGGGCACCGCCGTCCTGACGGATCTGAACCCCCGGATCAACGAAGGATACGTTCTCGAGCTGAGCTGGAGCGACGGCGAAGAGATGTCGCTTCACCTCGAGAATGCCCGCCCGGAGCGCAACCACCTCGTCCTCGATCCGGCATTCCCTTCCGGTCTCGTGGTGGAGGGCTCCGGCGCACCGCGCCCCTGCGACCTCTGGTCGGACCGCGTACCGAACCGGATGGAAGAACTTTCAAAGAGACAGCGGCCCTACACAGAGCTTTGTGATGGAGACGTCCTGGTCCGTCACCGGACGCAGGGTTCCCGCACCTCGCGGGAGTGGGCGGCCGACTTCCTGCGCAGCAACGTGCCCGGCGGCGAGGGGCTGACCACCCTGGTGAAGAACACCATCTATCCCGACGCCTTCCTCGAGAAGGCAGAGGTCGCGGCCGGCGCGTCCGCTGTTCCGGCGCCTCCCGACGGGGTCGGCTTTCCTCGCCCGGCGCTCGTGAGCCCGGAACATCTGGGCGACCGGCTCGTCTCGCGCGAGCTGGGGATCCCGATAGCCGAAGGCGGGGTGCTGGTCGCGGGACGGTGGTATCCGGCCGTCGGCAGCCCCGGCGTCTTCGTGAGCCTGATGACGCCCGGACGGGTCGCGCGGGAGGTCCTCGGAAAGAGCCCGTTGCGGAACCTCGACGCCACCGAGGAAGGAGCGCTGGTCTACCTGGTCGCCTTCGACCTCGAGCGCTTCGATCTCGGTTTCGGTCTCGGCACGGACCACCCCGGCGTCGGGTGGTCGGAACGCGCAGAGGCCTCGTCACGAAGCTCGACCCTGCCGGGGCCGGACGGCTTCGCGGACGTCGCTCCGCTGGAGCCGACGGGATTCGTCCCGCCGCCGGTCGCCGACAGGGTGGTGGCGACCTTCGCCGGTGGCTTCAAGCGTGCCCACGGTGCATTCCGCAGCGGCGCGTTCGCCCGGGTCAACTCCGGGAGCCACTACGGGTTCGTCGAGGGGGGCACCGTCCTGAGCACGCTGCAGCCCGGCCTCGCCACCCTCTTCGCGCTCGACGACGGAAGCGTCGAGATGAAAACGTGGACTCGCGCCGACGACGCCCTCCTCGAGCGCATTCGCTCGGCGCGGCAGAACGGCGTTCCCCTTCTCGAGCGCGATTCCCTCACCGGCGTCGTCGAGCCGGGGGCCCTCGTCGGGAGCTGGGGCGACGGGAACTGGGGCGGCTCGCAGGACTCCAGACTCCGGTCGGTCCGTGCGGGCGCCGGAATGCAGGAGTGGGCCGGACGGCGCTTCCTCGTCTTCGGGTACTTCTCGAGCGCCACGCCTTCGGCGATGGCTGTCGTTTTCGCCTCCTTCGGCTGCCACTACGCCATGCACCTCGACATGAACGCTCCGGAGCACACCTACCTCGCGCTCTATCGGGAGAAGGACGGCCGGCTCGCCATCGAGCACCTCGTGCGGGCGATGAGCGTTCTCGACAGGACGTCGAGCGGAACGACGGTCCCCAGATTCCTCGCAGTCGCCGACAACCGGGACTTCTTCTATCTGATGAAGAAGCGCATCGCGGCGCCGCCCGCTCCCCTTCACCCGGGAGTCGCTGGAAGCTCCCCCGCTTCTCCCTCGTCCCCGTGAGTCGCGCACTCGCTTCTTCCCGCGCGCGTCGACTCACCGCGATTCTGGTCACCGTCCTGCTCTCCGCGGCGAGTGCCTCGGGAACGACCCTGAAGGAGCAGAACGAGGCGTTGTTCCTGAGGCTCGAGAAGTCCCACGGATACTCCCGGAGCCAGATGGAGGCGGTGCGGCGCATCTTCGAGCGATCCCGGTTCGCCGGGCAGGGCAACCCGGCGATCTCGAAGCATCCGATCAGCCCCGAGGGCTGCCGCGTCCGTCTCGGAGAAGGGACCGTCCTCGTCTCGAACCCGCTCTTTGCGAAGGTCTGCGGCGGCCCCTTCATGGCGCCGCTCTACGACCCGGCGAAGGAGGGCCCGGAGCAGGCGGGAGTCTGCATCGACCAGTTCGAGTTTCCCGACATCCCGTGCGAGCTCCCGGTCGTCTGGATTCGGGCGAGCCAGGCCGCCGAGGTGTGCGAGGCTCTCGGGAAGCGGCTCTGCGACGCGCACGAGTGGGAAGGGGCCTGTGCCGGAGCGCTGCTTTCCCCCGACTACCGGTTCGACCTGGCGAGGGGCAAGGACGCCGCGACGGCCGCCCGCGCGATGCGAGTCGCGCACAACCGGGCCCATCAGGCGGACAAGGCCTGGTCCTGGGGCCCCGCCTTCCGGAAGGGCATCTGCGGAACGTCCAGCCACAAAACCCCGGAGTGCCCGGGGGGCGGCTGGGACAAGTGCGGGTCGAACACGTTCCCCGCCGGCTCCTTCCCGGAGTGCCGAAGCGCACTCGGAGTCTTCGACCTGAACGGCAACGCGGCGGAGCAGATGAACCTGCCGCTCGAAGAGAGTCAGATGGCGAGCCGCGGCAGCCGGACGCTGGGCGTCACCGAGATGAAGGGAAGCTGGTTCGCCTTCGACGACTTCCGGGCGCACGAGGACTGGTGCAGGTGGCGCGCTCCCTTCTGGCACGGGACCCGGGTCAGGGACCCGAAGAGCCACGCGAACTACCACCTCGGTTTCCGTTGCTGCAAAACCCTGGCGCCGCGCTGACTTGCCGCGATTCAGCCCGGACCCGGCCCGAGGAGGTGGCGCGCGTTGGGGTCCGGTCCTTCGTCGCTCAGGAGCCCGGCCTGTGCCGGGTCTTCCAGGACGTCGAACACGGATCTCGCCTGACCGTCCACGAAAACCGTATCGCTTACCAGGCGGATACCGTGGCTGTAGTCGGCGTACCAGGCGCCGTGCACGGTGCTCAGCGGCTGGATCGCCGCTCCGTCGGGACGCAGCCAGCCGTAGATCGCCACCCTTCCCGGAAAGGAAGCGAGACGGGGCGTGAGGACGACGTCCTTCTTGGTCCCCGAGACGAGCGTGCCCGAGGGCAGGCGGCGCTGCTGCTCCTCGATGGTCCGGTTGTGAGCCCACAGATAAGCGACCGAGGTCATCGCCGCTCCGGCGGGCATGGGCTTCGGATCCAGCCTCGCCTCGGCCTGGGAATGGATGGTGTTCACGATCCTGCGGGTCGGCAACGTGAAGCCGAACCGTCGCGCGACGGTGAGGGCTTCCTCCAGCCCGAGCGGAACCCGAACGAAGTCCTCGTCGGAGCCGACGGCGAGGTAGTCAGGCATGACCCAGACGACCGCGTGAACGGGAGCGCCGGCAGGACCGGGCACCGACATCTCCACGGACCGCAGATGCCGAAGCGCGGCCGGTATATTCCCCTCGAGGATCTGCTCGACGAGCACCCTCGACCGCTCCTCCCGGCTCGACGACGCGAGCCGCGCCATCAGCTGCGACCCGGTGGGGGCCGAGGCGTCGCGCGGGGGAATCGAGGCGACGAGGTCGACCGGGAAGCGGGCCGCGGGAGCCGCGCACGCGAGACGCGCAGCGGCGGAGACGAGGACGAAAACGGCAAAGCAAACGATTCCGCCCAAAGTCGCCCGCCTCCGACACGCCATTGGCTTTGGACCCTACGCGCAGCGGACCCGTTAGGCAAGGGACGGTCCCCCTGCCTCGGTGCGGCTTGGTCAGGCGCGCCCGAGCAGGCGCCTCTTCATCTCTTCCCTCGGCGGACTGAGACCGATGTAGATGAGGAGGAATGAGTCCGCGAAGTCCTTCCCCTCAAACGCCGCCGTCGTCCCGTCGGTCCTCGTCTTTGGCCTCGTGGGCCGGCCGTCAGAACTCGAGCGTCGCCGACACTCCGTACGTGCCGCCACCCAGGACCGGGACGAGAGTGAGGCGCGAGTCTGAGGCTTCAGGTTCCTTCTCTCCGGACCGGAGCTTCCGATTGAAGCGGACGACGGAACGGCCGACGAGCGTCCCGATAGCTGCCCCGGCCACGACGTCGGTCGGGAAGTGCTTGCCCCGCTGCACCCGTGAGTACGCCGTCATCGTGGCGAGCCCGTACGCCGTGGCCTTCACCCAGAATTTGTCGTACGACGTCGCGATCACGGAAGCGACAGCGAAAGCCTGAGTGGCGTGCCCCGAGGGGAAGGAGCGCCCCTCGAACGGATGAAACGAGTACGCGCCCTGCTCTTCCGTCGGCCGCTCGCGTCCGACCAGGGTGCCGATGACCGGGGTGATCATTCCGGTCGCCAGGAGGCTGGCCACGAGCCCGTCGAGGCAGACATTCTTCGCCTTCGAGTCCTTCCCGATCGCCCCCGCCAGGTAAAACCCGCCGAGGGCCACGAACGAGCCAGCGCTGCCGAACTCGTTGAACACGTCGCCCACGGCGCCGAACGTCGGCCCGTGGTCGCGCGCCGCGTCGCTCAGCGACTCGTCCGCCAGAGACATCGTCGCGAGCGCCGCCGAGGACGCTGCGAAGAGAGACCACTCCCGTCCCTTCCAGTGGAACGGTGCCGCCAGAACGTGCCCCGTGTCGAGGAGGACCATCTTCGGAAACGTCGGAGGGCGATACGGGGGCACCTCGGCAACCGGACCGGTTGACTCCGCCGTCGGTTCGGGTTTCGCAGGCGGGCCTTCCTCGACGGGGGCGGTCCAGGCCCTCTCGTCCGACCCCGGGGACGACGGGGTCGCAGATTGCGCGTTCGCGAGCGACGAAACCGAAGAAAAGGCACAGGCCAGGAGTATTGCGAGGACCGGACCTCGCATGGGGCGTGCAGCACGTCTCATCGCCGCTCTCCCAGCACGTTTCGTGCCGGGCCGGTCACACGTATGAGCGCCACGGGAAACGGCCTCCGCGCGGCGAGGAGATCGGTGAGCGCCATCAAGCCAGCGCGGAACGCCAGCGAGAGGAGAAGCAGCAAGCCCGCCGCCAGGACGAGGGTGAACGAAACGACCCGTCTCTTCAGGAGCGCGAGGAGCGAATAAATGGCGAGGGCCGCGCTCTGCGTATCGGTCGAGTGCAGGACACACCGATGGAGGGTCTCTCCGAAAAGCCCTCCGGTCTCGCGAGCGATCCGGCGCATCCTTCGCCCTCCCTTCAAGTGGTCCGGACCGGCTCCGCCGGGCTCCCGTCTCACTCCACCCCTTGCGAGGGATGCCCTTGCCCCGATCCGGTTGAATCTCCTTCGCCTCTGGTTGAAAAGACTACATCGCGGCTCTCTTCGCTCCTTGCCGCCCGGGCGATCCGCTCCGCGTCGCTCTTGATCTGCGAGGAGCTGACGTCGATGTCCCCGGCCTTGATCTCCCAGTTCGCGATGAGCTTCGACTTGACCATCGAGCTGATCGTCACGTCGTCAATCCTGCTGCCGACCGTCCTCTCTCCGACCGTCAGGTCGTTCACGACGCCGTTGACGTTCGCCGTGTGCCACGCAACACGCGCGGCTTCGACAAGGACGCCTGGCCGGACACGACCGACCGTGCCTGGGGAGAGCGGATCTTCGGCTTCTACGACGTAAAGCCCTGTTGGATGTAGAGCGGACGGGCAGGAGGAGCGGCGCTTTGCGCCGCCCGGCGTCGGTCACGCTTCCGGCGCCGGCTTTTCCCCGGCCTCGAGCGGCACGAGGCCTTCGCGTTGCAGGTCACGCGCGTGAAAGCGCATCGTCGCAAGGAAGAACGCCAGCGCCAGGGGCCCCACGATCAGGCCGGCGAGGCCGAACAGCATCATGCCGCCGATGATCGAGAAGAAGAGCAGCGCCCCGTGCGTCCCGGCGTCTCCGCGCAGGAGCAGGGGACGAAGGACGTTGTCGACCACGCCCACGAGCGCGACGCCCCACACCGCGAGGAACAGCCCGGCCCAGGGCTTGCCGACCAGGACCAGCAGGCCGGACAGGGGCAGACAGACGATCGACGTTCCGACCGACGGGATGAACGAGGTCAGGAAGGTCAGCGTCCCGAAGAAGAGCGGCGAGGGAGTGCCGGCGATGACGTAGCCCGTCGTGGCGACCGCGGCCTGGGCGGCTCCGGTGAGGATGTTCGCTCCGATGAGCGACCGGGAGACCTGGCGAAACTCGTCGAAGAGTTCCTGCGTGCGTGAACGGCCGAGAGGCGACACGGTCTTCACCCATCCCGTCAGCTGTTTCCCGTCGATCAGCAGGAAGAAGAACGCGATGACCATCATCGCCGCCTCGAACGCGACGTTGGTCGCCACTGCGAGCAGCCCTTGCAGCTGTTCTGCGATCCACGAGCCGATTTCGCCCGACCCCATGGAGATCTCCGTGAACGACTTCGGCAGCCGTTCGATCAGGGAGCGCAGGAGCCGGGCGACAACGACCGGCAACGAGTCGAGCACGCGCGCGACGTTGGCGCCGCTGAGCGTTTCGGAAACCCACGCCACGCCGCGCGACGCCTGGCTGATCGTGATGGTGCCGAGGATGAGCAGCGGCGCCAGGATGAGCCCGACGACGGCGATGGTGAACAGCGACGCCGACAGGTACCGTCGATCGCCGAGTCTGCCCGCCAGAGTGTCGTGCCAGCGTGCGACGGCCGCCGTGAGGATCATCGCCAGGAGCAGCGGCTTCCAGAGTGGCAGGAAGATCACGAGCACGAACACGAGCGACAGGAGCACCGCGATGCTGGTATTCGTCGAGCGACGATCGGCAGGGACGTCCGGAGACGTCGCTTCAGCGTGAGAGGGGCTCATACCCGGGCTTTCTTCCGCCGAGGGCTGGCCGGTGGCCTGCTCCGTCAAAGAAGCCTCCACGAGAAGAAGACTCGCACTTCCGTCTGGCTCTTCTGGTACTGGGGGAGCACTTTGTAGATGGTGTGGCGATCAAACCAGGAGAACCCGCCGCCGACGACGAGCGTCCTGCCGAGCGGAAGGTGGCCGACGGCCCGGAAGGACCGGAGCGTGTTGTCCCTGCCCACGCCGTCGAGGCTCCGGCCGAGCCGGACGCTGTACTCCGCCGTCACGACCTCGTCGTCCCCATGCACCAGCGCGCCCCCCACGCGAAGGCTCCCGCCCGTCGCGTAGTCATAGGAGCGGCCCGTGATCGGGCTGAGCGCGTTCGTCGTCTCGATCGCGGCCAACGGGAAGACACCCACGGAGACCTCGGACGTCACGCTGAACTCCTTCTCGAGCTGGAAGCGAGAGAGGAGCCCCGCCCCGAGAATCTGCGCCCCGAAGACCTGAGCTTCATTGTTGAGGTACTCGTAGAGCTGGAAGAACTCGAAGATGTTGCGGACCCTGTCGGTACGCTCGCCCAGCTCCCAGCCCTTCAGGACTCCCCGCGCCTCGGCGCGGGAGAGGACGGCCCCTCCGGGGAACGTCAGGTCTGCGCCGACCGTGAATGAATCGAACGGCTTCCGGATCTCTCCCGCGAACGGGTCCCCGTAGCCGAGCGCGACCGTCAGGAGCCCCTGGACGGGGTGCTGGGCTTCCGTCACGTAGCGGATCCCCGCGGCTCCCCCGAGCCGGAAGAGGCCCGGGAACCGGTCGTCGGGGTTCGGCACGTTCCGTGTCATCTCCCCCTTGAAGAGCCGGTTGAAGCCTCCCATCGGGTTGAGGACGAACGCTCCGGCCTCGCGCCAGAACCTCTCGGAACCGCTGGCCGTCTCGTCGAGGATCATCCTCGAGAGCCGGTGCTGGATCTCGCCCTGGACCATCCCGCCGAGGGACGTGTTGACGAGGTCGTTCATGGCGGGGGGCGCCGTCTCCATCACCATTTCCCAGGAGAAGCTGCCCGCCAGGGCGAAGAGGCCGGACTCCCAGTAGCCGTAGCCGTTCGAGCGGGCGGAGTTGAAGAAGAGGCTGCCGTGGTAGGGGTGGGCGTACTGGTTCGTCGCGACGGAATCCCGGTCGAAGCCGAAGCCGTTCTGGAAGTTCGCGTGAACGGAATCCGTGGAAATGCGGGAGAAGGCCTCGCCAGCCACGTAGCGGCTGTAGGCCCAGGGGACGAACTCCGCCAGCACGACGCCACCGGCAGCCGCCCGGAAGTTCCGCGCCCCGTCCCCGGTGCCGTTCCCGTCGGCCGGTGACGAGGCGACGGGGTCGGGCAGCGTTCCGCCGAAGCGGTACGAGAGCCCGGCGGTCACCTCGGCGCTCGAGTAGAACGACGTCGTGTAGGTCTGACAACCGTCTTCGAGGCAGAGGACCGTTCCGAGCCGCTCGTCCGTGATCCGCCAGCGGTAGCGGCTGTCGAGACGCAGGGCGAGGGCGTCGCTCAGGATGAGCTTGCCACCCAGGGCCACGTTGAACGCGAACCGTGTGTCGCTCCCGGCGCCGCCGCTGACGTAGAGCGGATCGAGGGTGCTCACGCCGACGCCGAGGCCGAAGTACCCTCGGATGGGGCCCCTCCCGACGTTGAAGAGCGCCTCCAGCTCGAACGCGGTCGCGTCTATTGGTGCTGCGGAGCGGACGACACCGCTGACGGGGTCCAACGTCCGGAGCTTCGGCCGGGCCTTCATCACGCTTGCCTCGAGGCTGAACTTCGGGTTCAGAGCCCAGGCACCGCGAAGTCCGAACGCGGGGGCGTCTCCGATCCGCTCCTCGGCCCGGGCCGTCAGGGAAATCCGGGTGCCGATGTAGGCTCCGCCAAAGACATCCACCTCGAACCGGCTCGTCTCCTGGGCTGCCGCAGACACGGTGAAGGCCATCATCGAAAGCACTACGACACACGCCCCGGGAATGCCGGGGCCAACTCGTCTCATCGCGACCACCCACTTCCTGGGTTCCGCAGAGCAATTCCAGGGCCAGCCCCCCTCCATGGACCTCGGCGCGAGCGGCCGAATTCAGCGACGTCTCGTCCCCCGGTCGAGCCGATGATCGTCATTCGCGGCGCACGAGAGCACAACCTCCGGGGCTTCGACGTCGAGATCCCTCGCGGTCGTCTGACCGTCGTCACGGGCGTCTCCGGCTCGGGCAAGTCGTCCCTCGCATTCGACACCCTCCTCCGGGAAGGCCAGCGCCGCTTCCTCGAGCTGATGCCGTCCTATGCGCGGCAGTTCGCGGGAGGCTTCCGCCGCCCTGACGTCCTTCAAATCGACGGACTCGGCCCGGCGATCGCCGTCGGCCAGAACGTGAATGCCGGGAGCCCGCGCTCCACGGTCGGAACGATCACCGAGGTCTGGGACCTCCTGCGCCTTCTCTACGCCCGCCTCGGCGAGGCCCCGCCCGGCGTGACCTGTCCGACGAGGCCCGTGGCGTCATCCTCCACGGTTCGGACCGGCTCCTCGTGCCGTTCGGCAAGCACCCGCTCGAAAACCGCCTGAAGTGGAAGGGGATCACGGCGCGGCCTCGGGAGGAAGGGCACTACCGCGGGCTCCTGCCGGTGATGGAAGAGATCCTGCGCGGCAAGCGCAACGACTCGATCCTCCGCTTCGTGAGAACGAGCGCCTGCCGCGCCTGCGGAGGCACGCGGCTGAAGCGCGAGCCGCTGGCAGTTCTCTGGCAGGGTCGCTCCATCGCCGCTCTGGCGGCTCTCACGGCGCGGGAGCTGCACGGTGTTCTCTCGAGGATCGCGGAGCCGGGCCCCGTTCTCTCGCCGATCCGCGCCGATCTCCTCGCGCGCTGCGCCCTGATGGACGAGCTCGGCGTCGGCTACCTCTCGTTCGACCGCGCCGCCCCGACGCTTTCGCCCGGCGAGGCCTGCAGGCTGCGGCTCCTCACCCTCGCCCTGGGCGAGCTGCGCGGTCTCGTCGTCGTCCTCGAGGTGCGGCTGGAGGGACGAACGATTGCCGACGCCCTCGTCGATCTCGGTCTCGGCTACCTCCCGCTCGGCCAGAGCGCCACGACGCTCTCGGGAGGAGAGGCCCAGCGGGTCAAGCTCGCAACCGAGCTCGCGAAGACCACCGCAGAGGCTCTCGTCGTCCTCCACGAGCCGTCGTCCGGCCTGCACGCGGCCGATGTGGCGACCCTCTTGTCGGCATTCGAGAGGCTCTGCACCTCGGGCCACACGCTCCTCGTCGCCGATCACGACCTCGGCCTCGTCCGCGCGGCCGACTGGATCGTCGAGCTCGGCCCGGAGGGGGGCGAGCGCGGCGGGAGGATCGTCCGAACAGGAGCACCGGTGCCGGCCGTGGGGCCAGGTCTTCCTATCCCCAGGACCGGCGAGCCACCCTGATCGGAGAAGACGGAAGCCTAGTCGATCGAGAACTTCTGGAGCTCGACCGGAAGCACGGCTCCGTCGATGACGAAGCGAAGCCCCTGCTGGGTGGCGGAGCCGGTGTCTGTGAGATTGGCCCAGGCCGTCCCGTTCCACTGCAAGCCATTCCCCGTCGTCGTCTGGCCGAGGATCGTGATCGGCGGGACGAAGGGACCGGAGGCGAGGGTGCCGCCAAGCTGGTAGTCGACCCAGTAAGTTCCCGCGGCAAGGTTCGTCGCGACCGTCGCCGTCGCGGCCTGGATCGGCCGCTGGTCGTTGGCCACGGTGGTCTCGGTGTCCCTATAGATGTTCGAGAGGGCGCAGGAGGCTAACCGATTCGTCGTGGTGTCACCGAAGACGATTGTGCCGCCCGCGTTCGGGGGACCGTCCCAGATCTGGACTCTCACGTCGGTCAGCGTGCAGGCCGTGGCACCCGTCTGATAGGCGAAGAAAGTGATGGTCGAGACGCCCCATCCCGCAGCCGGAACGGTGAAATCGTCGGTGACTCGTAAGGGCCCTGCCGTGGAGGCAGTGAAGCCGAGCGTGATCATCGCAAAGCTGCTGTTCTGCACCCGGGACGCGTCGGCTCCGGCGGGGCCCCCACCGGGATGCGTCACGAGCGGGCCGCTGTCCAGGAGCAGGGCCTGCGGCCCTCTCCAGATCGGACCGGCGGCGCCGGCGCCCGGATTTCCGGCGGGTGGCTGCGGGCTACGGATGTCGTCGGTCGCCTGGCCAGCCGCAGCGCCCGTTGATCCGACAGATGCCAGAACGATGGCGAGCGCAGAAACCCAAAGGCTCTTGTGCATGAATATTCCCCTCCAGCTTTGGATCGAACCTTATAGGCCGATGTCGAATCCTGCAAGGAGTCATGGTCGGGCATTGGAAACGGTGCACGCCCAATCGCAGGTCTTTCAAGTCCCGAGACGCCTGCCGATTCCAGGCCGTTCGACGTGCTACCGGCCTCGACGGTGAGGCCTCCTCCTTCCACTGGGTCCCAGCTCTCCTTCAGGTGCGCCGAGGCTGCGGACGGATCGGACTCTCGCCCGCGGGGCGGTGGGGGACTGCTCGTCTCCATCGTTCTCGGGTTCATCGGAGCTCTCCTTTGCTCCTGGATCGCGCGTCAGATGAACCTCCCGGAACCGTTCGTTCTTCGAGCCGCCGGGCAGGCCTTCCCGCTTCTCTGGTCGATCATCGGGGCCGCGCTCTTCGTGGCGCTCCTGCACCTTTTCAGCCGCCGGGGATACCGCGGCACGCTCGTTCGATGCCGGTTCGGCAGCGCCTCGCACGCTATAGGCTTCACAGCGACGCCAGGTGTGACGTCAGAAACATGCAGGAGATCAAAGGCAACTCGAAAAGCTGGAGAGGGCGGTTGAACGAGGCGCGGGAGTACTCTCCGAGAACTCCAAGCTGGAGCGCCACGGCGCCCAGCAGCGGGTCGCGGCGCCGGTCCCCCCTCCACCCGATGATCGTCATTCGCGGCGCGCGAGAGCACAACCTCCGGGGCTTCGACGTCGAGATCCCTCGGGGTCGTCTGACCGTCGTCACGGGCGTCTCCGGTTCGGGCAAGTCGTCCCTCGCGTTCGACACCCTCCTCCGGGAAGGCCAGCGCCGCTTCCTCGAGCTGATGCCGTCCTATGCGCGGCAGTTCGCGGGAGGCTTCCGCCGCCCTGACGTCCTTCAAATCGACGGACTCGGCCCGGCGATCGCCGTCGGCCAGAACATGAATGCCGGGAGCCCGCGCTCCACGGTTGGAACGATCACCGAAGTCTGGGACCTCCTGCGCCTTCTCTACGCCCGCCTCGGCGAGGCCCCGCCCGGCGTGACGCTCAGCCGTGGGCTCTTCGCCTGGAACGGAGACGGCGCCTGCCCCTCCTGCCAGGGACTCGGGCTGGAGGACCGGCTCGACCCGGAGCTTCTCGTCGCCGACGCGGCGAAGTCGCTGCGCCAGGGGGCCCTCCGGGTCTCTACACCGAACGGCTACCTGATGTACTCGCAGGTCACGCTCGGCGTCCTCGACGAGGTCCTCCGCGCGCACGGCGGCTCGGTCGACGCCCCCTGGCGCAACCTTTCCGACGAGGCGCGCGGCGTCGTCCTCCACGGTTCGGACCGGCTCCTCGTGCCGTTCGGCAAGCACCCGCTCGAAAACCGCCTGAAGTGGAAGGGGATCACGGCGCGGCCTCGGGAAGAAGGTCACTACCGCGGGCTCCTGCCGGTGATGGAAGAGATCCTGCGCGGCAAGCGCAACGACTCGATCCTCCGCTTCGTGAGAACGAGCGCCTGCCGCGCCTGCGGAGGCACGCGGTTGAAGCCCGAGGCGCTGGCGGTTCTCTGGCAGGGGCGCTCCATCGCCGCTCTGGCAGCTCTCACGGCACGGGAGCTGCACGGTCTTCTCTCGAGGATCGCGGAGCCGGGTCCGGTTTTCTCGCCGATCCGCGCCGATCTCCTCGCGCGCTGCGCTCTGATGGACGAGCTCGGCGTCGGCTACCTCTCGTTCGACCGCGCCGCCCCGACCCTTTCGCCCGGCGAGGCTCGCAGGCTGCGGCTTCTCACCCTCGCCCTGGGCGAGCTGCGCGGTCTCGTCGTCGTCCTCGACGAGCCCAGCGCGGGCCTGCACCCGCAGGACGTCTCGCGGCTGCTCGGCGTCCTCTTCCGCCTTCGCGAGAGAGGCCAGACCGTCGTCGTCGTCGACCACGATCCTCAGCTCGCACTGAAAGCCGACTGGCTCGTCGACCTCGGGCCCGGCCCCGGTGAGGCGGGCGGGCGGCTGCTCTACTCCGGCCCGCCGGCCGGGCTCCTCGGCCCGAACGGTCCCGACACGCCGACCCGCAGGTGGCTGCTGGCGGAGGCGGACACGAGGAGCGCGCTTCGCTCGCACGGCGGAGAGGTCCTTGCTCCGGGGTCCGGCCCGGGGGCGGACCGCGAGGCCCTCGTTCTGAACGGCCTCTCTCGCCACACCGTCGTCGATGCCACGCTTCTCATCCATCCCCGCCAGATCAACCTCGTCACGGGAGTGGCCGGGGCCGGAAAGACGTCGCTCCTCACGGCCGCGGTCGACCGGCTCCGCACCGCGGGGGTCTTCCCGCGGATCGTGACGGTCGACGCGGACCCGATCGGCCGCACGCCCCGCTCGAACCCCGCGACCTACACCGGGGCGTTCGACCACATCCGGGACCTCTTCGCCGCGACGGCCGACGCGAAGGCTCGGGGCTTCGGAAAAGGTCACTTCTCGTTCAACACGGCCGGAGGCCGCTGCGAGTCGTGCGAGGGGGCCGGCGTCCACGAGATCGGCATGCGCTATCTCGGCTCGGTCGACCTCGTCTGCGATGCCTGCTCCGGCCGCCGCTTCCACTCCGACGTCCTCGAGGTACGGCTCGAAGGGCGGACGATCGCCGACGTCCTCGCCAGAAGCGTCGAGACCGCAGCCGAGCTGTTCCGCGGCCACGCAAAGCTCTCCCGCATCCTCGACGCCCTCGTCAATCTCGGCCTCGGCTACCTCCCGCTCGGACAGAGCGCCACGACGCTCTCGGGAGGAGAGGCCCAGCGGGTCAAGCTCGCAACCGAGCTCGCGAAGACCACCGCGGAGGCGCTCGTCGTCCTCGACGAGCCGTCTTCCGGCCTCCACGCGGCCGATGTGGCGACCCTCGTGTCGGCGTTCGAGCGCCTCTGCGCCTCGGGCCACACGCTCCTCGTGGCCGACCACGACCTCGGCCTCGTCCGCGCGGCCGGCCGGATCACCGAGCTCGGTCCAGGAAGCGGCCCGGACGGCGGACGGATCGTCGTCGCGGGCAGCGTCGGCGACGTCGCAGCGTGCGCAGAGGCGCCCACCGGCGCCGCCCTCCGCGGGGAATACGGCGTAACGCTGGCCGCGGACCGGAACGAGGCGACCAGCCTCACGGACGCTTCGCGCATCGACGCCCCGCTCGCGCTTTCCGGCGTCACGACCCACAACCTGCGCGGCGTCTCGGCGACCTTTCCGGTCCCGGGCTTCACCGTCGTGACCGGACCCTCAGGGTCCGGCAAGTCCTCCCTCGTCTTCGACACGCTCCTGGCCGAGTCGCAGGCGCGCTTCGCCGATCTCGTCTCGCCCTGGGCGCGCCGCTTTCTCCCGATGCGGGGCGGCGCCGAGCTCGAGGCCGCGCACGGCCTCAGGCCCGCGGTTGCGGTCCCCGCAGAGCCGGGTCGCCGCAACCCGCGGGCGACGGTCGGGACGGCCACCGAGATCGACGAGCTGCTGCGCCTCCTCTTCGCCCGCGCCGGCGCCCGGCCGTGCCCCCGATGCGGCCAGGCGGCTTCGGCACCCGCCTGCGCCTGTGGGGAGCGGCTCGAGCCGCTCTGGGCCGCCGACTTCTCGCCTCACTCCGAACGCGGCGCGTGCCCGGCGTGCCGCGGCCTCGGGTTCACGCAGGCGTGCGAACCGTCACGCCTCGTCAGCCGTCCCGATCTGCCTCTCGACGGGGGCGCGCTCGACGGCACGCACTTCGGCGCCTACCTCGGCGAAGCCGACGGCCAGCACCTGGCGACGCTGCGCGCCGCCGCGACGGCGCTCGGCGTCTCGGTTGCCGGCCCCTGGCGTGACCTGTCCCCGGCGGCGCGGGACCTGGCGCTGGACGGAGCCGGCGAGAGGCTCTTCGAGGTCGAATGGGGCTACCGCCGCGGGAAGCGCAGCGGTGTCCACCGCTACACGGCCCGTTGGGCCGGGCTTGCGCACCTCGTCGAGGCCGAGTACGAGAGGGTCCACGGCGACGATCGGGGTGAGGAGCTGGAGACGCTCCTCACCGACCGGCCTTGCGTCGCCTGCGGCGGAGACCGGCTGAAGCCCGCGTCTTGCGCCGTCTCGTTCGCGGGCCTGCGTGCCCCCGAGGCGGCGCGTCTCGAGGCCGACGCACTCGCGACCTGGCTCGACGGTCTCGAACCGGGCGAAGGGCGTGCGGGCGTGTCGTCTCCCGCCCTCCTCTCCCTCACAGGGCCGATCCGCGCCGGCCTACGGCACCGCGTTCAGGCGCTTCTCGACGCCGGGCTCGGCTACCTCGCACCAGAGCGCGAGCTGGCGACGCTCTCGGGAGGCGAGGCACAGCGAGTAAGGCTGGCATCCGCCCTGGGAGGCGGGCTCGTCGGCGTCACCTACGTCCTCGACGAGCCGACGCAGGGACTCCACCCGCGCGACACGGCGCGGCTCGCCACCATCCTCCGAAGACTCTCGCAGGCCGGCAACGCCGTCGTCGTGATCGAACACGACCCCGACCTCGTCGCCTCCGCCGATCACGTCGTCGAGCTCGGCCCCGGCTCCGGCCCCGATGGCGGCCTCGTCACCGCCTCCGGCCCGCCGTCGGCGCTTCGGGCAGACCCCTCGACCTACACCGGGCGCCTCCTGGGGCGCGGGGCCGCGACGTCACGCCGTCCCGGGCGCACTCTCGTCCCCGGCGTGACGGTCCGGGGCGCGACGCTCCATACGCTGAAGGACGTCGACGTCCGTTTCCCGTCGGGCGGCCTCGTCGTCGTCTCCGGCGTCTCCGGCAGCGGCAAGTCGACACTCGTCCTCGAAGTCCTCGCTCCATCCCTTCGCGCCGCGTTCCGCGGAGCGGCCCCGGTCGGCTGTCGCGCTATCGAGCTCCACCTCCCGTTCGGGGACGTCCTCGCCTCAGACCAGGGCGTCCCCCCGGCCAGCGGCGGAAGCAGCGTCGCGACGCTCGCCCGCATCGCAGAAGGGTTACGCAAGCGCTTCGCCTCGACACCCGAGGCGAAGCGGCGAAAGCTCGCACCGAAGGCCTTCTCGACGAGCTCCCCTGGCGGCCGCTGCGAGGCCTGCGCCGGGCGCGGCGTCGTCACGGTCGCGATGGATCTCCTCCCGGACGTGATCGTGGGCTGCGAGGCCTGCGGCGGACGCCGTTTTGCAGGCGAGGTCCTCGCGTGCCGCCTGGACGGACGGAGCATCACCGACGCCCTCGACGCGCCGGTGGACGAGGCGGCCTCCTGGTTCGTCGACGACCCGGCGATCGCAGCTCCCCTCGCCGCACTCGGCGAGATCGGGCTCGGCTACCTGCGCCTCGGGCAGCAGGCCGCCGCGCTCTCGTCCGGAGAACGGCAGCGCATTCGGCTGGCCCGGCTCCTGGCCCCACCGCGCCCCGGGCGTGCCGCGATCCTCCTCGACGAGCCGACACGCGGCCTCGGCTTCGAGGACGTCGGGCGGCTTCTCGGCGCTCTCGACCGGCTGGCGTCCGCGGGGCACCTCGTCGTCGTCATCGAGCACCACCGCGAGGTGATCGCCGCCGCCGACTGGTCCATCCAGCTCGGGCCCGACGGCGGGGAACGTGGAGGCCGGATCGTCTACGCGGGAACGCCGTGACCTTTACGGCGTGACTTCCAGAGCTCCAGGGAACGTGGAAGAGCCGGCGGCCCGCGGGACGTCTTCTTCCTCCCGTTCCTCTTCCCTGTCTGCACCGTTTCGAGTGCTACGCTCCTGCCGGACGCCTTCGCGATGAGCCTTCCCGAGCGCCACGAGCTTCCTGACGGCACTCCCGTGTACGCGGGGGCAGGAAGCCCGTTCGACGAGAACGGGATCGACCTCACCCTCATCGACGCCTTGCTCGCGATGACGCCGGCAGAACGACTCGGCTGGCTCGAAGAGACCCTGGCATTCGTCGAGACGATGCGGTCCGGCCTCGGGCCCCCTCCGTCCGGAATCTCCGAGAGACGGTGAACGCTGCTCTCCTGCTCCGGGCCCTGACCGACGGAGACGTCCGGTTCATCGTCGTCGGGGGCATCGCCGCCGTCGCGCAGGGGGCTCCGTTCACGACGTTCGACGTCGACATCGTCCACGAGCGATCTCCGGAGAACGTCCTTAGGCTCCTCGGAGTTCTGTCGAGGATCGGTGCGACCTACGTGCGCCCGTCGGGCACGCCTCCGATCCTGCCGCGAGAGAAGCTTCTTCTCGGCGAAGGCCACCACATCCTGACGACCCTCCACGGACGCCTCGACGTCCTGGGCCGGATCGAAGGCGGGCGAGGCTACGACGAGCTGCTCCCGCACACCGTCGAGAGCCGGATCGGGGCCGCTGCCGTGAGGCTCCTCTCGCTCGAGACGATCCTCGAAATCAAGCGAGCGAGCTCTCGCCCGAAAGACCAGGCGATCGTCCCGCTCCTCGAGGCCGTTCTCCGGCGCCGCTCCGCCTGAAGCCGAGCTGGCCCTGACCGGAGCCTTCAGGCCACCCGGTCCCCTCGGGGCACCTTGCGGGTCACCACCCAGGGGAGCTCCTGGAGCACCTGTACGCTGACGGCTCCGGTACTTTCTTCCCAGAGCCGCTTTAGAAGCAGGCAGGCGACTCGGAGCTTACCCGGCGTTGTCTCGCCCCCCACACGAGCGATGTCTTCCGAAAGCCCGGAAGAGCTAACATGGCTTTATGAAGCCGGCCACAATAACCGAAACAAAGAACAACCTCAGCGCGCTCCTTGATCTCGTCCGGGCCGGCGAAAGCATCCTGATCCTCGACCGCGACGTGCCCGTCGCGCGGCTGGTGCCCGTAGGCTCGTCACCCGACGACGCGGTGGACCTTCGCCTCCTCAGACTGGAACGGGCCGGAGTCGTCCGCCGCGGCCCGCGATTCGGGGAGAGACCGGTGGCCTCTGAGCCTGTGCCTCTTCGCGAAGCGGTGGACGCCGTCCAGCTCCTCGTCGAGGAGCGGGGGCGGAGCTTCGAATGAAGTTCTGGGACTCCTCGGCGCTCGTCCCGCTCCTGGTGCAACAACCGGCGTCGGCCGCGGTGAGGGTGCTCGTCGACGCCGATCCCGCTGTCCTCGTCTGGTGGGCGGCCTCTCTCGAGTGCGAGTCGGCCATTGCCCGGCTCACGAGGATGGGCGCTCTCGACAAGCCTGGCGCTCACGGGGCCCGCTCGAGGCTCCAGGCTCTCGAGGAAACGTGGGCGGAAGTCGAGCCGGTCTCCATGGTCCGGCAGGTCGCCCGTCGCATGATCCGGGTACATCCGCTGCGGGCCGCCGACGCTCTTCAGCTCGCGGCCGCGGTGGCCGCCTCGGGGGACTCCCCTTCCTCGCTCGATTTCGTGACGCTCGACGAGCGTCTGGCCGACGCGGCCAGGCTCGAGGGCTTTCCCGTGGTTACGCCCCGAAGCTGACACGCCTGGACCGGCGCGCCCCCTCGCCTGGAGGACGAGGCACGGGCACGCGCAACTCAGGCGGACTGGCCGTCCGAGGAACCGAGGTCGTCGATTGCCCCCCGTTTCCGGGTCACGGGCGTCCCGGAGCTGAACCAGAACGGTCTTTCCCTTCCTCGATCCCATGACCGGCGAGGAGAAGATGCAGTGCGAGCCATCGGGAAACTGCGGCTCCATGGAACGCCCGACCACCTGCGCGACGAACATCCCTGGTCGAGGGCGGTGTCCCGTCGTAACCTCGACCCAGTCCCGTTCATCGTCCCCGACGTTCTGAGGGTCACCGAAAGCGCCCGCGGCGGCCTACAGCGGCATCAGGGGAAGGCAGCCCACGTACCGCTCCGCCGGGCTCGGCCGAACCAGTCGCAATGAGAACCGCGGCTCCGCAGCCAGTTCCATCCCAGGCGCCGCCTCCGGGAACCGGCTCTCGTCGGTTCGGAGCCGTGCCCGTACATCGTCCTTCCGGAGGAGATTCGCGAGCCTCTTGAAGTGGCGCGTTATGGCAGCCGGGTCGTCGAGGTCGCTGACCGCGAGCTCGATGACCTCGTAGCTTAGCGGTTCCCTGGTCGGGGCAGCTTCGGCACCGCGATCGGGCCTGGCCGGACGTGAAATGGTAATATCCATGCCATGGGAGTGACCATTTTCACCACCATGGACTCTGCGGGACGACTCGTGATTCCGAAGACGATCCGGGAGGAAGCCGAGCTGGAGCCCGGCACGCCTCTACGGATCGAGGTCGTGGATGGCCGGATCGAGATCTTTCCCGAGATCCGGCCCGTCTCGATCGTGACGAAGGGGCGCCTCACGGTAGCGGTTCCAATCGAACCGACCGAGGTCCTCACCGCCGCCCAGGTCCGAAAGACGCTGGGAGCCCTTCGACGGGAGCGGGGACGGCAGGAGCCGTGACGCGGACCGCGGCCGACTCCAGCGTCCTCGTCGCAGCCCTCGCCAGCTGGCACGAAAGCCACGCCGAAGCCGTCCGAATGCTCGAGGGCGCCATGGCAAAGGGTTCCACCCTCGTCATCCCGGCGGACGCGCTGACGGAGACCTACGCGGTCCTCACTCGGTTGCCGGCACCCCATCGGATCGCACCCTCGGTTGCCCTCGAGCTGTTGCAGAAGAGCTTCCACCGCATCGGCGTCACCGCCCTGGAGCCGGCTGAGACCTGGGACTTCCTCGAGACGTGCGCCGCCAGCCAGGTTGCGGGTGGGGCGGTGTATGACGCCCGGATCGCCACTGCGGCCGTGAAGGGCCGCGCCACCCGCATCCTAACGCTCAAAGCCCGCCACTTCGAGAGGCTCGCTCCGCCCGGTCTCGAGGTCGTCGCTCCGAGTCGCTGATCCGTCGAGGAACCGCGGCCCCTCGTGCTCACCGCACGCGCGCGAAGTCGATGTACCCCTGCTCCACGTCCGTGTCGAGGAGCCTCACCTGGACACGGTCGCCGACGTCGAGGTCCTTGAAGCCCCGCACCACCCGCCCCTCGACGGGGGGAGCGAATATCCGGGCCCAGGTCCCCTTCTCGCTTGCCCCCGTGATGACACTGTCGAACGTGTCGCCGATCCGGGAGGAGAGGAGGAGCGCTGCGGCCGACTTCTCCAGCCGGCGCTCGACCTTGTTGGCGTCATTCTCCTTCTGCGTGCAGTGGCGCGCCAGCTCGTCGAGGACGTCTGCCGGGTAGGCGGGAGGAGCGCCGGACAGCACGGACTTCAGGAGCCGCTGGGTGATCAGGTCGGGGTAGCGGCGGTTGGGAGCGGTCGAGTGGGTGTAGTCCCGCACCGCGAGGCCGAAGTGACCCGGGGCGGTCTCCCCCGGCCGCTCGACGGCGTACTCGCCAGGGCCGAGGAGCTTCACGATGACGAGCGAGAGGTCGGGGAAGCGAAGCGGGTCGGCCTGCCGCCGCTTCGCGAGGAAGAGCGAGAGCGCCCGACTGTCGGGCTCGGGCGGCAGCGCCTCGCCGTACTGCGCGGCGACCTCGACGATCCGGCTCCAGCGGGCCGGCTCCTTCACGACGCGCCGAAGCGAAGCGACGCCCTTCGCCTCGAGGAAGCGCGCCGTGGCGCCGTTGGCGGCAACCATCAGGTTCTCGATCAGCTCCTTGGCGCGATTCGGCTTCTCGGCTTTCAGGTCAATGAGCGCGGCGCCGTCGAAGACGGGACGCGGCTCGATCGACTGAAGGGAGAGCGAGCCCTGCTCGTGCCGTAGCTTCTTGATCCGTTGCGCCGCCTCATCCTGCATCCTCACCTGATCCGCAATGCCGGGAACCGAGGTGATCCGCTCCGGCGCCTCTCCCTTGCCGTCGAGCCACGCCGCGACGGCGTTGTAGGAGAGCCGTGCCCTGTTCCTCACCCGGGCCCGGGTGATTCCCGACGACGTGACCTCCCCGCCAGCGCCGATCACCATCTCGATGATGACGGCGAGACGCTCCTCATCCTCGTTCAGCGAGGTAAGGTCGAAGGAGAGCCGCTCCGGAAGCATCGTGAACGTCCCGCCCGCCGTGTAGACCGACGTCGTGTTCACCCGGGCGTGACCGTCGGTGGCCGAGCCGTCCCTCACCAGGACGTCGACGTCCGCGATCCCGACGAGGACCTTGATGCCACCGTCACCGAGCCGTTCGGCCACGGAAACCTGGTCGAGGTCGCGGGAGTCGTCGTTGTCGATCGAGATCCACGGGAGAGCCGTCAGGTCCCTGGCCGCGGCGTCCGCCGGCGGTGCCGAGGGGAGCCCCGCCACCTCGGAGAGGACCGCCGGCTCGAAATCGGGGGAGAGGCCCCGCTCGAGCATGGCGCGGTGGGCGATGGCGTGCAGCTCGGAACGGTGGCTCCCTTTATCGTGGCTCATGGGAAGCAGTATCGCGGAATCCGGCCCGACAGTGGCGGAAGGAGTGTTACGAGGAGGAAGGGCGCGACGACTTGCATGGCCAGCTCGTGGATGGTGATACCCGTTCAGAACCCCAGGGACAGCTCGAGACCATAGATCTCCACCTCGTTGCTGTAGAACTGCCCGCGAGGGTCGAACCCCTTGTACCAGACGCCCATGAGGCGCAGCCGGCGATTCCCGGGATCAGGATGCCCGAACTCGAGGCCGGCCTTGATGCTGACGTCGACGGCCCAGTCGTGCTCTTCCAGGCACTTCATGTCCACGCCGCCAATCGGTCTGCCCTTCCACAGAAGGACCCCGGCGCCTCGATACTCGAGTCCCCAGTGGGCGCTCAGCGGCTCGAGATCGGCAGGTTCCTTGTGAATCAGGTACTCGCCGCCGGCGTACAGCCGCCAGCCGAGCCATTCGCGGGAGTAGATCAGCTCGACGGACTCGTAGCTGAGGTTCACCCGTTCCGGCGGGTTGCCGCCCAGGAGCAGCTCGTCGCCCAGGTGCGAGCTCTGGTGATAGAGGCGGGAGCGGATCGAGTTGCCGCCGTAGCGCCAGGTGACGGGAATGCCGATCGTGTAGTCGGCGTTTACGAGGTCGTTAGAGGCGCTGCTCAGGTTGAATCGGGCGAAGATGCCCCCTTCGATGCCGAACTGCAGCCCGTTGCCTTCCTGATGACCGTTGAGCCTTGACAGCCCGAATGTCTCCCCGAAACCGACAGACGCCATGGTGTACCGCGCGCCCGACGAGCTGAAGCGGTTGACGCCGACGAAAAACTGAGCCTGCTTCGGGTCGGCGAGAAGGGGCCTGAACAGGTCGCCTGCCGGGAAGCGCTCCCACCGGAGGGGCCTCTCGGACGATTCGCCTTCCGGGAATGAAGGAACGGTGGAGGGCTTCACCACGATCGCGAGTCCCTTCAGACCGTCGATCGTTCGCAGCTGCTTCTCAGCGTCTTCCCGCCTGACCGGGTCGTCCCTGAACAGGGTAATCGTGACGACCCCGTGGTCGATCTCGAGAAGGTAGCTCTTCGTTTCCCAGTGCAGGTCCCTCTCCAGGATCGAGACGACATACCCCGCCATGAAGTCGTCTCCGCTCCTCTCCACGGCCCCTGCTCGGGAGGAAGCAAGGAGGAGAACGACGCACAAACCAACCGCGCACAGGCGGATGGAACGAGCGAGACCACTGACGAACCGGACTGGACTGTTCGGGCTCGGCTTGAAAACGATTCCGACCTCCTCTGCAAGAAATTCCCGAATCGCGAGCCCGAGGCTAGTTCCGGCGCGTCACGAGGTACCCGACGAGCAGGCCGGCACCGAACGCAGCGAGGGCCACGATGGTGGTGTTCTCGTCCGCGTAATCGCTCACACGGCCGACGGCTCTCGAGGCCCGGTTGCGGCCGTCTTCCAACGTCTCTTTCGCGTGGTCGGAGAGGTCGCCCGTTGCGGTCCGGGCGTCTGAAGCGAGGTGACTCGCGATGTCACGCCCGCGCGCGACCGCGGAGTCGAACCCAGCCTTCACATCCTGGCCCAGCTTCTGGGCATCCTTGGCGGCGCTCTTGACGGAATCGGAGACGGCGGGACTGAGGACGTTTTCCATATGAATCCTCCGGTATCTCTCTCGCAATGCGAGTGCCACGTGTCAGGACGCCTCGGCCCTGACGGCTGGACTCGACCAGACCGGTCTCCGGAAATTCCGGGACGGTCCATCCTGCCGGATGCCCGTGAAGGGCACGAAGAGAAGGGAGACCGCTCCAGGTCAGGAGGTACGGGCGACGACGACGGTGATGTTGTCCTCGCCGCCGCGCTCGTTGGCGAGCGCCACGAGGGCGTCGACGCTGGCCTGCAGATCGTCTCCCGAAAGGCGTGCGGCCAGGTCCGCGATCCCGACCTTTCCGCTCAGCCCGTCGCTGCAGAGAAGGAGCATGTCCCCCGGGACGAGGTCGATTCCGTCGAGCGCGATCTCCACCGTCTCCTTCGTGCCGATCGCCTGAAGCAGGACGTGGCGGAACGGAGTCGCCCGCGCCTGCTCTTCCGTCATCGCCCCGGATGCGACGAGCTGCCCGGCGATCGACTGGTCCCTGGTGATCTGCTCAAGCCGGCCACCTCGTGCGAAGTAGGCCCTCGAATCTCCGACGTGCGCGATGAGCACCCGCGCCTGGCAAATCAGCGCAGCCGTGAGGGTGGTCCCCATCCCGGACAGGTTCGGGTGCAGAGACGCCTCGGTCCAGACCGTCGTGTTCACGGCTTCAACAGCCTTCCCGAAGAGCTCGGAGCGGGGGCACATGGTGGAGATCTTCTGCATCTCGGTCTCGAGGGCCTCGAGGGCCAGGGAGCTGGCGACCTCTCCGGCGTTCTGCCCGCCCATCCCGTCGCAGACCGCGAACAGGATTCCGCGCGGGCCCACCGGGCGCTCCGCGACGTTCCCCGGCTCGAGAGTCGTCCCCAGCGTGAGGTCACGAATCACGAAACCGTCCTCGTTGTTCATGCGGCGGCGGCCGATGTCCGTCGTGGCGTAGGCGGAGACTTTCACGTCGGGCACTCTACCCCGTTCGGGGCGCCGTCCCGGCCACGATCGCTCCTCCCGCGCGTTCGGGAGGGTTTGGCCTGGCACTGACCACGGGGTGGGGCGTCAACCCTGACGAGCCCGGAACGCGGCATACGCCAGAAGGACGGCGAAGACCACGAGGACGACGCGAGCCATTCCCATCATGCGGGAATGAGCCACGGGCCGGGTCTTAGCGGGTTTGACGCCCGACACGGCTGCCACGGCAGCGATGACGACGGCGAAGCTGAGCAGCAGGAGCCAGTTCATGACCTCCTTCTAGCAAACGGCGTGCTGGAGGGCCTGCGTCGGGGCGAGGTCGCATCCCGGGCGGGGAACAGGCAGGTAAACGGCGACGCCAACCGCCTTTTCATCCTCCGGACTCTCCCCCGGTATCGCCTCGCTCCCCGAAACCCCGTTCCCCGCGGTCCGAGCGGCCACCGCTTTTGAAAAGCCTGCCCGGTAGATTGCACTTCCTCCAGTCGGAGATCCGGACGGTCGCCTACCTGACAGGAGACCTCCCAACCGAGAGCCCTCACCGACCGCGTGCGCGCCGAAGGGCTTCGCCAGAGCTCGGTGCCCCCCTCTCGATCGACCCCAGATGACCATTGTTCTGGCACGCCCTGTGCGTCCGCTCCCTTGAGATCGGAGGGAACAGACCATGAGCACCAACACACTTCTCATCATCGTCGTCCTGATCCTCGTGTTTGGGGGCGGGGGCTTCTACTGGAGAGGCAGGCGCGGGTAATCGCGCGACCGGCGCGATAAAGGTCGGGTGGTCACGACCCGCTAGCAGGTTGAGGAAGAGATGCTGGCTTTCATCCGACGCGACTCGTGCGGTCACAGAAATGACGAGAGACGTCGTCGAATCGACGTTGACGTGATCTGTTCAGCTCTCGCCTCGACGCCCGATTGTTTCGGGGGTTCAGTGATTCGGATTGAAGTTTCAACCGGTGCACCGCTCGAGCCGTGCGATTCGATTGAGCTTGTAGGCGGTCATCGTGGTGAGGAGTTCTCCCCATCCGTCGAACTCGATCGCCATTTCTCGTGGCGCAGTGGCCGCTCTGTCAACGGTAGGGAGGCCAGTCGTTTCAGCGGTCGGCTAACCGGACACGCCTGGAGATAGATATGAAATCAAAAGGCAAGAAAAAACGGTCTTCTGCCAGGAACGCATTACTTGGGGGCGTTCTCAAGAAGAATGAGGAGATCAAAAAGACTGTCCGAAAGGCTGCCGATAGACTCACATTAGTAAATCGCGTTCTTAAGCAAGGAAGGGTTCCTCTCGAGGATACCCGGCAGGCCATCACTCAGAATGAAGATATTGAAAACACTATTTCGGCAGCGGCAAACGATCTCGCGCTGGTGAACGCCAAACTCGCCCAAGCAATGACTCAGCGAAGAGTCATCGAAACCGAGCTCGCCGATACGAGGGTCGATCTGGCCGAGGCACGCGACGATTTATCAAAATCTCAGGTGAGAGAGGAAGAAGCACAACAACTGGCCCTTCAGGATGCACTCACCGGCCTCCCGAACCGTATCCTGTTTGAACAGAGCCTTGCCCACGGGTTACTCCAGGCAAAACGGCACGGTCGGGAGCTCGCCATTCTATTTCTTGACATCGATGACTTCAAAAGTATCAACGATACTTTTGGTCATGACGTGGGAGACCAGGTGCTCATCACGGTGGCACACCGTCTGAAGTCGTTTGTCCGCGATGAAGACCTGGTGTGTCGCTGGGGAGGCGACGAATTTGTGTGCCTGCTATTGGAAGTGACGCGGGAAGCCGATGTCACTCGCCTTGCGGAACAGTTGATAAAGCGCATTGCAGAGGTTTGCGAGTTTGATGGGACTGCATTTTCATTAAGTGCCAGCATGGGCATTGCCAGATATCCCTCAGATGGCGAAACGGCCGATATTCTTTTCAAGAATGCCGATATGGCAATGTACAAAGCCAAATCCACAGAGACACGCGTCGTGCTGTTTCGAGAATGTGTCGACGAAAGAGCGAATCAACAAGGGACAGGAGTTCAGTAGCGTCCGCTTTGATTCTTTCCTCCCCGAGCCGCGGACCCTCCGCCGCGTGCTCGACCACATCGCCCGGCGCGCTACCTACGGCAGCTCCTCGGCCCATCGCGAGGGCCCGGATCCCGCCGTCCGGCGCCCCGGTGCAAAGATTGCTCTTTACCTCTTCAACGCCCAGCCTCCGGCCAGAGCCAGCAGGCCCGTGAGCAGGGCAAGACCCCACGGTGCCAGCGTCGGAATGCCAGTCCAGTTGGCCGGTACCCCAGTGGAACAGCCGCCTGCGGTATTCGCGTCCAGGGTCACGGCGCCCGTTCGTGCAATCAGCCTTCCAGCTGCGGTGGCCCCCGTTTTCAAGGTGACGCTCGCGAGAGCGATGATGTTCCCCGCGAACGTGGTTGCGGTTCCGAGGGTACCGGAGGCGCCGAGCTGCCAGTAGACGTTGCACGCCGAACCGCCGTTGGTCATGAGAACGCTCGCGTTGCTCGCGGTCGTGAGCGTGCTGCCGATCTGGAAGATGAAGACGGCGTCAGGGTTGTTCTGGGCGTCGAGTGTAAGTGTCCCCGTCAGCTGAGCTGACGTAGAGAAGCAGTAGACGCCGGGCGTGAGCGTGAGCCCGCCGAGGTCCGTGCCCGTCAGGACGGTGTTGCACGCTCTGCCGGCCAGGTCGACGTACGCCGCGGTGGCATCACGCTGAGCCGCGGCCGCGACCGCATCTGCCGAGTGAATCGTTCCTCCGGTCACGGTCCCCGGAGGAAAGCCGACGATCGCGGTGCCTGCGCTCACACCCACGTCACCGATGATGACACTCGGGCCCGTGTTGGTCACGGTCGAGCCACCGAGGACCGAAAAGCCGCTTGCCAGACCCAGGGAAGGGGCCGCCTGGGCGAACGCCGAGAAGGTGGTGAGGAGAAGCACCGCCCCTCTCACGCCTGCAAGGCCTCTAAGCCACTCACTCTTCATTCTGTTCATCTTTCGTCTCCTCATCTCGTCTGTCTGTGCGCATGGACAAAGGCTCACACCGTTTCGGCCCTCAGGAATGAAGCGCTCATTCTCATCGTTGGGAACACTTTGACCGAAGCAGACACGCTCAAAAGCGGCCTCTCCTCCCCGGCACTGCGTTGACCTCTTCTTGAACCGGAGAGCTTTTTAGGCTCTTCGTCGTTTCGTGTGGCCAAGGCTGAGTGCGGGCGAGGGTAGACCGCCGGCCTGACGCTCTGTGGAAGGCCTCCGGGGCAGTGCCCCTCCGGCATCCCACAGAGCTTGGAAAACGCTGCGCGTATTCCACAGGCTCGCCGGTCGCAGCTGCTG
Organism: Holophagales bacterium UBA5066; assembly: GCA_002414905.1. Taxonomy (GTDB): domain Bacteria; phylum Acidobacteriota; class Thermoanaerobaculia; order UBA5066; family UBA5066; genus UBA5066. The sequence goes on along the minus strand of DIAY01000141.1, from coordinate 553 downwards.
CGGCTTCGCTACGATCTGGAGCGGGAATTCCGAACCTTCTGCATGGGGGCGGCGATGCTTCAGAACGAACTCTTCAGCCTGGCGCTCGGCCTGACCGAACCGTGGTTCGTGTCGGATGTTCGGTTGGATCTCGAGGACGGGGACGGAACCGGGATGAAGGCAGGGGAACTCCACCTGACTCTGGACTTTCGGTCGGGCGGCCGCTTTCCTTGCCAGGAGTGTGGTTCGGCCGGGCACGAAGTGCACGACACGATGGAGAAGACCTGGCAGCATCTCAACTTTTTCCAGCATCAGGCTTACCTTCACGCCCGAACGCCGCGGACCCGGTGCGATGGTTGCGGGGTACACCTCGTGTCGGTCCCATGGGCGCGACCCGGCAGCGGCTTCACGCTTCTGTTCGAGGCGTTCGCTCTCATGCTGGTAGCCCAGATGCCGGTGCTTGCCGCCAGTCGGCTGATGCAGATCAGCGACACGCGGCTCTGGAGGATCTTGAAGGCCTACGTAGAGCAGGCCCGGACGAGAGTGGACATGTCGAAGGTCTCGATGGTGGCCG
>DIAY01000052.1 GCA_002414905.1 Holophagales bacterium UBA5066 | reverse complement strand
CTCCAGTGCCCCTACTACGTCCAGAAGGGGATCAAGGGGGTCTTCGGCCTCCCGGACGACGGCATCGACGTGACCCAGGCGGTCACGGGCGGCGGCTTCGGCGGCAAGGAGGAGTACCCGACGCTCGTCGCCCTCCACGCCCTCCTCCTCGCGAAGAAGGCGGGCCTCCCCGTGAAGCTGATCTACGGCCGGCAGGAAGACGTCGAGGCCTCGACGAAGCGGCATCCCTCGCGCGTCGAGATCACGAGCGGCTGCGACCGGGACGGGACTCTGCGCGCCGTCACCATCCGCGCCCTGTTCGACGGCGGCGCCTACGTCACCCTCACTCCCGTCGTCCTCTCGCGCGGTGCGCTCCACGCCTGCGGCGCCTATCGCTGGGAGGACGTGTCCGTCGACGCGATCGCCCTCGCGACGAACACGCCGCCGAACGGCGCCTTCCGCGGCTTCGGCGCCCCGCAGACGATCTGGGCGATCGAGCGGCACCTGGACCGCATCGCGAGAACGCTCGGCGTCGACCCCCTGGAGCTTCGCCGCAGGAACCTCCTGCGCCTCGGCGATACGACGGCAACGGGGCAGACGCTGAAAGAGTCGGTCGGTGTGGAAGAGTGCATCGAGAAGGCCGTGGCTGCGAGCGGCTACCCGCAGAAGAGGGCTCGTGGACCGGTCGTGACGGGCCGGGTCGCCCGGGGCATCGGCACCTCCGTCTTCCTCCACGGCGCCGGCTTCACCGGCTCCGGCGAGAAGTACCTGAAGGGAAAGGTCGCCGTCGACCTCCTCAGCGGCGGCCGGGCCCGTGTCCGGACCGCCTCGACCGACATCGGCCAGGGGACCGAGACCGTCTTCCGGCAGATCGCGGCCGACGCCCTCGGAGTCGGAATGGACGCCGTCGACTTCGCCGTCCCTTCCACGAAGAGCGTCCCCGACTCGGGTCCCACCGTCGCCTCGAGGACCGTGATGGTGGTCGGCTCCATCGTCGAGAAGGCCGCGCACACGCTCCGCGTGCGCGTCGGCGAGGAGGCGACCCTCTCGGACATCTCCCGCGAGGCCGCCTGGGAGCGGCTCGCCGCCGACCCCCAGCACGCGACGGCCCTCGTCCAGTACGAGCCGCCGCCCGGTGTCGTCTGGGACGATGCGACCTACGCCGGAGACGCCTACCCGGCGTTCGGCTGGGCCTGCGACGTCGCGGAGGTGGAGGTCGACCTCGACACCTTCGAGACGAAGGTGACCGGCTTCTGGTCCGCGGTCGACGTCGGCCGCGTCGTGAACCCGATCCTCTGCGCCGGACAGGTCGAAGGGGGAACGCTCCAGGCGATCGGCTGGGCGCTGACGGAGAAGCTCGTGATGAGAGACGGGAAGGTCCTGAACCCGAGGATGACGAACTACATCGTCCCGACGAGCCTCGACGCTCCGCCGTTCACGACGATCCTCGTCGAGGCGCCCTACTCCCGGGGCCCCGGCGGAGCCAAGGGGGTGGGCGAGCTGCCGATGGACGGCGGCGCGCCCGCGGTTGCGGCCGCCATCGAGCACGCGACCGGCCTCGTTCTCGACCGGCTTCCGCTCCTTCCCGAAGACCTCTTCGAGGCCTCGCTGAAGGGAGGCGCGCGATGAACGTGACGCTCACGGTCAACGGCTCCCTCCTCACTCTGGAGGCGGCGCCCGCGTCGCGTCTCCTCGACGTCCTGCGCGAACGGCTCGGCCTGACGGGGACGAAGGAAGGATGCGGCGAGGGGGAGTGCGGCGCCTGCACCGTCCTGCTCGACGGCGTCCCCGTGAACTCCTGCCTCGTCGCCCTCGGCCAGTGCGCCGGGCGCGAGGTGACGACGGTGGAAGGGCTCGGCGACGCGCGGCACCTGACGCCACTCCAGGAGGCGATGGTGACGGAAGGGGGCACGCAGTGCGGCATCTGCACGCCCGGCATGCTCCTCTCGGCCGAGGCGCTCCTGCGCGAGAAGCCCGCACCGACCGAGGGGGAGATCCGAGAGGCGATCGCGGGCAACGTCTGCCGCTGCACCGGGTACCAGCGGATCGTCAATGCCGTGAACGAGGCCGCGAAGAACCGGGAGGAGCGCCCGTGAGCGTCGCCGGTCTCGCCCTCCACCCCTTCGCCACCCCGCGCGATCTGCCGGAGGCGCTCGGCCTCCTCGCCGAGCGAGCCGCGAGACAGGAGAAGACCGTCCTTCTCGCCGGAGGCACGGACTGGTTCGTCGAGAGGCACGTCGCCCCTCCCGAAACGGAAGGGACTCTCCCGCTTGTCCTCGACGTCTCGCGCCTCGAAGGGCTGCGCGGGATCTCGATCCAAGTCGACACGCTCCGCATCGGAGCCGGGGTCACCTACCTCGAGCTTCGCAAAGACGCCCGCGTCGCCGCGCGTTGCCCGCTTCTTGCGGCGATGGCCGGCGACGTCGGCGCGCTTCAGATCCAGGCCCGCGGCACCCTTGCCGGGAACCTCGCCTCCGGCTCCCCCGCCGCCGACGGCGTCTGCGCCCTGGCGGCTCTCGACGCGACACTCCTCCTGCGGAGCGTCCGCGGCCCGCGGCGCGTTCCGATCGCCGGCTTCTACTCGGGCTACCGCAAGAGCGTCCTCGGCCCCGACGAGCTGATCGAGGCGGTCGAGGTCGCGCTCCCTCCTGCCGGCTCTCCGTTCGTGTGGAGGAAGGTGGGGACGCGCCAGGCGCAGGCCATCTCGAAGGTGGCGCTCGCCGGCGTCGCGGTCGTGGAGAACGGCCGATGCACCCGCCTCGGGCTGGCGATGGCCTCGGTCGCTCCGACCGTCGCGTTCCTGCCCGCGACGCGGGCCCTCGGCCTCTCGCGCGCGCTCGCCGAGGTCGCGGACACCGAAGTTCGGGACGCCGTTCTCGGCGACGTCGCGCCGATCGACGACATCCGCTCCACGGCCGCCTACCGGCGGCACGTCGCGGTCGCGCTCGTCACGCGGTTCTTCGAGGGGCTGAAAGAAGCCTGACCCCGACGCTGCGGCGGAAAGGGTCCGGGAACCGGACCACCTCCGCCGCAGCCGCGCCGGATTCAGGGCGTCTTGCCGAGGTTCAGCGTGAGGACGGCGCGAGGGGAGAGGAAACCGTCGACACAGGAGGGTTTCGCCGTTGCCGAGGTCACGTCGTGACGGCAGAGTCGATAGTCTCCTGGCGCCAGCCCCGGGAAGGAGTCCCCGTTTCTCCCGACGAGGCTTGCGAGTAGTCCCAGCGGTGCAAAGCAGCTGCCTCGCCAGAGGATCGTGAACTCGCCCGGCCCAGCTGCGGGGGCCTCCACGACGATCGTTCCCCCTCCTGAGGGAATGACGACCCGCTGCTCTTCCGTCCCGGGCGCCGCATCGGCGATGAGAGTCGAGAGGCCCGGTAGCCCCACGGCGAAGCACTGACGCTCGACGCCCGGGGCCGCCGAGAAGCTGACCAGTCCCGTCGGGTCGGTGCGCTCGGCCCATGTCTCGAGTCCCGGGTACCGCGTCGTCCGGAGCACCCGCACGGGAGCGCCCCCCACGGGAGAGCCGCTCTCGCTGAAGACTCTGAGGGTAACCCTCTCCTTCTTCCGGGCGACGATCCTGAGAAATGGCGACGCGCCGTCCTCGGAGATCTCGGCGGGCACAGCCTCGCTTGCGACACCCCGTCCTTCCGCGCTGAGGAGGTACCGCCCCGGCTCGAATCCCGTCAACCGGAAGGTGCCGCCTTCGACCTGCTCCTGGCTCTGCTCGATCGTCTTCATCGAGCTCACGGTCAGGATCGCTCGCTCGAGCTTTTTCCCGCTCTCGTCGACGATCTCGCCCACGAGCGCTCCATCCTCCAGCACGATCTGGACCGATCCTCTGCCGTCGACGCCGCGACGGACCTCGACCTCGAGATTTCGCCGGACCGACGGCTGGTCGCTGGCGACGGCGACATGCCAGCTGCCGAGTCGGGGGAGGGCGCCGGAGAAGGACCCGTCGGAGTCCGCTCTCAGACCGATAGCCACCATCTCCTTCGGCGCGCCGAAGGTAACCGTCGCGGGAATTGGCAGGTCGCCGAGCCGGACCGTCCCCTGGACCTCCTCAAAGCCGACTTCGATCGTTCTCCGGTGGACCGGCCCCGACAGGACGAACGGGACAGGGTCCGTCCACCAGGCCTGCCCTGTTGCCGTTCGGACCCGGACCTGGTACTCGTGCCCCGAAGCCATGCGCTCGCGCGACCAGAATCCACCAAGGGACGCCGGAGCGTTTGCGACGGAATCGTATCGACCCTCGCCTTGCTTTCCCCCGACCTCCACAACCCATGGCCGTCCGTCGGGGTCCTGCGCCGGGAGGAGCGTCAGCTCGATTCTTGCCGGCAACGCGAGGACGAGCGGTTCCTTCAAGCTCGCCTCCATTCCCTCGACGACCGTCACCCCGCGGCGGGCCGAGACGAAGCCGTCCAGTTCCGCGACGACCATCCACGTCCCGGGTGGGACGACCTCGAGGTGGAAGAAACCGCGGGAGTCGACCAGTGACGTCGGAAGCCCGGTGGCGGTCTCCGTCGCCCGGTCAGGTCCCGTGGCTGGCCCCAGCCTCACCGTGCAGGCCCGCTTCGGTGGGAGTGCCCGCTCGGCGAGTTCGACTCTTCCGACGATGGAGGCCCCTTTCCGAAGCATGAACCGGCCAAGGTCGGTGACCCCGCCGGGGACGAGCGTCACGCCCCAGCGGTAGAGGCTGATGTGCCCTTTCGCGCGAAGCCGCAGATCCAGATCTGCAGCCGGGACCTCGCAGGAGAAAGCGCCGTCCAGGACGGGGCAGGTCACGGT
>DIAY01000249.1 GCA_002414905.1 Holophagales bacterium UBA5066 | reverse complement strand
ACGCGCCCTGCGGCAGTCGCTTCAGGACGAGGACCGTGAAGTCGTCGGCGTACTCGGTGGAGCCGCAGAACTCGGCCGTCGCCTTGACGACCTCCTCGATCACCCTCGCGCTCGGCAGGCCGCGCGAAGCGCACACGACCTCGGCGAGGCGGTCCACGCCGAACTCGAGCCCTCCCGGGGCCTCCGCTTCCACGACCCCGTCCGTGAAGAGGACGAGCAGGTCACCTTCCTCGATGGTGACCTCTCCGGCGAGGTACCGGGCTCCCGCGAGGAGGCCGAGAGGCGGCCCGCCGGTCGTCAGCTTCGAATACCGTCCGTCCGCGCGAACGAGGAGCGGCGGCGTGTGCCCGCAGTTGGAATAGTCGAGGACGCCGCGGACCGCGTCGAGGACGCCGTAGACGGCGGTGACGTACTCCGTCGGCGCCACTCTCTCCCGCAGGAGGCGGTTGGCGGCGGCGGCCGTCCTCACGGGCTCGGGCTCCCCTTCCAGCTGGGTCCGCAGGATGGCGCGGAACGTCGTCAGGGTCATCGCCGCGAGGCTCCCCTTCCCCGACACGTCCGCGATGACGAGCCCCAGCCGTCCATCGGCGAGCGGGATGTGGTCGTAATAGTCGCCGCCAATCTCGAACCGCGGGCGGGAGAAGCCCGCAGCGTCCCAGCCGGGAATGCCGGACCACGTCGCGGCGCCCGAAAGCTCCCGGGTCTCGAGCGCGAGCCGGAGCTGCTCTTCGAGGCGCTCCTTCTGGACGAAGAGACGGTAGAGGATTGCCTTCTCGACGGCGATCGCGGCCGCGTCCGCGAAGAGGCGAAGGATCTCCGCGTCCTCCTCAGCGTAGGCGCCGGGTTCGTCGCTCTCGAGGTTCATCGCGCCGATGAGCCGCCCTCCCGCGTAGACCGGGACCGCCAGCTCCGATCGCGTCTCGGGGCGACCCATCACGTAACGCGGGTCGAGCAGGACGTCGGGCGCCACGGCGACCTCACCGGTCTGAAGCGCGTACCCGACGAGCCCCTGGCCCAGGGCGAGGAGCCGGTCGATGTCGGGAAGAGGTCCGTCGAAGCCCCGCCGAACCGTCGCGGCGATCTTCCTCCACGAGAGACCGTAGCCCGGGAAGACCTCCTCGCGGTTCAGGACGAAGATTCCGGCGGCGTCGTATCCGACCGCGGACCGGAGCGTGTCCAGGAGCCGACCGAGCACGTCGTCCAGGTTGAGCATCCCGTCGAGCTCGTGTGCGATCCGCACGAGGAGCCGGTTCCGCGCCTCCCCGGTCATCCCCCGCCCGGATCGGACCCCGCCGCTCGACGCCGAGTCCATTGCGGGAGAGTAGCAGGGTCAGGTCTTGATTTTCCCTACCGGGAACCCTGCAGGACCGGCTGTCGTCGTAAGCTCTCCGCAAGAGACTCGTCATGCTCGCTTTCTCTCTCGCCCTCTTCCTTCTGCAATCCTCTGCCCCCGTTGCGGTCGCCTCTCCGACTCCCGTCCCCGCGACGGGTCCGGCCCCCGCTCTCGGCCGTTCTTCCGAACCGGCCAGGCCGAAGACGCTTGCCGACCACGCGGCGGAGATGAAAGCGAAGGGCACGCCGGCGAAGCAGGTTTCATTCGAGGACGTCCAGACCGTCGACCCGGCCGACGCCGCGGAGGACCCGGCACCCAAGGCGGCCCCCGGCTCGCACGCAACCGCTTCGAAGAAGAGTGGAAAGGCCGCCAGCGGCGACGCCGGGGCCACCCAGGCCCAGCGCCGCATGGACCGCGCCGTCGCGAAGGGCCTCGCCGTCCCCGAGCGGACCCGCAGCTCGAGCCGCGACCGTGCGCGCCAGGAGTGGGACGATGCCGCCGAGGCCTGCCGGAAGACTCCCGGCTGCATCCCGCAATACCGCGACGACCCCCGCTACGGCGAGAACAAGCCGCTGAAGACCGACCGGGAGCTCACGGAAGACATCCGCAAGCGCGGTTTCTCCGAGCCGCATCCTCTTCCGAAGTAAGGAGAAGAGCTAGGGGTCAGGTCTTGATTCTCTATTCTAAGAAGAGCTAGGGGTCAGGTCTTGATTCTCTATTCTACAACCCGTCTCAGGCCTCGGTCCCCCGAGCCCTCCGCAGGGTTGCAACAGGAGAAAAATGGCGGAAGCGTGTGGGAGTCGAACCCACCCGCCGCACCTCGCGGAGCGTGCACGCTGGTTTTGAAGACCAGGGAGGCCACCGGACCCCTTGCGCTTCCGCTCCCGATTCTACGCGGAGAGCGGGCGGACGGCTGGTGATGCGCGTCCTGTTCGTCGAGGGAAAAGACGAAGCTGTCCTCCGTGCGTTCGCGCAGGGGCTCACGCTCCGCTGGCGCCTCCTCTCCCGACCCGAGCAGGGGCTCTTCCTTCTCGAAGCGACCGATCCCGGCCGGGAGATCGAGCGCGCCGCGTCCGGGCTGGCGGGCACGCACGCCTGGACCTTCGACGTCCTCGACGAGCACCTCGGCGGCTAGACTGCGTTCCATGGCCGACACCGCTCCGCGCCGCGTCGTCGTCGGGGTCTCGGGCGCCTCGGGAATTCCCTACGCCAGAGACCTCCTCGAAACCCTCCGGCGCATCCCGGACGTCGAGGTCCACCTCGTCGCGACGGAAGGGGCGAGGCGCGTCGCTGCCGAAGAGCTCGGGATGCCCTTCGACGAGCTCGCATCCCTCGCCGACGTCGTCCACCCCAACAAGGACACCGGCGCCGCGATCGCGTCCGGCTCTTTCCGGACGGCGGGGATGACCGTCGTCCCGTGCAGCGCGACGACCCTTTCGAAGGTCGCCTATGGCGTCTGCGACAACCTGCTGACCCGCGCGGCCTACGTCCACCTGAAAGAACGGCGACCCCTCGTCCTCGTGCCGCGCGAGACGCCCCTGCCCCTCCCGACTCTCGACGCGATGGTCAAGGCCGCCCAGGCGGGGGCGACGATCCTGCCGGCGAGTCCCGGCTTTTATACGCGGCCGCAGACGATCGACGATCTCCTCGGCTTCGTCACCCAGCGGATCCTCGACCTGCTCGGTATCGAAGCCGCCCGCTCCCCCCGCTGGAGAGACGGCTGACCTCCACGACGGCCTCCTCCCCCGTACACTCGGCGGGATGGCGGTGACTCCCGGCCACACACTGTACGTCGGCGGTTTCGCAGCGCTCGAAGCGCGCTTCCTCGACGAGGTCCTCGCTCTCAAGGCCGGTGACCCGCTCCGCGCCGTCGACGTCCTCGTCGGCTCGAACCTCCTCGGCGTCTACCTGAGGCGGCGCGCGGCCGAGAAGTTCGGCGGCGTCGCCAACCTCCGCTTCCTCACGTTCCTGGACCTGGCTCGCGAGCGGCTCTCCGGCCCCGACCCGCGGCCGCCCCTGCCGTCCCTCGGCGAAACGCTCCTCGCCCGCCGGGCGCTCCTCGACACGCCCGAGGGAGAGGTCTTCGACGTCCTGCGCGAGCGCCCCTCGACCGCGGCGCTCATCGCCCGAACCGCCTCCGACCTGCGTGGCGCCGGGATCGCCGCCTCGGCCCTCCGGGAGCTCGCCCCGAAAGTGGCGCGGACTGCCGATCGCGCCGGGTTCCTGGTGAAGGTCGCCGAGGTCCTCTGCCGCTTCGAGAGCCTCCGGAGAGCCTTCGCCGACCCGGACGCCGCGCTGGAGAGAGCTGCGCTCGCGCATGGGCCGGCCCGGTCCGAGCCGCTTCTGGTCTACGGCCTCTACGACCTCGGTGGCGTCCGCGAGGCGCTCCTCTCCGGCGTCGCCGCCGAGCGGCCCATCGTCGCCTTCGTCCCGGTGGATGGCGCCGCCGAGGAGACTGGAGACGGCATCCCGCTTGTCCGATCGGCCCTCTTCTCGAAGACCCTCGGAGTGGCCGCCCTCGACGCGGGCCAGGACCCGGAGCCTCCCGAGACGAACGTCGTCGTCGCGCCCTCCGAGATCTCCGAGGCGCGCGAGGTCGTTCGTGAGGTCCTGAGGGCCGTGGACGACGGCGTCCCGCTCCACCGGATCGCCCTCCTCGTCCGCGACCCGGCGCGGCAGGAGCCGGCGCTCGTGGCCGAGCTCACCGAGCGGCGGATCCCGTTCTTCCGACCGGCCGGAATCGGTTTCTCCCGAACCCCGATCGGGCGCGCCGCGCTCGGCCTCCTCGAGCTCCCGGCCGGCGGCTTCTCATCCGAATCTCTCGTCGCGCTCGTCGATGTCCTCGAAGGGCTGGGCCTGGTCGCTCCCGGCGCTCGCGCCCGGACCGTGCGGGCACTGGTGGTGCTGCGCGCCCGCGAGGGATGGGACGACCTCCGACGGAGGCTGGGCGCCCGGCTCGCGCGCCTCGCGCCGGAGGAGCCCGCCGAGGCCGAGGGACGCCTCTCGCGGCGGGAGGCCCGTCTCCGGCGCGACCTCGCCGCCCTCGGCGACGTCGTGAACCTGATCGATCCCGTCCTGCCCGAAGCCGCCCCGGCCTCCTGGCGGGAGTGGGGACGCCGGCTGGCGGCGTCTTTCGAGGCTCTCCTCGGCGGGCTTCCCTCCGCCGGCGAGCTCGCCGGCGCCGCCGGGCGCCTCGAGGAGCTCGAAGACGTCGAACCGGGCGCGCTCGCCTCCGCCTCCGACGTCCTGCCACTCCTCGCACAGGCACTCGAGGAGACGCCCGTCCGGCAGGGCCGTTTCGAGCGCGACGGCCTCGCCCTCCTCGCCCCGGTCTCGGCCCGCGGCCTCGCCTTCGACGTCGTTCTCGTGCCCGGGCTCGTCGAGCAGTCTTTCCCCCGCGTCGGACGCCCCGATCCGCTCCTCTTCGACGCGGAGCGCGCCGAGCTCTCGCGCCTCTCGGGCCGACCGCTCGCGCCGCGTACGGGCCGGCGCCACGCGCGGGAAGAACGCTTCCTCTTCCATCTCGCCAGGAGCTCGGCGCGGCGAAGGCTCGTTCTCCTGGCGGCGCGGCGCGAGGCCGCGACCGATCGGCCGCGCCTCCTCTCCCCGTTCCTTCTCGATCTTCTCGAGGAGCGCGCCGGGCGCCCGCTCGCCGAATCGGACCTCGCCGGCTCCGCCCTCGCGGACCGCCTCCCGGTGCGGTGGATCCGGCTCGGCCGGCCGGCCACGGCTGAGCCGCCGGTCGACGGAGACGAGGCGCTTCGCCGCGCCCTCGCGCTCTCGCCGAAGCTCGCCGAAGCGCTGCCACCGGGCCTCGAGCCGCTCGGTCGAGCCCTCCGCCGCCGGCGGGCCCGCGCCGAGGAGCGCTACACCCAGTACGAAGGGCGACTCTCCCGCGCCCCTCGCCGGCTCCTTTTCGATGACCGCCCCCTCTCGCCGAGCCGCCTCGAGCGGCTCGCCTCCTGCGCCTACCGCGCCTTCCTTATGGACGCCCTGGATCTCTCCGCGCCGGACCAGCCGCCCGACGAGCTCGCTCTCGATGGCAGGACCGCCGGCGAGCTCGCCCACAAGGCGCTCGAGGCGCTCGCCGTCTCGGCGATGAAGAGCGCTTCGTCCCTTGCGGACATCCTCCGCTCGCACGCGAACAGCGAGGCCCAGCGGCAGGTCCGCGAGTTCCTCGACGACTGGGAAATCGACCTCCCGCCCGTCCTCGTCGAGGTGGCGATTGCCCGGCTCGCCGGCCTCCTCCACGCCGTTGCCGAAGTCGAGCAGCGGCGGACGAACCCGCTCCCCCTCGCCGGGGCCGAGGTCCGCTTCGGCCCCTCCTCGGGCCTCGAGGCGTCCGCGGGAGAGGGTCTCGCCCGCGTCTCCCTTACCGGCCGCATCGACCGGCTCGATCGGGCCGGCGCCGAGGCCCGGGTCGTCGACTACAAGTTCAGCCGCCCGTCGCCTTTCGGCGCGACGAACAAGCGGGGCTACCGGATCGCCGGCGGCGAGAAGGTCCAGCTCGCCGCGTACGCGCTCGCCGCACGCGCCCTCGGCGCCACCGCCGTCTCCTCGGAGTACCTCTTCGCGTACCCGGAAAGAGTGGGCGGCGTGCCCGAGGCGGTGCCGATCGCGTTCGACGCAGCTGCCACCGGCGAGGCTGTCGAGTCGCTTGGCCGGGCGATCGGTCTTCTCGACGAGACGATCCGCGCCGGAGACCTCCTTCCACGCACGGAGTCGCTCTCGTCCGGAGAGAGCCTCTGCTCGTTCTGCGACGTCGCCGCCGTCTGTGGTCCCGGACACAGGCGGGTCTACGACGCCAAGCGCGCGGGCCTCAAAGAGTCCGATCCCGATTCCCCTCTCCTCGTGCTGGAGACGATCCCGTGAAGGCTCTCGCCGACGCTGCCGCCCGGACGACCGCCGTCACGGACGTCGAGAGATCGCTCCTCGTCGAGGCCTCGGCCGGGACAGGAAAGACGAAGACCCTCATCGACCGGATCCTCCAGCTCGTCCTGGAAGCCGGCGAGCCGCTCTCCTCCATCGCCGCCATGACCTTCACCGAGAAGGCCGCCGGCGAGATGAAGGATCGCCTGCGGACACGAATCGACGAGGAGGTGCGCGACGCGCAGGACCCCAACCGCCGGGAGCGCGCCGAGCGCGCGCGCCGGGACCTCGACGGCGCCGAGGTCTCGACGATCCACTCCTTCTGCTCGCGACTCCTGCGCGAGAGACCGGTCGAGGCCCGGGTCGACCCCGATTTCGTAACCCCCGAGGACGGCGTCGCACGCGAGCTCTTCGACGAGGTCTTCTCGACCTGGATCGACGAGGAGGCGCGCGCGAACGGCCCGGTCACCGACGCCCTGCGCCGCGGCCTCTCCCCGGGAGCCCTTGGTGAGCTCGCCGCGACGCTCCACAAAGAGCGAACCCTCGTCCTTTCCTGCCGGATCCCCGACGACCCGCTCCCGTTCGTCCGGCTGGAGCTCGAGAGCCTCGTCCGCGACGGTGAGCACCTCGTCGAGGACGTCCCGTCCGACTTCCGCGACGACCCGAAGGTCCTCCTCCTCCGGTCGGCCCTCGACGAGATCCGCTCCCTTCTCCCCCTCGGCCTCGAGGCGCTCGCGGCCTTCCGGCCCGTGACGAAGATCGACTTCCGCCCCGGCAAGCGGGCCTTCTTCACGGGAGATTTCAAGGCGGCCGCGAACACCTTTCGCGATGAATGGAAGACCCTCGCGGCCCGCCTCGCTTTCCTCCCCGGCGAGAAGCTCCTCGCCGCTGTCGCCGCCTCCGTGCGGGACGGCTTCCTGCCGCGCCTCGCAACCGAGAAGGAGAGGCGCGGTCTTCTCGACTTCGACGACCTGCTCCTGGCAGCGCGCAACCTCCTTCGCCGCTCCCGCGCGGCGCGCGAGCATTTCCAGGATCGCTTTCCCCACCTGGTCGTCGACGAGTTCCAGGACACCGACCCCGTCCAGGCCGAGATCGTCCTGCGTCTCGCCGCGCCGCCGGGCGAGCAGGACCCCGAGCGCTGGGACGACCTCGAGCCAGCGGCGGGCGCGCTCTTCCTCGTCGGCGACCCGAAGCAGTCCATCTACCGCTTCCGCAGGGCCGACGTGGAAACCTATCGCCGCGTCGCGGACGGGCTCGGCTCCGGCGCCCGCCTCTCCCTCGTCACGAACTTCCGCTCCGCGCCCCGCATCCTCGACTTCGTCAACGCGGTTTTCGACACGGTCTTCGACGGCGCGCCCGACGAGCCGTGGGAGGTCGGAAACGCGCCGCTCGTGCCGCGCCCCGAAACCGAAGACGCCGCTGCGCCCGGGCAGGTCCTCTATCTCGCGACGCCGGACCTCGCGACGCCGGACCTCCGGGAGCGTGCCGCCGAGGAGACGCCCGCCGCTCACGCGAACACCGGCGACGAGGACGACGCCGCGGACGCGCAGGCCACCGTCCTGGAGGCGCGCGCCGTGGCGAACCTCCTCCTGTCGCGCTTCTCTGCCGGCGGCTTCCGGGGCACCGCGGTCCTCCTCGGCTCCAACGACGCGATCGACCTCTTCCAGGAGGTCTTTCGTGACGCAGGTATCCCCGCCGTTCTCGACGGCGGCGTCAGCTTCTACCGGCGCGAAGAGACGGCCGCTGTCGTCGCCGCGCTCCGGGCCGTCGACGACCCGTCGGATTCGGTCTCGACCGTCGCGGCCCTCAAGTCCTTCCTCTTCGGCCTGACCGACATCGAGCTCCTCGACGCCTCCGAGGCCGGCACGCGATTCGACGACCCCGCAACCGCTCCGTCCGATGGCCCCGTGGCCGAAGCGCTCGCCTTCCTCGCCTCCCTCCGCACCCGCCGGCTCTCGCGCCCCCTTGCCGAGACGCTCCTCGACCTGCTCACCGCACGCCAGGCGCTCGCCGCCGTCGAGAACGGCGCCGTCGTGAACGGCCTCCAGGCCTCGGCAAACCTCGACCGGCTCCTCGTTCTGGCCCGGGCCCTCGACGCGGAAGGACTCCCCTTCCGCAAAGCCGTCGCCCGGCTCGGCCTTCGCCTCGAGGAGAAAGTCCCGGAGCCGCGGGCCTTCGAGGAGGACGACGATGCCGTCCGGCTCCTGACGCTCCACAAGGCCAAGGGCCTCGAGTTCGACACCGTCGTCGTCGCCGGCCTCGGATTCCGGGACCGCGAGAAGGTCGCGGCCCGTCGAAGCCTCTTCTACGACCGTGCGGGAGGCACCCTCGCGCTCCGCCTCTCCGTCGCCGGAGTGCCCGTGGGCACTCCCGGCCTTCGCTTCGTCGCGGCCGCCGACGAGCTGAGGCAGCGGGCCGAAGAGAAGCGGCTCCTCTACGTGGCGCTCACCCGGGCGAAGAAAACCCTGATCCTCTCCTGGTTCCGGCGGCGCAAGACCCTCAAGAGCGGGGACGTCTCCGACCCGATCGACAAGAGCCTCCTCCGGCCGATCGCATTCGCAGAGGATCTGCCGCCCCGCCTGGCACCGCTCGTCGAGGTCGTTCCCCCCGACGTCTCGGCCCCTCCCGCACCGGCGACGACGGCCGCGACGCAGCTCGCCGTCGACCTTCCCGCCGCAATCGCTGCCGCCGAGGCTCGCCTCGAGCGGGCCCGCGCCACCGCCTCGCGACCGCTCCGCCGTTCGGGCGAGAAGGACGGACCGTGGAAACCGGCCGCGGCCTCCCGGCCGGCCTCCCCCGAGGACCTGCCGTCTCTCGAGCGAAGCGAGGAAGTCCAGGCCCGTGCCGTGAGGCTCGGTATCGCCGTCCACGAGGCGATGGAGCTCCTCCTCGACCCGGCGCGCACGCCTCCTGCCTCCGCAGAGGACGCGGTCGCTTCCGCGGCGACCGTCCTCGATGCCGCCACGAACCCCGAGGCGATCCGGCTCGTCTCGCACCTCCTCTCCCAGCCCGTCGTGGCCCGCGCCCGCACCGCACGCCGTCGCTTCGTCGAGCTGCCGGTCCTCTTCAGGGACGAGGCGCTCGAGGGCTCCCCGCTCGTCGAGGGGAAGATCGACCTCCTCTTCGAGGAGGAGGACGGCTGGGTCGTGGTCGACTGGAAGACGGACAGGATCCCGACGGCCGCCGCGCGCGCCGAACGCGAAGAGCTCTACGCCCCGCAGCTCGCGAGCTACGCGCGCGCCCTCGCCGCCGTTCTCGGACCGGGAACCATCGTGAAGGAAACGATTCTCGCCTTCGCGAGGGCCTGAGCCTCGTCGAATCAGCCCTCCGTGGCCGCGCCTGCCCCCTGCCGCCTGATCAGCCGCCTCCCGGTTGACCCGGAGCCTTTGAAACAGCTACATTTCGCAGGATGGCGAAATACAAGGCGAAGCTCGAGCCTCTGTCGGCCGGCCGCCTCTCCCTCGCCCTGCGGAGAGGTCTCGCGATGGCGGGCGCCGCCGTCTTCACTGTGACCGCGGCCTGCGGCTCGATGCCCGCCGGGGGAGGTGAGGTGGTCACGCTTCCCGGTGACCTCCCCGCCGCCGTGGACGGAGCCGCCGCGGCTGCCATGGCCTGCGGGCTCCACGTCTACAGCACGACCGTCGATCCCGAGCGGACCCATGCCACGCTGGTCCTGCTCGCCGACTGGCGTGCCCCTCGGCCGGAGAGCTCTCTGGTGACGCTCGACCTCCGCGCTTCTCCGGCCGGTGTCGAGGCTTGCATCGAGGCTCATCCGCTCGCCGAGTACGGGATGCGCCCCCCGGAAGCCGGCGCCGGCGGGGGCGCTCCGTCGTGCCTCCCCTGCGCGGCGGCCCGTGCGGAGATCAAGACGTATCACTACAGCCACTCCCTCGCGGCCGGAAACGCGATTCGGGTGAGGAAGTGCATCCGGGAAGCGCTGACCGGATCCGCCCCCTGAGGCCGTGTGCCTCGAGTCCGGCCAGACGGGGCAGCTGGAAGCGGCGGGGTCCGGGGCGCCCGGGACTACGATACGTCCATGCCGCCGCGCCGCCCCGGCCCGCTGCCCGTCATCGTCCTGCCGCGCCTCCGGCTCCTGAAGGGCACGGTCATCGTCCTCGGCCCCGGGAAAGCCGATCTCCTCGAGGCCATCGGCCAGGCCGGCTCGATTCGCGGCGCGGCGACGGCGCTCGGCATGTCCTACATGCGGGCCTGGTCGCTCGTGAGGGTGATGAACTCCGCATTCCGCAGGCCCCTCGTCCAGTCGGTCCGGGGCGGCTCGGGCCATGGCGGGGCCGTCGTCACGCCCACCGGGAAGCGGATCGTCGCTCTCTACCGCGAGATGGAGGCGGCCGCGCTGGACGCC
>DIAY01000270.1 GCA_002414905.1 Holophagales bacterium UBA5066 | reverse complement strand
GGCCAGGTCCTCCTCGCCGGCCCGGGCCTCATCCCGGGCTCCGGCTCCGGATCGGACTGCGCGCCCGATCCCGGCGTGCAGCTGACCCACTCTCAGACGACCGTCCCGTCGGGCGGCACCGTCTCGCTCTTCGCGACGGTCAAGAACTACTCCCCGTTCACCGCGACAGCCGGCACGATCACCGTGATCATCACGCTCGACGCCACGGGGCCGGGCCTCACCCCCACGGCGGCGAGCGGCACGGGCTGGAGCTGCAGCTTCCTGGGCCAGCAGGTCACCTGCTCGCGCTCGGATTCCCTCGCGGCACAGCTGAGCTATCCGGTCATCTCCATCACGGCCACGGTCGGTTCCGGTCCAGGCCCCGCGACGCTGAACAACACGGCGACCCTGACGCCGACGCCCGGCGGCGACTACAACCTCGCGAACAACAGCTCGAGCGACCCGATAGGCATTTCGGCGCCCACCGTTGCTCGCATTCGATCCTTCCGCGCCGCTCGGAGTGGTGACGTCATCGAGCTCTCCTGGAAGAGCGGCTTTGAGGTCGACAATCTCGGCTTCGTCGTCTACCGCGAATCCGCCGGGGTACGCAAGGCAATCACGCCCTCGGTCATAGCGGGCTCGGCCCTCTCCGTCGGGCCGGCCCGACCGCTCTCCTCGGGCCGCGCGTACGCGTGGCTCGACGAGGATCCGGGGAATTCGACTGGCGTCCGCTACTGGCTGGAAGACATCTCCCTCGACGGCGCGCGACGGTGGACGGGACCCGCAGTTCCTGAATCAGCCGGCGATCCGCCGCGCGCCTTCCGCAAGGCCAGGGTCTCGGCCACCCTCGATGAGCTTGGCCGGGCCGAGGCCGTGGGGGGACGCGACGCCGTCCCGGCCGGTCTCGGCGACCTCCGCATGGTCGTGCCGCCGCCGATCGGCGAAGCGCGCTCCGCCGGCACGTACGTCGCGTCGGGGCCCTCGGCGAAGATCCTCGTGACGGGTGAAGGCTGGTACCGCGTCACGAAGGCCGAGCTCCTCACCGCCGGATTCGACCCCGGCAACGATCCGACGGTGCTGCAATTGCGCGCCGGGAGGATGGAGCAGGCTATCACCGTCCACGACGGAGGTGACAGCCGCTTCGACGCCGCGGACGCAATCGAGTTCTACGGTCTCGGGCTCGATTCGCCCTGGACTGGGACGCACGTCTACTGGCTCCTCGCCGGCGTGCAGCCGGGCCTGCGCATCGAGGCGCCGGTCCCTGGCGGCTCGTTGCCGCAGGGCCCGTCGAGCTTCCCCTTCACCGTCGAGCGGAAGGACCGAGTCGTCTACTTCGGCGCCCTCACCGCGAGCGGGACCACGGAGAGCTTCTTCGGGCCGCCGGTGACGGGTACATCGCTCGATCAGGCTCTGATCGTGACGCATCTCGACACCTCCGCGGCGGGAAGCACACCCGTCACGATCACCCTCCAGGGAGTGACCGCCGGAACGCACGTCGTCGACGTTCGGTTGAACGGCCACGATGCGGGTACGGTCACGTTCACGGGGCAGCTCGTGGGTGCCGCGTCGTTCCAGGTTCCCGTCTCGTGGCTCGCCGAGGGGACGAACGTCGTGACCCTGACCGCCCGGGGGAGCGCGGACGACACGAGCCTCGTGGCGAGCGTCCGCCTCGTCTACCCGCACCTTCTCACGCTGGACCAGGGCGCACTGCGCCTCACGGCCCGCGGGGGGACGCAGGTGACGTTCGACGGGCTCACGGACCAGTCGCTGCGTGTCGTCGAAGTCACCAACCCGTCCACGGTCCGGGAGCTCCCGGTCACGTTCACGGCGGTGGCGGGCGGGTACACCGGCTCCGTCCCGGTCACCGGCGGCGACGCGACGCTCTATGCGTTCACGTCAGGCCGCATCGCCGCACCCGCGGGGATCGAGCGCAATGTCCCGTCGGATCTCTCGAACAAGCGGACGAAGGCCGACATGGTCGTCATCGCCCATCCGGCGGTCCTCTCCGCCGTCGAGCCCCTTCGCGCGCTCCGGCAGAGCCAGGGGCTCACCACGGTGGTCGCCGATGTCACGGACGTCTACAACGAGTTCAGCTTCGGCGAGAAGACCCCCGAGGCGATCCGCGCATTCCTGAAGCTCACGAACGAGAAGTGGGCCCGCGCGCCGCGCTACGTCCTCCTCGTTGGCGACGCGTCGTTCGACCCGAAGGACTACCTCGGCTTCGGAGACTTCGACCTCGTCCCGACGCGGATGGTGCCGACGGCCTACATGCTGACCGACTCGGACGACTGGTTCGTCGACTTCGACGGCGACGATCTCCCCGACCTGGCGATCGGGCGTCTCCCGGTTCGTACCGCCGCCGAGGCGGCGACCGTCGTCTCGAAGATCGTGAGCCACGACCGGCCCGGCGCGGCCGGGGCGTGGAGCTCGAAGGTCCTGCTCGTGTCGGACGCTCGTGACGAGTTCGATTTCCTGGCGGCCTCGCAGCAGCTCGTACCGCTCCTGCCGGCCGGCCTGACGCCGCAGGCGGTATCGGTCGACGCCCTCGGCGTCGCCGGGGCGCGTTCGGCGATCATCTCCGCGGTCGGCGACGGGCAGCTCCTCGTGAATTTCATGGGCCACGGGTCGGTGGACTTCTGGAGCCAGAGCGACATCTTCAACGGCGGCGACGTTGCGGGGCTGACGAACGGCGCGAAGCTTCCGACATTCGTCATGATGACGTGCCTCAACGGCCTCTTCGACGACCTCTTCGTGGAGTCGATCGCCGAGAGCCTGTTGAAAGAGCCAGCGGGTGGCGCCGTCGCCGTCTGGGCCTCCTCGACGCTGACGGCTCCGGAGCCACAGGCCGTGATGAATCAATCTCTCTTCCAGGCCCTCCAGAGCTCGTCGATCCGCCTCGGGGACGCGGTGAAGAGCGCGAAGGCCGCGGTGACGGACCCGGACGTGAGGCGAACCTGGATTCTCTTCGGGGATCCGGCGATGCGCGTGAGACCTGCTCCCTGAGCCGGCCTGACGGGACGGTGGAGACGGTCTCGGAACGGAGTTCCACGGGCCGTCCCGGTGGCATGGCCGGACGGCTCTCCGGCGCGCTCGGGCTCGCGATTCTGGTGGCGGGTCTCCTGAACGGAATCGGCCCGTACCTTCGCCGGACGGGCCTGATCGAGACGGACCTCTACGAGCGGTTCTGGGACCTTCACACCGGCCCGGCAGGGTTCACACGGGCCCCGTTCGGACTCGGGCGACGCTGCGTCGCCCACAGACCGATGGAGGAGGGCGGTGCCGCCGTCGAAGGGGGAGGGGCTCCCGCCCGGTACGTCTTCGCGGTCCGCCGGTGGGAGATTCCCGGGAAGGCGCTGAAGGACGTCCTGATCTTCACGCTCGTTGCCGGTTCCATCCTCGCGTGGTTCCGGGGCAGAAGCGCCCTCGTGCCACTCTCCTGGTCGTGGCCGGCTGCCGGGCTGGCGGCGCTCGTGGGGTGGCAGGCGATGGCGGGTCTCGTTCGCGGAGAGCCGGTCCTGACGGTCGCGGGACTGCGCTCGTTCGCATTCCTCGGGATCGCCCTCGGTGCGGGCTGGGTGACCGGGGAGCGGCTGCGCGGGCTCGTCCCGTCGCTACTCTGGCTCCTCGCGCTCCAGCTCCTCCTGGCGCCGCTCGAGCTTCTCAGGGGCATTCCGGTGCAAGGGCATATGGGTCTTTTCGGCGAGGTCTTCGCACGCCGGGCCGCGGGGACATTCGTCATGCCGAACACGCTCGGACTCTTCGCCGCAAGCGTCGTCGCGCTGGCCACCACCTTTGGCGCGACGGTACGGGTGCGTGTCCTCGCGTGGGTCCTCGGCGCGCTCGTGGTCGTCGTGTCCGGCTCCGGCACGGGTCTCGTGATCCTCGCGATCGTCGGCGTGCTCCGAGTGCTCACCGGGGGGGGGCGCCGCAGGGGCGTCGCCCTGGCGTGCCTCATCGCCGCGCTGGCTGCCGGTTCGACGCTCCTCGTCCTGGGTCGGCCCGACATCGCGGACTCGCTTTCCGGCCGCGTCGCCGGAACCGGGCGCCTTCTGGAGGGCCGGACGCTCGACATCCTTTTCGGTCGTCGCCTCGGACTCGGAACGAACACGGAGCTGCAGCTCCGGATCGGGCTCGGAAACGAGAATCCCGACGTTCGGCCGGCGACGGGAGCGGGGGAGTCCGCGGTCGCAGCGCTGCTTCTCCAGACGGGCCTCTTCGGGCTGGCGCTCGCCCTGACGGCATTCGGTCTGGCCTGGAAGCGAAATGTCCCCGCGCGTCCGCTCGTCGTCGCCCTCGCCCTCGCGGGCCTCTCCCTGAACCTCCCCGAGGCGTTCCCCATGAACCTGCTCCTCGGGCTCGTCCTCGCGCTCCCGCCGAAGAAAGGGGTCAGTTCCGTTTTCCGTTATAACGGAAAACGGAACTGACCCCGATGTCGGGGTCCCCCCGGTCGGGTAACATCGTTCCCTCGGTTCGCAGAGTGTAGAGTGCAGACCAGACCCCATCTCTTGATGGAGCGATTCACGCGGGGCGACCGGCGGCTGGTGGCTGTCTGCGTGGCGGTGATCGCGGTGGGGACGGCGATCGGCGTGCGGTACTTCTCGCGGGCGTTTCCGGAGGCGGCGATCGACTTCCGCGTGACGCGGGAGGAGGCGCGGCGGGTGGCGGAGAAGGCGCTGGCCTCGCGGGGCTTCGACGTGGCGGGGCGGACGGCGCTCGGGATCTTCGACCACGACGACGAGGCGAAGGTGTTCCTCGAGCGCGAATTGGGGGTCTCGAAGGCGGTGCCGCTGCTGGGGCGCGAGGTGCCGGTGTGGCGCTGGTCGTTCCGGTTCGTGAGGCCTCTGGAAAAGGGCGAGCTGCGGGCGTTCGTCTCGCCGGGAGGAGAGCTGCTGGCGTTCCGCCGGATCCTGCCGGAGAAGGCCGCGGCCCCCGACGCGGGGCCGGAGTGGGCGCGGGCGCTGGCCGAGGAGACGCTTCGCTCGCACCGCGGGCTGGACCCGTCCGGCCTGAGGTTCGTGGAGACGACGGAGGAGAAGAGGCCCGCCCGCGTCGACCGGACGTTCGTGTGGGAGTCGAAGACGCTGAGGTGGAACGGCTCGGCGATGCGGTACCTCGTGGAGGTGCAGGGCGACCGGGTGGGGCGTTCGTCGCTCTGGCTCGACGTGCCCGAGACGTGGCGGCAGGGATACGCGACGCTGCGCTCGAAGAACCAGGCGGCGGGGGCGGTGGCGACGTTCGGCCTCGTACTGACGGCGATCGCGCTCATCGTGGCGTTCTTCGACCGGCTGCGGCGACGCGACGTGAAGTGGCGGTGGGCACTGGCGTTCGGGCTGACGGGGGCGGCGCTGCAACTGGCCGCGTCGATGAACGAGCTGCCCGTCTCGCTCTTCTCGTACGACACGATGGAGAGCTGGGCGAGCTTCCTCGCGCAGGTGCTCCTGTCGAATCTCGGGGGCGCCTGCATGCTGGGCATGCTGCTGATCCTCCTCGTGGCGGGCGGCGAGCCGGAATACCGCGAGGCGTACCCGGGCAAGCCGGCCCTCGGGCGGGTGTTCTCGCGGCGCGCGTTCGGGACGAAGAGGGTCTTTCTGGGTCTGCTCGCCGGCTACGCGCTGACGGCGGGGTTCTTCGCCTACCAGGTGCTCTTTTACCTCGCGGCCGACCGGCTCGGGGCGTGGTCGCCGGTGGACGTCCCGTACTCGAACCTCCTCGGGACGAGCTTCCCGTGGCTGGGCGTTCTGCTGATGGGCTTCGTGCCGGCGACGACGGAGGAGTTCTCGTCGCGGATGTTCTCGATTCCGTTCCTCAGCCGCTTCTCGCCGGCGTGGGTGGCGGTGGGCGTGCCGGCGCTGGTCTGGGGCTTCGCGCACGCGGGCTATCCGAACCAGCCGTTCTGGGTCCGCGGGGTGGAGGTGGGGCTGGCCGGGGTCGTGATCGGCGTGGTGATGCTGAAGCTCGACCTCTTCCCGCTCCTCGTGTGGCACTTCACGGTGGACGCGGTCTACACGTCGCTGATCCTGGTGCGTTCGACGAACACCTACTTCGCGGTGTCGGGCGCGCTCGCGGCCGGGGTGCTGCTCCTTCCGCTGGTGGTGGCGGGCGTCCTCGCGCTGCGACGGGGAGGGTTCGTGCCGGCGGAGGGCCTGACGAACGGCGAGGTGGGCTCGGCGCCACCGGCGCGGGCCGGCGTAAGCAGCGAGGCCCCGGAGCTCGCAGCGCCGAGGCCCCTCTCGGTGACGCATGTCGTCGTGGCGGCGGCGGTTTCGGTCGTCGTGCTCCTCCTCGTGCGGACGGTGCTTCCGCGGGGAGGGCTGGAGGCGGACGTGCGGGTCTCGCGTGAGGAGGCTCTCGCGGCGGCGCGGGCCTTCGTGACGGCAGAGGGCGACGACCCGCGGCGTTACGTGACGGTCGCCGAGAGCGACTCGGCGCTGCCGTCGCTGGAGGACGCGGGGGAGACGGGCGCCGGGCTGATTCCCTACCGCTGGGAGCGCAACGCCGAGCAATGGCTGCTGGCGAATGGCGGGATGCCGGTGCTGCGGACGTGGGCGACGAAGGTGCTGCCCGGGCCGGTGTGGCAGGTGCGGTTCGCGCGCGAGCGGGACCGGCACAGGTGGTGGGTGGTGGTGGACGCGCGGGACGGCCGTGTGACGGGCTTCTCGCGGGGATTTCCGGAGGAGGAGGCCGGGGCGTCCCTCTCGCCCGCGGAGGCCCTCGAGAAGGCGCGAGGAGCGGCGCGGGGGCTTGCGATCGACGCGTCCACGCTCACCGTCGTGTCGTCGAACGCGGAGGAGCGCAAGGCCCGCCGCGATCACCGGATCGTGTTCGAGGTTCCGTCGCAGGCCGCGGGAGAGGCCCGCCGGCGGGTGACGGTTTCGATTGCCGGGGCGACGCCCTCCCTCGTGGCGACGGCGTTGAAGCTGCCGGAGGAGTGGGCGCGCTCGAAGGGGCGGAGCACGACGGCGACGTACGTTGACCTCGCGTTGAAGGTGGCGGGCGTCGGGACGGTCCTCGGCCTCGGCCTCGTCGCGCTGCTGCGGGCGCACCGAGCGGGAAAGATCAGGTGGCGGCCGGCCGCCGGCTGGGCGGTGCTGCTGACGCTGCCTGCGCTTCTTGAGCGGGCCTCGAACGTTCCGACGCTTCTGCGGAGCTGGCCGGCGGACATGCCGCTCTCGGCGTACGCCGTGACGGCGGCGATCGGCGTGGCGGCAGGGCTTCTTCTCTCCTACGCGCTGGCGCTCGTGGCCGTGGGGCTCGTGACGGCGGCGGCACCGAACGCCCTCGGCCTGCTGAAGCGCCCGATACCGGACGGCCGCGTCCGCGCGCTTCGGGCCGCGGGGGCGACGGCGCTTCTCGTCTTCGCGGCCCGGGCCCTGAAGGGGAGCCTCGGTGCAGCGTTCCCGTCGGAAACAGGCGTAGGGGGCTTCGCGTTTCCGCCCGGGATCGACGGGTGGTTGCCGGCCGCGTCGGTCCTGGCCTCGGGGACGCAGCTGGTGCTGCTCGTGGCGGGCGGCGCGGCGCTCGCCTCGCTTCTCGCACGCGAGCTGGTGCCGTCGCGCCGCACGCAGGTCGTCCTCGGCCTCGTCGCACTGGGGTGCTGGGCTCCGCTCGACGCGCAGACGTTCGGCGAGATCGCGGTGCCGCTCGTCTCCGGCGCGCTACCGGCCGTGGCCCTGGCGCTGGGGGTGCTGCTCTTCCTGAAGGACGACCCGTGGGCCTACGTCTTCACGGCCGTCGGCGTCACCGTCCTGCGCGGCGGCGCGGCGCTCGTGACCTCGGGGGTGACGCCCTGGATAGCCAGCGGGGCCCTCTGCCTCGCCGTGGGGCTCCTCGTCCTTTTGGCGCCGGGTTGGACGAAGGACGCTCCGCCTACTCCCCTGACGCCCGCCCGCGCGGAGTGACGCGACGCGAGGGTGCGTGTGTTCCGCGGAGGAGTCCTTCGACGCTCAGGTCCTCGTCCACTTCGGGCCAGTGGATTCCCTCTCCGTTTCCAAGGAGCTCCCAATGCGCGCGCTGGTCCACAGTGGCATCGAGAAGACGGGGAAACCACGCGAGAGGGACGGAGAGAACCCGGCCGTCCGCCAGGTTGACGACGAGCTCGTCGGCCGTGCAGGAAACGCCGAAGGCAAGAGGGTTCGGACTAACGGCCAAAGTGCTCATTCCAGGCCTCCAGGAGAGCAGGGCGGTGCTGAAGTACGAGGGTGCGAATCCCTCGGAGCTCGTGGGACGCGAAGTTCGTCGAGGCTGCGATCGAAATGGGATCGAGCCAGAGCTTCGCGAGACACCGATCGCGCTGGACGTGAACGTGAACCGGCTCTTCTCCTTCGTTGCTGTAGAAGAAGAAGCGATACGGCCCGAGAACGAGGACAGTCGGCATCGCGAAGTGTTTCCGATGCCGAGTATACGGAGGAGAGGCCGGCCCTCTACTCCCCCGACGCCCGCCCGCGAGGGGTGACGCGACGCCACTCGGCCTCGGTGAGACGGTCGGCGGCGGCGCGGCCGATGGCGCGGTGCATTTCGACGAGGAGGTGCGCGGCCTCGTCGTCCTGAAGGGGCGGGGGGCCGAGGCGGGTGAGGAGCGCTTCGGGATGCTCGGGCGGGACGAAGCGCGTCTTGAGCGTCGAGAGAGGGACGAGCGGCCGGAAGAAGGACTCCGGACGCACCTCGGGGAGCGGTTCGAGCGGAATGGCCACGGAGGCCACCGTCCGCTTCGGCGCCGCGGGAGCCGACGGGAGGGTGCGCCTCGAGCGGGCCTCGCGCAGGCGGATGAGGATCTCTTCGCGTCCCCTGCCGCGGAGGAGGAGGAGGAGGAAGGGGTCGCGGTCGAACCGCTCGGCGAGGGCGACGTGGACGGCGGACGCGTGGCGGCAGCCGGGACCGTCGGCGCAGGGGCAGGTGACGGAGACGTCGCTGGAGGAGGTGGGGAGGAGTGCGCCGCCGGCGGCGGCGAAGACGTCGTCGGCTTCTTCGGGAAGGGAGCCGGAGAGAAGCTCGGCGGCGGTGCGGGCGCGTTCGGCGAAGGTCTTCAGTGCCCCGTCGAAGACGCGCTCGTTGAGAGGGCGCACGCGCAGGCGCAGGGAGAGGAGCGACCGGCCCCGGTCGCGCACCTCGGCGTCGACGAGGCCCGGCCTGACGTCGAGCGCGGTGATGGCCCCCTCGGCGACGAGCGCGCGCCCTTTCTCGATGCGCGCGCGGCCGGCCCCGGAGGCCGCGGCGAGCCAGCGCTCGCCCCAGCCGGCGGCGGGAGCGGGAGCCGAGGGGACGTCGATGAGGCGTTTCTTCGTGTTCACGTCAGGCTCCGTCTCCGGATTCGACCGCTTCGCGGCCGAGGGCGACGAGATCGGCGAGCTCCTCGTTGGAAAGCTCGGTGATCCAGCTCTCGCCGGCTCCGATGATGGAGCGGGCAAGCTCCTTCTTCTCGTCGATCATCCCGTCGATCCGCTCCTCGAGCGTGCCCCGGCAGACGAACTTGTGGACCTGGACGTGGCGCGTCTGGCCGATGCGGAAGGCGCGGTCAGTGGCCTGGTCCTCGACCGCGGGGTTCCACCAGCGGTCGACGTGGAAGACGTGCGAGGCGCGGGTGAGGTTGAGGCCGGCGCCGCCGGCCTTCAGGGAGAGGACGAAGAAGAGCGGCGGGTCCTCGTCTTCCTGGAAGCGGCGGACCATCTCGACGCGCGCCAGGCGCGGCACGCCGCCGTGGAGGAAGAGGACCTCCTTGTCGAACTTGTCGCGCAGGGCGCGGACGAGGAGGTGGCCCATCTCGCTGAACTGCGTGAAGAGGAGGGCCGGGCGGCTCTCGGCCTCGGTCTCCTCGAGCATGGCCAGGAGGCGCGTGAGCTTGGAGGAGCGCCCGTCGAGGCGGCTGCCGTCGCCGAGGAAGAGGGCGGGGTGGTTGCAGATCTGCTTGAGGCGCAGCAGGAGGAGCAGGACCTTGGCGCGGCGGCTCTGACCCTGGGCTTTGCCGATGCCCTCGAGGAGGGCCTTCGTCGTGGCGCGATAGAGCGTGGCCTGCTCGCGCGAGAGGCCGACCCATTCCTTCGTCTCGATCTTGTCGGGAAGGTCGGGCGCGATGGCCGGGTCGGTCTTCGTGCGGCGCAGGAGGAACGGGGCGGTGAGGCGCCGGAGGCGC
>DIAY01000291.1:3086-6709 GCA_002414905.1 Holophagales bacterium UBA5066 | reverse complement strand
ATCGCCATGCCGATGAGGACGCCGGTATTGATGGGGACCTCGAGGAACCGCGAGAAGACGACGCCGACGCCACGCATCTGCCCCGCCACGTAGGTGAACGAGACGAAGATCGCGCAGATCACGGCGACGACGCGCGCACCCTGCGAGTAATAGCGCTCGCCGACGAACATCGGCACCGTGAACTTGCCGTATTTCCTCAGGTACGGCGCCAGGAGCATGGCGAGAAGAACGTAGCCGCCGGTCCAGCCCATCAGGTAAATCGAGCCGTCGCGCCCCATCCAGGCGATGAGGCCCGCCATCGAGATGAACGAAGCGGCGGACATCCAGTCCGCACCCGTCGCCATTCCGTTCAGCACCGGGTGAATCTGCTTGGCCGCGACGTAGAAGTCTCCTGTCGTCTTGGCTCTCGACCAGATCGCGATCGCGATGTAGAGGGCGAACGACGCCCCCACGATGATCCATGTCCAGGTCAGGATGTTCATGCGCGTTTCCCTTTCGTCCCGGGCCTGAACGCTATTGCTCGTGGACGTCGTACTTGACGTCCAGGCGGTTCATGAGCTTGACGTACACCACGATGAGGATGACGAAGATCACCTCCGACCCCTGGTTCGCGAACCAGAAGCCGAGCGGGAAGCCGCCGAGCTTCACCGTGTCGAGCGAGTCCGCCAGGACGATGCCGAAGACGTACGAGACGAGGAACCAGACCCCGAGCAAGGCGACGATGTAGGTCAGGTTTTCCTTCCAGTACTCAGCCTGTTTTTCTTTCGTGGCCATTCGAATCCTCCCTCCTCTTTCTGGTGGAACGGGTGCGGGGGCCGGGCCCCGTGGACCCGGCCCCCGGCGATTTCAGAAGTAGAACGCCTGCATCTGGATGGTGAACTGGTCGACGCTCTTGCCGGCCTTCGGGTCGATCTTCCCGTAGGCGGCCTTGAGGTTCAGGTTGTGGCCGAAGGCCATGTACCCGAGGCCGATGGCCCAGCGAGTTTCGTCGCCCGTGTCTCTGCCGGAGAGGTCCTTGTTCCCGTAGTTGAAGTAGGGCATCACCTTGGCGCTCTTGATGTAGTAGCCCGCCTCGGCGAAGAAGGTGTCCTGCTTCAAGAGGGTCGTGAAGGTCGTGCCGCCGTCGTAGTGGATGTAGTCGAGCTGGCCCGAGACGGCGCCGCCCTTCCCGACGGGGAGGTCGACGTAGGCGTCGGCCGCGTACGACTTGTAGTCCTTCTGGCTGTCGTAGCCGGCGCCGAGGGCGAAGATCTTCTTTTTGCCGAGGGAAGTGCCCGTATAGAAGAAGCCGGTGTCCGCGTCGAGGAAGTTGTACTGGACGCGGGCGGTCGTCCGGAACGCCTGGTTGGCCGAGGCGTTTCGCGCTCCGGACCAGACGCCGACGCGGTACTCGAGCTTCTTGTCCGCGAGGTAGCCGCGCCCCTGGAAGCCGGTGTCGCGGCCGACGACGTTCTGGGTTGGGCTGCTGTAGAGGAACGAGTAGGAGCCGTAGTCGATGGAGATGAGAGACGCCGCGCTCTGGAGCGAGTTGTGAGCGATTCCGGTCAGGATCATCCCGCCGTCGAGAGTGAACGCGTCGGCGAACTTCCAGGACACGAAGGCGTCCTGGACGATCATCCCCGAGGTCTTCGTGCCGGCCTTGCCGTAGTTCGGGCTGTCGGACTCGAAAAAGAACGTGACGTTCTTGGCGATCGACCCGCCGATGAGGATACGGGCGCGCCGGAGGAAGAGGTTCTGGGCTATGTCGTCGGCGGTGGCCGACTCCTGCCAGTCTGCCTGCCCCTGGAGCAGAAAGCCGAACTTGACGTTCACGTCGTCATTGACCTTGATGACGGCCTGGGCGTTCGCCCGCGGCGCCGCGGCCACGACGACCACGATGGTCATAGCGGCAGCGAGGACCCCGAGTGGCGCGTTTCCGATAGAGCCTCTTCGCATGGCAGGACCTCCTTCACCTCGTGAATTGAACCGGCACACGGCCGGAAGGCTGGGGGTGTTCACCGGCTCAACGGCGCCTCAGAGGCGCGACGCAGGGCGTCTGGCCTGACCATTATTTTGGCGAAGAATAGAGAAACGGTGACGCATGTCAATCGCGTTTACGCGTTTGAAATGTTAGGGGGCCTCGGTCGCCCTCTTCGCGTAAACGCGTCCAGGTGACGGCTGAAACTACCCGAGAGCGACGTGGTACCGGGAGATGGTCGCGTCCTGGGCGTCGCGCACGGCGAGGAGGGCGTCCTTGAGGTGGCGCCGTTCGGTCGCCGAGAGGGCGTCGACGGGAACGGTGTTCCCGGCCGGGCCGCCCTCCGCCATGGCGCCGAGCTGGGCCCGCAGCCTGAGGCCACAGAGAAACAGGTAGGCCTCGGAGAGGTCCTCGGCACGTTCGCGGTCGAGGAGCCCGCCGGCGGAGGCGGCCTCGAGCCGCTCGAGCGTGCTCGTCACGGTGACGCCCGCGTCGAGCGCCCAGAGGCGCGCGAGCCCCTGGATCGGCACGAGCCCCCCTCTCTTCAGGTCGATGCAGCCGTCCTCGGCCTTGAGCCGACGGAAGGCCCCGATCGGAGGACGGAAGGCGACGGCGGCGCGGGCGAGATGAGAGAGGAACGGGGCGTTCCCCCGGGCGCGGGCGACGACCTCTCCCAGCGGGGAGAGATCGAGGGTGCCGCCGACGGTCCGGTGGTCGAAGAAAATCCCGGCAGCGAGCACGGCTTCGGCCCGCGGGACGTCGATCCAGGCCGCGAACCTTGCCCTCCATTCGGAGAGCGGTCCCTTCCAGCGCGTCGCCATGTAGCCGCCGGGGCACGGAGGGAATCCGGCAGCCAGGAGGTCGGCAATCGCCTTCCCGGCGAGAGCCTCGAAGTATCCCGGCGCCTCCGGCGATCCGTCGCCGTAGACGAGGGCGTTGTCCTGGTCCGTGAGGAGCGTCTGTTCGTGCCGTCCCTCCGAGCCGAGGACAAGGAACGCGTACGGGCAGGGCGGCGGTCCCAGATCTGCCTCGGCCCAGGAGAGGATCCTGCGGAAGAGAGCGTCGTTCAGGTGGGACACGAGCCGGGCGATGTGGGAGGTCGGAAGTCCGCTCTTGGCGAGGGTCCCGACCATCCGCGTGAGCTCCGTCCCGTGGCGGGGAAGCTCCTCCCTGCTGCGCATCCGTTCCACGCGGCGAAAAGCGAGGATGGGGCCGTGCGAGTGGTGTCGGAGAAGGTCGGTGGCGGTGACGACGCCGACGATCCGGCCCTCACGCTCGAGCGGAAGGTGGTGGATGCCGTGCTCGATCATCGCCTGCCATGCGCCGTAGACGGGCGTCCCGTAAGCCACGGTGTGGAGCGGCGCGCTCGCCACGTCCCGCGCCGGTGTCCCGGGGCCGAGGCCTGCCGCGAGGACCCTGTTGCGCAGGTCGCGGTCGGTCACGATGGCCGGAGGCTCCGACAGCACGAGAACCGAGCTGACCCGCTCATCCCGCATGAGGCACGCGACCTCGTGGACCGTCGCGCCGGCCGGCACGGTGGCCGCGGGCCGTTCGACGAGCGACCCGACCGCGACGACGACCTCCGCTGCGAGGGTGGGCTCTCCACCGATGCCCGGCCGGTGGCGGAGCCGCTCCGCGAGACCCTGCGTGAAGAAGCGGGCGAAGG
>DIAY01000291.1:0-2871 GCA_002414905.1 Holophagales bacterium UBA5066 | reverse complement strand
TCCTCGACGACGACGTCGGCCGAGACCCTGCCCGTCATGACGGAGTAGCCGAAGCAGTCGCCCTCCTCGAGGACTTCGGTCGTCCCGCCAGGCCGCTCGAGCCGGACGAGACCCTTGCGGATGACGTAGAGCGCGTCGCTCGGCGCACCATCCGAGGCGAG
This sequence comes from Holophagales bacterium UBA5066, assembly GCA_002414905.1. GTDB lineage: Bacteria > Acidobacteriota > Thermoanaerobaculia > UBA5066 > UBA5066 > UBA5066. The sequence continues at coordinate 2,710 of DIAY01000291.1, read as the reverse complement.
GATCCGGGTCCCCTGCCTGAACCGGGCTGTCTCGAGAGCGGCCGCGGCCTGGTCGAAGGCTTCAGCTGAGAGGGAGTCGAACGGGGGGGTCGCACGGAGGAACGAACGGGGATCGGGCTGAGGATCCCCCGTCGGTGTCGCGAGGTCGTTCGGCACGCGAGAAGTCTACCCGCGCCGGAGGTGACTATTTTCGATCGGAGCGCGTTACTGCGGTAGACGCGGGCGGGCGCTTCGGATACAAACCGCAAATCCTACAGACAGGCGAGGAGGATCGGCCCATGAGCGACGGCACTCCCGAGAAGGCGATCGAGACGAGCGAGGCCCAGATCGCCTCCCACTGGAAAGAGGAGGACACCTACCGGCCCCCCGTCACGTTCGTCACGCAGGCGAACCTGGCTGACCCTGAGGTCGACGAACGGTTCGCCGAGAAGAACTTTCCGAAGTGCTACGAGGAGTACGCCGAGCTCCTTACCTGGTACGAGCGCTGGCACACCGTCCTCGACACGCAGAATCCTCCTTTCTGGAAATGGTTCGTCGGCGGAAAGATCAACGCCTCCTACAACTGCGTCGACCGGCACCTGGCCAAGTACAAGAACAAGGCGGCGCTCATCTTCGTCCCCGAGCCGGAGGACGAGGACCCGACGGCCATCACCTACCAGGAGCTCTACGCGCGCGTCAACGAGTTCGCCGCGCTCCTGCGTGACTTCGCCGGCCTGAAGACCGGGGACCGCGTCACGATCCACATGCCGATGGTCGCCGAGCTCCCGATCACCATGCTCGCCTGCGCCCGGCTCGGGATCATCCACTCGGTCGTCTTCGGCGGGTTCAGCGGCGAAGCGTGCGGCTTGCGCGCTGCCGACTCCGGGAGCCGTGTCCTCATCTACATGGACGGCTATTACCGCAGCGGCAAGATGATCGACCACAAGGCGAGCGCGGAGATCGCCGTGGCGACCGCGGAGAAGGAAGGCCAGAAGATCGACAAGGTCCTGGTCTGGAAGCGCTACCCCGACAAGTACACGTCGGCCACGCCGATGGTGGCCGGACGCGACTTCTTCGTCGACGAGGTCCTGAAGGACTTCCACCGGGCCCGCGTCGAGCCGGTTGCGCTGGATGCCGAGCACCCGCTCTTCCTCATGTACACGAGCGGTACCACCGGCAAGCCGAAGGGCTGCCAGCACCGGACGGGTGGCTACCTCGCCTACACGGCGGCCACTTCGAAGTACATCCAGGACATCCACCCGGAAGACGTCTACTGGTGCATGGCGGATATTGGCTGGATCACGGGCCATTCGTACATCGTCTACGGGCCGCTCGCCATCGGTGCCACCGCGGTGATCTTCGAGGGGACCCCGAACTTCCCCGACGCCGGCCGCCCCTGGCGGATCGCTGAACGCCTCGACGTGAACATTTTCCACACCTCTCCGACGGCCATCCGGATGCTCCGCAAGGCGGGTGCCGACGAGCCGCAGAAATACAACTACAAGTTCAAGCACATGACGACGGTCGGCGAGCCGATCGAGCCCGAGGTCTGGCGCTGGTACTACGAAGTCGTCGGGAAGGGCAAGGCGGTCATCGTCGACACCTGGTGGCAGACGGAGACCGGAGGCGTTCTCTGCGGCACCAAGCCCGCGCTCGACCTGATGAAGCCGGGCAGCGCCGGTCCCGGGATGCCCGGCATCTATCCGGTCATCCTCGACGAGAACGCCAGGGAGATGAACCCCGGCACGGGCCGGGCGGGGAATCTCTGCATTCGCAACCCGTGGCCCGGGATCATGCAGACGATCTGGGGCGAGGACGACCGGTTCACGAGGCAGTACTACGCGAAGTACTGCAAGGACAAGAGCAGCAAGAGGTGGCAGGACTGGCCGTACTTCGCGGGAGACGGAGCGCTGCACGCCGCCGACGGCTACTTCCGGATCCTCGGCCGTGTCGACGACGTCATCAACGTGGCGGGGCACCGGCTCGGGACGAAGGAGCTGGAGTCGGCCTGCCTCACGGTCGTCGAGGTCGCCGAAGCCGCGGTCGTCCCGGTCGTCGACGAGATCAAGGGGCGCGTCCCCGAGATCTACATCTCGCTGAAGCCGGGCTACGCGGCGACGAAGGAGATCACTGACAAGATCGTCACGACGATCGAGACGATGATCGGCAAGATCGCGCGGCCTCGGGCGGTGCACATCGTCTCGGACATGCCGAAGACGAGGTCGGGCAAGATCATGCGGCGCGTCCTGGCCGCCATCTCGAACACCCTCGACACCGGAGACATCACGACGCTCGCCAACCCGGACGTCGTCGAGCAGATCCGCCAGGCGGTCCAGGGCAAGGAGAAGGTGGCGACGAAGGAGGGGCCGGCGGATCTGAAGCTGTTCGGGAAGGAAGAATAGCGAGGCCGGGTCATGCTCGTTCGAGACATCATGAGGTCCCCCGTGGTGAGCGTGTCGCCCGGCACGACGCTTCAGGACGCCTACCGGACGATGAGGGAGAAGGGGTTCCGGCACCTGCCGGTCCTCGACGGAGAGCGTCTCGCCGGCGTCGTCACCGACCGGGACCTGCGGCTGGCGACCTCGGTACTCGCTCCCGTCCCGTTCCCCGCCGACAGTGCCGTCTCCGCCGTGATGTGCCGGGAGCCTCTGACGGCCAACGCCCAGGACGCCGTGGAGGACGCCGCCCGGGTCATGCGCGAGCGGAAGATCGGATGCCTCCCCGTCGTCGA
>DIAY01000071.1 GCA_002414905.1 Holophagales bacterium UBA5066 | reverse complement strand
AGATGTGTATAAGACAGGGAATTGGCGAGCCCCTTTTCCACGACGGCCATCACGAAGGTTCCCGCCGGAGTCCCGGGGCAGCCGTCGATGTGGACGAGGTGGTTGTAGGAAGACCGACCCGAAACTCGCTGTCCAGTCCTGTCGCTCCCCTCAACGAGCACCTCGAGGACTTCCCCGACGGCCGCCTCGTTTGCCCGGAGCTGCAGCGCCTGCTGGTGGTCGTTGAGCCGGGCGAGGCGTTCCTGGGCCACGGGCATCGGGACATTCTGTTCCCAGCGGGCTGCGGCTGTCCGCGGCCTGGGTGAGTAGGTGAAGCAGAACACGGACGAAAACCGAACCTCATCGAGAACGCCGATCGTCGACGCGAAGTCCTCCTCGGATTCGCCCGGAAACCCGATGATGATGTCCGTCGACATCGCGATTCCCGGGACGGCGGAGCGGAGTCTCCCGACGAGATCGAGGTATTCGCCCCGGGTGTACTGACGTTTCATCCGGCTGAGAATGTGATCGCTGCCCGACTGGTAAGGCAGGTGGAGTGCCGGACAAACAACGTCGCTCTCGGCCATGGCGGCGATCAGGTCGTCGTCGAAGTTCTTCGGGTGGGACGTGAGGAAACGGAGTCTGCGGAGGCCGCGGATCGCGGAAATCTTCCTCAGTAGAGCGGAGAGTCTCTGCCCTGTTGACGGGTCGACGTAGGCGTTCACCGTCTGTCCCAGAAGCTCGATCTCGACGACCCCTTCTCCGACCAGACGCCGGCATTCCTCGACGATCTCGGTCAACCGGCGATTGCGCTCACGGCCACGGGTCATGGGCACGACACAGAACGTGCAATTCTTGTTGCACCCCTCGATGATCGTGATGGAGGCCCGGTGAGCAACCGTTCGGGCAACCACCCCGGGCGTGTAAGCGACTTCGTCCATGTCGAAGCCGACCTCGACGGGCCGGTCGCCTTCCGTTTCGACTCGCCTGACGATTGCCGGCAGGAGTTCGATCCGTCCGGTTCCAAGGATGAAATCAACGGCGGGAGAGCGTCGCAGGATCTCCTCCCCTTCCTGCTGTGCGACGCAGCCGCAGACACCGAGGAGAAGGCCAGGTCTCTGCCGCTTGCGGGCGGCGATCCGTCCCAGATAGTCGTAGACCTTCTGCTCGGCCTTGTCCCTTACGGAACAGGTGTTGAGCAGGACGAGGTCGGCCTCCTCAGGAGAAGAGGCTTCCAGGTATCCCTCGCGAGACATGAGTCCGACCAGGCGGCGGCTGTCCAGCTCGTTCATCTGGCAACCCCACGTCTCCACGAAGACTGTCCTTCGAGCCGAAGCCGGCGTCGCCTGCCGCGCCGGGACGGTGCTCCGCGGCCCGTCGTCTAGCGCAGCCATCCGGGAGGTGTCCCGCTCTTTCGTGCCTCTTCCTCGAGGTCCGCGAGGCCGGCGCGTGCAGCGTCGACTTCGGTTTCGAGGAGTCGCTGCTTCTCCCTGGCCTGGTCCCAGGCCGGCCGGATGACGCGCTCCCTGTAGTTCCCGTCGCTCCAGGCATAGAAGTCGTTTTCGAGACGCTTCACATTTTCCCGAGCGACGGGAAGGTCGGCTTCTGCTCGCTCGATTCGCTCTCGCGCAATGGTCGCCCGCTTCCGCCAGTCCGCTTCCGTTCGCCCGCTGGAATCCCGGTATTCCGGGATGGTCACAATTCCGGGAGTCGGCGTCGGTGAGACTTTCGGTGTTGGTTTCTTCTTTGAGGACCCGGAAACCTCGGTCGACCTGGCAGGTGGTATCGACGATCCCGGCCGGAGGGATTCGTTCGTGATCACGATGCCACGAGACGGTGCCTGACCGGCGGTATCTGCTTTTTCTTGCGTCTTTCTTGCGGCTCCAGCAAGAGAGTCGCGATCAGAAGTACCGGCGGTCGGTGACGTCGATGGCGAAAGGCCGAAGCTCCCCCCCGCCAGCTTTCTCGCCGGCTTGCTACCAGGAGTCGGGGTCGGCTCCGGGGCCGCGTGGCCAGGAGAGGCCGCCAGGAGAAACGCGAGGAACGCGAGTGGCACGCTCTGTTTCATGGCTGCGAGGTACCTTCCCGGCCATACCGGTCTTCGAGGCGGACGACGTCGTCCAGCTCGGGGCTGGAGACTTCAACGATGAGAACGTCGCCGTCATTCGCGAACATCCGGTGACGAGTCCCCGGAGTGACGTGGAATGTCTCTCCCGGTGCGAGGGCGAGGACGACCCGCTCCCCATCGAGCTCGGTTTCCATTCCCAGATTTCCAGAGAGGACGTGAATGGTCTCTTCCTTCATCAGATGATACTGAAATGACAACGTCTCGCCGGACCTGATTGAAATCAGTTTGCCGGCGTATCGACCATTGGCTGCGAATATCCGTTCGCTTCCCCAGGGTTTCGCCACGATCCTGTCGGTCGTCTTCATGGGATCACCGCCTCCCGGGTTTCGGGGTCACCGCTCAGCAGAGTCTCCGCCTCCCTTGCCAGGAGGGCGGCGACGTCGTCGGGCGTGGAAAGGGAGAGCGCCGCTCGTGCCATCCGGCTGGCATCGACCGCCGAGGCGCAGCGGGCGACGTCTTTCAGGAGAGGTATGGAACGCGGCCCCATCGAGAACTCGCGAATGCCGAGGCCCAGGAGTAGGAGGAAGAGGGCGGGGTCGGCGGCCATCTCTCCGCAGACGGAGAGGGGCTTTCCGGCGGCACGTGCCGCTTCCTGCACCCTGGCCACGAGACGGAGGATCGCCGGGTGATGCGGCCTGAAGATGTCCGACACGGCTTCGTTCGCGCGATCCGCAGCGAGCGTGTACTGGGTCAGATCGTTCGTCCCAAGGGAGAGGAAATCGACCTCGGGAGCGATCAGGTCGGCGGTGAGGGCAGCCGAGGGGACCTCGATCATCGCTCCTATCGGCACGTTGTGCGGGACGTTGACGCCTCGCCCCAGGAGATCTTCCCTGGCTTCTTCGATGAACGTCCGCACCCGGCGCACGTCCTCGACTCCAGCCACCATCGGGACGAGGATTCGTAGATCCCCTTCCGAGGCGACGGACAGGAGCGCGCGGAGCTGGGTCCGGAACATGTCCGGGTGGCTGAAACTGAGCCGGACCCCGCGCACGCCCAGAACGGGGTTCTCTTCGACCCCCGACAGGTGGCGCGCCCCCTTCTTGCCGCCGAGGTCGTAGGTTCGGATGACGACGGGTCGAGGGGCGAGCTTCAAGACGACGTCACGGTAGATCGCCGCCTGCGTCGCTTCGTCCGGAAACTCCATTCCGCCGCTGGAGAGGTAGAGGAACTCGGAGCGGAAGAGACCGACTCCGTCCGCTCCGTACTCGAAGACGTCCGGAACCTCGCGGGCGAGCTCGATGTTGGCTCGGATCGCAACCTCTTCGCCATCGCGCGTCCGGGCGAGGCCGGACAGGCTTCTGGCCTTGAGGCACTTCTCCCGGGTCGCGTCACGGCCCTGACGCTCCCGGAACAGCGCGAGGACGTCGTCCGAGGGTTCCCTCCAGATGACCCCCTCCCGACCGTCGACGATGAGCCGGTCGCCGTCGCCAATAGAAGCGAGGAGCTTCGGGATCGCGACAACCGCGGGAAGACCGAAAGAACGAGCGAGGATCGCGGCGTGCGACGTCTGCCCTCCGCGCTCCGTGACGAAAGCGACGACCTTGTCGCGAGGAATCCGGACGGCATCCGATGGCGTCAGCTCGTCCGCAACGATGACGCAGGCGTCGCCGGTCAGAGAGGCAAGCCGGTCGACGGCCGCCTCCCCTTCTCCAAGGCTCCTTTTCAGGATCGCGGCAACGTCGTCGAGGTCCGAGGCCCGAAGAGCGAGGTCCTTGTCGGGCAGATCCCGCAGCCGCGAGGCGAGCGCGTCGGCAACCACCTCCACCGCCCACTCGGCGTTCACTCTCTCCACACGGATCTTCTTCTCGATCGGACCCAGGAAGGACGGATCCCTCAGGAAGAGGGCGTGGGCCTGGAAGATCGCGGCGTACTCCTTGCCGAGGCGCTCCTCGACCTGCCCCGCCATTTCGCCGATCTCCCGAATCGCCGAGTCCACGGCAAGACCGAGCCTCTCCAGCTCCGTCGGGACCTCCTCGGAATCGAGGTCACGGCGAGGCGAAGAGTCGGCGCGAACGAGCCAGACGGCGGCCCTGCCGACGGCGATTCCCGGAGACACAGGAATCCCGGAGAGCGAAAGGGACCGCTTCATGGGCCGGGATTGTAGCCTCCCCGGGTACTACTCCGACTCGTCGAACCGCCGTTCGACGAGGTCTGACAGGGCCGTCATCGCCTCGGCCTCGTCGACCCCTTCTGTCCGTACGACGATCGGCGTTCCTTTGCCGGCGGCCAGCAGGAGAAGCCCGAGAATGCTCTTCCCGTCGACGTCTTCGCCGTCCTTGGAAAGGGTGATTCGAGCGGTGTAGTGGGCAGCGGTGTGGACCAGCTTCGCCGCAGCGCGCGCGTGGAGGCCGAGCCGGTTCTTGAGGACGACGGTCTTCTCGATCACGTGGGCCGCTTCTCCGTCTCCATCAGTTCTCCGGCCGCGACGATCGCGCGACGCCCCTTTTCGACGAGCGTCCGCGCCATTTCCGAAGGGTCCTTCCCCTCGCGTGCGAGGGCCCGGGCCTTCATGACCATCGGAAGGTTGACTCCCGTGACGATCTCGATCCGGCCTTTCTGCAGGAAGGCGAGAGCGAGGTTCGAGGGAGTTCCGCCGAACATGTCGGTCAGGAGGACGACTCCCCGGCCCCGGTCGGCCTTCGCGATCGCTTTCTGGAGACGATCACTGGCGCTCTCGGGGGCTTCGTCCCACGCCAGAGAGAGGGCCCCGACGGGTTCACTCTGCTCTGGCTCCAGCACACCCACCGTCTCCCTCAGTGCGTCCGCAAGCGGACCATGGGAGAGGAGCAGAATGCCGACGGTCACCGCAGGCCTCGTGGCCGGCTCTTCGCTATTTTTCATGGTCCTTCCCGGAGGTCGTCGCGGTGGGCGATCCGAACGGGATAGCCGGCGGAGGCCAGGTCTCGTCCGAGGCGCTCGGCGATGTAGACGGAACGGTGGCGTCCCCCGGTACACCCGACGCCGATCGTCAGGTAGGCGCGGTTCTCCCGGCGGTAATTGGGGAGACAGTAGAGGAGGAACTCGAGGAGGCGCCTGTAGAACGGTTCCGTTGCGGGCCCTTCTTCGATGAATCGGGCCACATCCGGGTCGCGGCCCGTTCTCGGCCTCAGCTCCGGGACGAAGTGCGGATTCGCGAGGAACCTCACGTCGAAGCAGAGGTCGATCGAGGGTGGCACCCCGTGCTTGAATCCGAACGAGAGGATCGATACGGCGAGGACTCCCGGGTCGCCCGATGCGCGGAAGTGCTCGGCGATGACGGAACGGAGCTCGTGGACCGTCATGGCCGTCGTATCCAGGACGAGGTCGGCCTTCTCTCTCACCTCGGCCAGCAGGCGGCGCTCCAACGAAACGGCCTCGGTAAGGGTCCGTTCCTGGGCCAGAGGATGCGGGCGGCGAGTCTCCGAAAAGCGCCGGAAAATCGTCGGGTCATCCGCTTCCAGGAATACGACGGTGACCGCGAGGAGAGATCTCAGCTCGTCCAGCAGGGTGGGGAATGCTTCTGCAAAACCGGCGTTACGGACGTCGAGGACGACAGCCGTTCTCCCCTTCTGGCCTTCCCTCGCTGCCACCTCTTTCGCGAAGTCGCGGAGAAGCGACAGCGGGAGGTTGTCGATGGTGTTGTATCCGATGTCCTCGAGGGCGTGGGCCGCATACGACTTTCCCGAGCCGGAGAGCCCGGTTACGACGAGGAGGCGATGGTCGCTCACGCCGTCGCTCAAGCGTCTCCCCTCCCGTGGCGCCGGTGCGGGACCCGCCTCCGATCCCGCTCGGAAGCGCTCCGGCGCGCGATCTCTTCATGCACTCGGGCGGCCATCTCCCTGGCGGCGTTGTATCCGCGGCGCTTGAGGAGGTGGTTGCGGGCCGCGATCTCGACCAGGAGGGCGACGTCCCGCCCGGTGGCGACCGGCATCCTCACGAGCGGGACCGCGACGCCGAGGATCGTCTCGGTCTCTTCGTCGAGCCCGAGTCGGTCGTACTCCACGCCCTCGACCCAGTGGGAGAGCCGAATGACGAGCTCGACCGTGTGGCGCTCCAGGACGGCCGCCACGCCGAAGAGCAGCGGCACGTTGACGATGCCGAGACCTCGAAGCTCCATGTGGTGCCGGATGACGCCTGCCGAAGAGCCGACGAGGGCGTCGTTGTGGAACCGTTTGACGACCACCAGGTCGTCAGCGACGAGGCGATGCCCGCGCTGGACCAGGGCGAGGGCGCATTCGCTCTTTCCAACCCCCGAGTCGCCCAGGAGGAGCGTACCGAGGCCACCGACCTCCACGAGGACACCGTGGAGCGTCACCCGGGGGGCGAGCGACTCCTCCAGGAAGGCCGTCAGGCCTTCGATCACGGTGCTCGTCAGGCGGGGAGTGGCGAAGAGCGGGACGTCTCTCTCCTGGCAGAAACGCTTGAGCACGGCCGGAGGACGGATTCCCTTCGTGACGATGACGCACGACATCCCCAGAGCGGTGAAAGCGTCGAAACGCTCCTTGACGACGCGCGGGGAAAGCGTTTTCAGGTAGTCGAACTCGCTCTCCCCGAGGATCTGAACGCGCCTCGCCCGCACATAGGGGAGGAATCCGGCGATGGCGAGGCCGGGCTTCTGGACACGTGGCCATTCGATGGGCCTGTCCAGGCCGGCGCGCCCCGAGACGAGCTTCAGACCGAGCGGCCCCAGAGCGGGCGACTCGAGGTCGGCCGCCCGGACATGCGGCTTCGTCTCGGGGGGCGTCGGGATCATCGAGAAACCCCTAGACCGGTGTCAGGATGACGACCGACCCGTCCTTCCGGCGGTAGAGAACGCGAAGAGCTTCGTCAGACGGGTCCCGGTACGCGAGAACGTCCTTCTTGCTCAGGCTGAAGGCGTGCAGTGCATCCTCGTCGAACATCCGGCGCGCCTCGTAGGTCTCGCTCCGAGGCGGCTTGTCGCGAGCGGGCACAGGCGGCTCGGCCGGACCAGGCGGGACGGCCTTACGCACGGCGGAGGGGGTGTGCTTCTTCTCTTCCTTTACGCGCGCCTTCGTCTTCTTCGCCTGCGCAGCGACCCGATCGAGCGCGCTCTGTGCCGCCGTGAGCTGGTCGGCCGCAACGGCCTCCGCGGCCCAGGTCCGCTGGCGGTCCGTGATGGTCACTTCTACGAGAACGCCCCTCTTCTCGAGGCGGATCACGACTTTCGCGTCGGCCTCCCTCGGAAGGACCTTGGAGAGCTTTTCGAGGCGCTTCTCGATCGTGTCCTTCGTCTTCGCATCGACGGTGAGACGTCGGGCCGTGATTTCGATTTTCATCGTGCCTCCTCGAGACTCCTGCGTTGGGGCCTCACGCCGGCGGTCCGGCTGGCCCACGCTCCACCTTTCGGATCGAGCTGGACGGGATGTGAAGCTCCTCGCGGTACTTCGCGACGGTTCTCCGTGCGATCCGGATTCCTTCGCGGGCGAGGAGCTCGGAGAGCCGCGCGTCGGACAGAGGGTGGGCCGAGTCCTCGGCTTCCACGAGGGCCCGGATCTTGCCCTTCACGGCGAGGGACGAGACGTCCTCTCCAGCCGACGAGCTGATCGCCGAGTGGAAGAAGAACTTCATCGGAAGCAGGCCTCGCGGCGTCGCCATCCACTTGTTCGAGACTACGCGCGAGACGGTGGATTCGTGCATTCCGATGTCGTCGGCGACGTCCCTGAGAATCAGGGGCCTGAGGTGCGCCACGCCCCAGTCGAGGTAGTCTCGCTGCTTGCGAACGATCGACTCGGCGACACGGACGATCGTCTTCTTGCGCTGGTCGAGGCTCTTCATGAGCCACTGCGCCGCACGCATCTTCTCGCGCAGGTAGCTCCGGCCCTCGCCGTCGAGCGACTCGGTGCTCGAGACGAGGAGACGGCGGTAGAAGGAAGAGATCTTCAGGCGGGGAAGTCCATCGTCGTTGAAGAGGACGACGTAGTCGTCGTCGACCTTCACGACCTGGACGTCGGGCTCGACGTAGATCGTTCTCGTGGAGTCGTAGCGACGTCCGGGCTTCGGGTCGAGGAGCTTCAGGACATCGATGGCGTGCTGGAGCTCCTCGACCGGGACGTTCATCTGCCTCGCCAGGACCGGGACCGCCTTGCTCGCCAGGTCCGCAAGCCGGTTCGTGAAGAGCTCCTCGAGCAGGGGCGTGGCGACGCCTGCGGCGCGCGCCTGGGTCAGCAGGCACTCGGGGAGGTTCCGGGCTCCCACGCCCACCGGATCGAACGACTGCAGAAGCGTGAGAGCCAGGCCCGCCTCGTCCGCGGAGCACGGGATCGCCGTGCAGACCTCCGGGAGCGTGATCCGGAGGTATCCGTCCGCATCGACGTTCCCGATCATGAAGGCGCAGGCCTCCCGAACGACGGCGCTCGCGTCCGAGACACCCAGTTGCCCGGCCAGGTGGGCCTCGAGGCCGGGAGGGGCTTCCGCCCGGTTCTCGAGTGAGAACTCTTCCCCTTCCTCACTCATCCGCGGGGCGGTCGACGAGGTCCCCTCCAGGTAGTCGCCGAAGTAGGACTCGAGATCGATCGCCTCGAACGATTCCTGGGTGGACTCGGCCGGAATCTCCGCCTCAGCCGTCCCGGGCGCGGGTTCGGGGGCGGTCGCGTCCTGGGGACTGTTGTTCGCCTCTCCCGGAATCGAACCGGCCGGCTCGCCAGTGTCCGAGCTCTCGCCCTGACGGTCGGCCGCGGCCCCCGCATCCTCCCTTTCCTGCGACGCCGCCGCCTCTTCGGCCTCCGCAGCCATCGGCGCTTCCGGAGTCTCGTCCTCCTCCAGGACCGGGTTCTCGACGATCTCCTGAGTGACGACGTCCTGAAGCTCCAGACGCGTCATCTGCAGCAGCTTGATGGCCTGCTGCAGTGTCGGCGTCATGACGAGCCGCTGCGAGAGCCTGAGGGAGAGTTTCTGTTCGAGTCCCACGATGAATGTAGCGCGCCGGACGGCGCGATCTCTCCTGCGATTCTAGTCCAGCCGGAAGCGGTCTCCGAGGTAGACCCGCCTCACCTCGGGGTCCTCGGAAAGCGTCACCGGAGACCCGGTCCTGAATATCACTCCGGCGTTGATGATGTAGCCCCTGTCGACGATGGCAAGCGTGTCCCTCACGTTGTGATCGGTGATCAGAATTCCGATTCCGGACGTGGCCAGCTCCCGGATGACGTGCTGCAGATCGAGGACCGTGATCGGGTCGATTCCGGCGAACGGCTCGTCGAGGAGGATGAAGCGCGGGGAGAGAGTCAGGGCTCGGGCGATCTCGAGACGCCTCCGCTCGCCCCCGGAAAGCGTGTCGGCGGTGGCCGTCGCGAGATGGGAGAGCTTGAACCGGTCCAGGAGCGCGTGAGCGCGCTCGAGCCGGTCGTTTCGCGAAAGCGGAAGCGTCTCCAGAATCGCGACGAGGTTCTCGAGGGCGGTCATCTTGCGGAAGACGGAGGCCTCCTGCGGGAGGTACCCGATACCCCGCCGGGCACGGCGAAACATCGGGAGCTCCGTGATCTCTTCCCCGTCGAGGAGGACGTGTCCGGCGTCCGGTTCCACGAGCCCGACGACGATCGAGAAGGACGTCGTCTTTCCCGCGCCGTTCGGGCCCAGCAGGCCGACGACCTCGCCTCCGTCCACGGTCAGGGACACCCCGTCGACGACGGTGCGGCGCCCGTAGACCTTCCTGAGTCCCTCTGCCGCAAGGCGCGGGCGGGTCTCGCTCACGTTCCCTCCGGTCGCAGGATTCCCTGACTGGGAATCCCCGGTCCTGTCTCCACGTCGACGCGGCCGCTTCCCTTCTGGAAGGTCAGGCGCGCGCCCGTCATCCTGTTCCCTTTGCCGTCGAAGGCGGTGGCGGGACTCCCCACCAGCGCGATCGCCTCGGACTGCGGGCGCCACGTGGCTTGTGAGCCCTCTCCCCGGCGTAGGTCCGCGCGGTCCTCGACCACGACGTTTCCGCGAGCCTCCGCGTGGTCGATGGTCCGCTGCTCTCCGAGAACGACGTCGGTCACGTCGGCCTTCATCACCCACGTTCCCGAGCTGATACTGGAAGAACCCTCGATCCGAAGGAGACGATCGGCCTCGCGGTGCGTCAGGACGTTCCCGGACGCAGCCACGGTCTCGACCGTGACGATCTTCGTTTTCGGGTCGACCTTCCTTCGCCGGAGCGTCGCGCGAACGTTCCCTTCGGCGCGGAGGGAACGGTCCAGGTCGTCCAGGAGGAGAGACTGCGCCCGAAGGACGTTCTCCTCCTGCCAGGCGGTGACGTTCCCCGTCAGGAGGATTCTCCGGTCCGCCATGGTGGCGCGGAGGAAGTCCGACTCGGAGGACACGGGTGCGTTCGAGGTGCCGCCGAGGATCTCTGATCCCTCGCGCCCGCGGAACGTCGTCTTCACGCTCCCCGCCCCCTCGATCCTCTCGTCGCGCCGGAACCAGGTGAGAACCGTCGCCACGACGCGTGTCTTCTCGTCCTCGTAATGCGCCGGCGCGTCGGCGGTTCCGGCAAAGACGGCACTCTCGTCCGTCGCCCGGAGCGTGGCGCGAGGGGCCGTCACGAATGTGCGCGCTCCCTCGGCCAGCCGCACCCCGCCGTCCAGGACCGCCGTCTCGATCGTTCGGCCGTCGGGACCGAACGAAAGCTGACCGCTTCCCGCCGTGAGGAGGCGCGCCGCCGGTGGAGCGCTCGAGCCAGGGCGGGCCTCCGGCGCCGACTCCGCCAGCGAGAGCGGACCCGGGACCGTCACACGCTTCAGGATTCCGTCAGCAAGCGACGCCTCGAAGTCGGACGCGATCGCCGTTCGGGCACCCGCGTTCGCCGCGGGTGGAATGTCGAGCCTCGCGGGAGCGCCCGACAACAGGAGACTCGTGGGTGCGCCGGCCGGATCGCGCCGAAGCTCCAGGCTTTCGCCTTCCGCCCTGATCGGGCTCCCGAACGACTGGCCTCGGACGGGCAGGAGGACGGCCACGACCGAGCCGCGCGCCCGAAGCTCGTCCGCATTGCCGACAGGCTCTCGCTCGGTCTCGTCCCCTCGCAGGAGTAGCTCGTCCGTTTTCAGGACAACGGCTCCCCGGGCCGAGAAGCCTCCTCCCCTTCGAAGGTCGACCTCGTCGGCGGAGAGCGCGATCCGCCGCCCTCTCTCATCCGCGCCCCCCAGCCGTACGTTCTTTCGGAACCGTATGACGCCTGCGGCCGTCTCGACGGAACCTTCGAGGGCCGTGGCGAAGAGGTTGTCGCGCATGGCCGTGACGGACCCCTCCGAGACGAGGAGTTTGTGCGTGGGGTCGTACCGGAAGGAAACACTGCGGATTCCGACGCCCTCCCCGTCGATCCGGACTCCCTCGAAGACCCGGAACGCTTTGGTGGCCGGGACGAACTCGGCGCGGGGAGCGGCGACGAGGACGGTCCGGCTCGTCGAGGCGTCCCGGCTCTCGAACGTGACATCCTTCAACCGGAACATTCTGTCGGCGCCCTCGGCGAACGCGATCGCCTCCGCCGCCCGGAGCCGGTAGACCTCCGCCCCCGCGTTGTTCTCGGAGTAGTCGAAGTCCTCGAACCGGAGCCGGTCGCGGACTCCCTTCGACTCACTCAGGAGGGTCTCGGCAACTTCGTCATGCGCTTCGAGCGTCCGGGCGCCGGAAGGGCGGTACGACAGGACGACGAGGAGCGGGAAGCCTCCGAGCGCAAGAAAGGCGAGGGTCCGGCGGAGGACTCGCCGCGTCCTGCCCGTCATTCGCCCTCCACCCGGACGGCGTCGAGGACGGTCAGTCCCGGCCGGCCGAGGAAGGCGTCGTGCGTCACGTTCGCGAGAATGTCCCAGCTCCCCCGCCGCTGGGGTCCGGGAATCGCGCCGAGCGACCAACCGACCGCATCGAGGCGGACACCGCCGTGCTCGAACGCCACGCGAAGTCCTTTCTCCCCGACCGATCTGCCGCGGCCGTCCCACCGGAGGGACGGCAGGAGGAACAGCGGGCGCGGGTTGCCCATCCCATGGGGCTCCAGCCTCGAGAGCGCCTCGACGAGCGCGGGAGTCACCTCTTCCGGAGCGAGGCGGCTGTCGGCTTCGTAGACGACGCTCCACTCGTCGTCGTCGCGTGCCTCGGCGAACGCGGCTTGCGCCTCGCCTCGAAAGGCCTCGTAGCCCTCGGTGGGGATCGAGAGTCCGATCGCAGCGTGATGGCCTCCGAAGTCGGCAGCGTGGCGTCGCGCGACGGGTGAGAGGCGGTCGTGGAGAGGCGTCCGCCCGCAGGTCCGGCCGCTCCCGCCGACGCGGCCGTTCTCCCGCGAGAGAAGCAGGACCGGTCGATGGAGGGTCTGCGCGACCCTCGACGCGGCAATTCCGAGGACTCCGCGATGCCACCCCTCTTCGGGTGTCCCGGCCTCGACGACGAGCGCGTCCCGGACGGGATCGAACGTCCTCTCGAGCCGTTCGAAGGCGACCGCGACGACCTTTTCCTGCATGCGCCGGCGCTCGGTGTTCGCAGCCTCGATCTCGTCTGCGAGGACGTTCGCGCGGGCGGCGTCGGTCGTCGTCAGGAGCTCGAGGGCGCGGAAGGCGTGATCGATACGGCCCGAGGCGTTCAGGCGCGGTGCTATCCGGAAGGCGACGTCGTGAACAGACGGGCTCTTCCCCGCCCTCACCGAGCAGCGCGTGAGAAGAGCCGTGAGGCCGGGCGAGCGGGGCTCGGCCAGGCCGGCGAGACCCCAGGCCGTCAGGATGCGGTTCTCGCCGATGAGAGGCACCATATCGGCGATCGTCGAGAGGGCCGCGACCTTGGCGAGGGAGGCCATCCAGGCCCGGACGGATCCGTCGCTGATTCCGGCCCGCTTTCCTTCCGTGCGCAGGAGCGCCTCCGAGAGCTTCCAGGCGATGCCCGCACCCGCGAGCTCCTTGAACGGATAGGGACATCCGGGAACCCGCGGGTTCAGGAGTACGGCTCCTTCCGGCAGCTCGTCGGAGGGAAGGTGGTGATCCGTCACGACCACGAAAATCCCTCGCGCCACGGCCTCGCGAACAGGGTCGACAGCCGTGATGCCGCAGTCGACCGTGACGATCCCCTCGGGAGAGTGCTCGTCGAGGACCCGGCGGAGCGTCTCGGACCTCAGGCCGTAGCCGTCCAGGAGGCGATGGGGTACGAACGGGACCGCATCGGCCCCGAGGCGCTTCAGAGTCGTCGTGAGGATGGCGAGCGCGCCGATACCGTCACAGTCGTAGTCTCCGAAGACGACGACCCTGCCCCCTCGCCTCGCGGCCCGAGCAAGGAGCTCGACGGCCTCCGGCATGCCCCCCATCCCGAACGGGTCGTGGAGCGTCTCTGTTCGGGGCTCGAGCCAGGCACTGGCTTCGCCAGTGGAAACGATCCCGCGTCCCGCCAGGACGCGCGCGAGGGCGGCCGGAATATCCAGCTCGCGGGCCAGATGCTCCGCAACCTCCGCGGAGTGAGTCCGAAGGGAGCGCGAGACCCGGGGTGGCGGAAAGACCGGGGTCACCGGGTGGCCGCAGACCCCTCCCAGGCCCCCATACGGCGGAACTTCGCGTAGCGGGCTTCGAGGAGGGTGTCGATCGGGAGCGAACACAGACGATCGAGATGGCGGACCAGGGTGCGACCGACGGCGTCGATCGTCGCGACCGGGTTGGAGTGAGCGCCACCGGCCGGCTCCGGGATCACCTCGTCGGCGACCCCGAGGGCTTTGCAGTCGGCGGCGGTCATTCGCATTGCCTCCGCCGCCTCCCGAGCCCGGGCCTGGTCCTTCCAGAGAATCGCGGCACAGCCCTCGGGAGAGATGACCGAGTAGACGGAGTGCTCCAGCATCAGGATGACATCGGTCACGCCAATACCGAGCGCGCCTCCGGAGCCCCCCTCCCCCGTAACCGTCGCGATGATCGGGACGCCGAGCCGGGACATTTCGAGGAGGTTCGCCGCGATCGCTTCCGAGACCCCGCGCTCCTCGCTCTCGATGCCGGGATAGGCACCCGGCGTGTCGATGAAGGTCAGGACGGGACGGCGGAACTTCTCCGCGAGCTTCATGACTCGCAGTGCCTTGCGGTAGCCTTCGGGCCGCGGCATCCCGAAGTTCCGGCGGATCTTCTCCTTCGTGTCGCGCCCCTTCTGGTGTCCGACGACGGCGACCGCCCGTTCCCCGAGCATGCCGAATCCGGCGACGATCGCCGGGTCGTCCGCATAGGTGCGGTCACCATGCAGCTCGACGAAGTCGCGCAGGAGAATCCGGACGTAGTCGAGCGTGAAAGGGCGAGCCGGGTGGCGCGCCACGAGCGTCTTCTGCCAGGGCGTCAGGTTCGCGTAGATCTCTCCCGAGAGCTTCTCGAGCCGGTCCGAAAGCTTCCGGATCGCCTTGTCTCTTGCGGGGCTTCGGGGGTTCTGGTCGAGACCGGCGATACGCGTCCTCAACCGCTCCAGCGGCTCCTCGAAACGGGTGTCGACGCTCACCCCCGCAATGTACCAGACCGCGGGACTCCTGCTGTCAGAGGAGGTTCTGGGGATCGCGGTCGAGGCGAGGTGGGATCTCCAGCTCCCGGAGCCTCTCTCCCGCCTCGGCGAGTGCCTCGCGAGAGTCGGATTTGACCAGGAGCTGGACGCGATAGAGCCCCTTGAGCCTTTCCAGAGGCGCTGGCGCCGGACCGAGAAGGCGGAGTCGGGGCAGCATACCTATCGCGTCCCGCCCAGCGCGGGCCGCCGCCTCCGCCTCGGGGAGCTCTTTTGCCGTCCAGAGCGCGAGGAGGAGATGTGCGAACGGCGGGTAGCCGAACGTCCTCCGGAACCGCAGCTCCCCCTCCGCGAAACGGGGGTGATCCTGAGCCACCGCCGCGGCGATCGACTCGTGATCCGGGCGCGCCGTCTGGACCGCGACGATCCCGGGCTGGTCTCCCCGTCCCACGCGACCAGCCGCCTGGGTGACGAGCTGGAAAGTCCGCTCGGCAGATCGGAAGTCCGGAAAGGAGAGAAGTGCGTCGGCATCGAGGACCGCGAGGACCGTCGCATTCGGGAAGTCGTGCCCCTTCGCCACCATCTGCGTTCCGAGGAGCGCCTGGGCCGCACCGGACTCGAAATCGGCGAGGACGCGGGCGGCTCCGCCCCGCCGCGACGCCGCGTCGCGGTCGAGAACGGCATAAAGGACTCCGGGAAAGACCTCCTCGAATCGCTCCGCGAGACGCTCGGTCCCGAAACCGACCGGCATCAGGACGTCGGAGCCGCACGCCGGGCAGGCCCTCGGACGCGGGATGAACTCGCCGCAGTAGTGGCAGAGAAGCCGCTCTCCTCGCCGGTGATACGTCCGCGCCACGGAACAGGAGCCGCAGCGGAAGTCGTGCCCGCAGGCCCGGCACAGCAGGGACGGCGAGAACCCGCGCCGGTTCAGCAGCACGATGCCCTGCTCTCCCCGGTCGAAAGCACCTTGAAGCAACTCGATCGTCCGCGTGGCGAAAAGCACCCGGCCGTGGTCTCCGGGCCGGGCCGGTTCGCCCCGCAGGTCGACGACCTCGACTGCGGCCCGGCCCCGTGCCGTAGGGCGCGAGGGCAGGAGGAGGCGGGTCAGGCCGCCGTCGCGGGCGGACTGCTCCTGTTCCATCGAGGGCGTCGCCGAACCGAGGACGAGGACGGCCGACTCCCCGTGGGCGCGGACGCGTGCAACCGTCCGCGCGTCGTAGCGGGGGGCCTCGGCCTGTTTGTAGGATGCGTCGTGGGCCTCGTCGATCACGATGAGACCGAGGCGAGGAAGGGGCGCGAAGACGGCCGACCTCGGTCCCACCACCGCATCCACCTCTCCTCGGCGGGTGCGCTCCCAGGCTGCTGCCCGTTCCCCGTCGGAGAGGCCGCTGTGGAGGAGGGCGACCCTCTTCC
The DNA here is from genome assembly GCA_002414905.1 of Holophagales bacterium UBA5066. Classification (GTDB taxonomy): domain Bacteria; phylum Acidobacteriota; class Thermoanaerobaculia; order UBA5066; family UBA5066; genus UBA5066. Next base: position 20,189 of record DIAY01000071.1, on the reverse strand, counting down.
CGAAACGGCCGACCACGCGGCGGATGAGCCCGGGTGCGAGGGCGATCTCCGGGACGAGGAGGATTCCCTGGCGCCCGAGCGCGATCGACGCCTCGAGCGCGGCGAGGTACACCTCTGTCTTTCCACTGCCGGTCACCCCGTCGAGGAGGAACCGGGCCTCCACGCCGCAAGCGAGCGCCGTACCGACGGCCTGGATGGCCTCACTTTGTGCGGTGGTCGGGACCACCGGAGCGGAGGGCCGCGGAGGAAGCGCGTGGACGGAGGCGTCTGCCGATCGCTCCTCTTCGACGACCGCGACCAGCCCCTCCTTGACGAGGGCCGTCAAGACGGAGGGAGTCGCCCCGGCGGCTCGCAGCTCGGCGGCCGACGCCGAACGGCCGAGAGCGACCAGGTGGGCCAGGGCATTCTTCTGTTTCGGCCGGCGCGCGAGGCGCGGGTCGCCCGCCGCTCCCCGCGCGACCCAGCTCTTCGTGACAGGAGGTCTGGCGGCCCGCATCTCCTCCGAAGGAATCCTCACGAACCCCTCGTCCAGGAGCGCCCTGAGCGCCCTGGCGAGACCGCGGCTTCCGAGCTTTTCCGAGAGCTCCAGCTGCGTGGCCCGTCCGCTTTCCACGATGGCATCGAGGACCTCGGCGGACCTCTTCTCCGGTGGCCGGGCACCGACCGATCGGCTCGTCGGAACGTACGAGGCTTCTCCGAGGTCGAGGAGGCGGACGGGAACGGCCGCTCGCAGCAGCTCTCCCGGCGGAGCGAAATAGTAGGCCGAAGCCCGCAGGAGGAGACCGACGAATGCCTCCGGCAGGAACGGGACCTCATCGAGGATCGAGAGGATTTCTCGCTCGGCGGTCCCCGCGGGCGCGGGGACCGCCGAGCCGGGCGCGACGAGTCCCGTCAGGATTCGCGTCCCGAACGGCACCGCGACGCGGGTCCCTGGCGCCGGTTGGTCCTGGTCCGGAGCGAGGCGGTAGGTGGCGAGTCGTGGGAAACCGGTCGGCAGGAGGACCGCGACCCGGGGGGCGGTCTCGTCCGAAGCCACGGCGTCAGGCCGTCTTTCCCAGCCGGCTGTCCGGCTCGGTCCACGGCTCGACGTCGTCTCCTTCGCTTCCAGCGTCGACGTCGAGGAAGCGGCCCTCGGACGCCTGCCACCTCCAGCGCCGGAAAACATCGCGTTCCACGTCTTCCGTCACGATGAGGACGGATCGGTCCACGGTCAGATCCCCTTCCGAGAGCAGGAGGCCGCGTTCGACCCAGACGGGAGCCGTGAAGCCCTCGGCACTGCCGAAGAAAACCGCAACGTCGAAGAGGGGCTCCGGCCCGTCCCGCCGGACGTACGCCTGAGCGAAATCGAGACGTCCGTCGGAGTCGAAGTCGCCCCGGACGAAATAGGGACGGTAATCGCCGTAGAGGACTCGCAGGTCCTCGCGGCTTTCCGAGTCCACGGCGTCGTCGTCGGTCGCCGGCCGCTGTCCGGAGCCGATCGAGGCTGACACGGCCTGCTCCTCCCCGGGTGTCCGTCCGGAACCGGTACGCCCTGCCGAGGGTCCCCCGGGAGAGACGACCGCAATTGGCGGGCTGGCCGGCGGCACAAGAGCGAGGACGGTGCCGAACGCCGCAAAAGCGCCGACCAGAAGCGGACCGAGAAAGCCGCGCCCGCTCATGAGCCCGTATCCCCTTTTTTCCGGGGGATCGGAAGACCCAGCTTGCGCAGGACCTGCTGCAGGTCCTCCCATGCCTCCTTCTTCCTGTCCGGCTGCCGAAGGAGGAAAGAGGGGTGGTAGGTCGGCATCACGGGGATTCCTCGACGACTGCCCCATCGTCCCCGAAGCCGGCTGATCGGCTCCTCGGTCTCGAGGAGAAACTGCGAGGCGAACTTCCCCAGCGCGACCAGGACGGCCGGCCTCACGAGGTCGATCTGGACTTCCAGGTATGGGCGGCAGGCCGCGATCTCCTCAGGTTCCGGATTGCGATTTCCTGGCGGCCGGCACTTCAGTACGTTCGTGATGTAGACGTCGCTCCGCGACAGCCCCATCCCGGACTCGATCATCTTCGTCAGGAGCTGACCGGCCCGGCCGACGAACGGCACGCCGGTGGCATCTTCGTCGGCGCCAGGGGCCTCGCCAACGAACATGAGCCGGCTTCGTCCCGTGCCGTCCGCAAAGACCGTCTGCGTTCGCGTCCGGCAGAGTCCGCAGAGCTGGCAGGAGGCGACGACGGCCTGGACCGAAGCAAGATCCGCGAAGAGTGCGCTGCCCGGAGTGACGGCCAGATCGGTCGTCGGTTGCCACACGGAGGCAGGAGGGCTCGACGGCAGAATCGCCGCAGCGTCGGCGTCGCCCGGGTTGCCCGCTCGGGCAGCGGAGCTCTTCCGCACGTGGACCTCCCGCACGCCCAGGTCGCGGTAGTACCCGAGGGCTGCGCTCAGGGCGTCGTTACGGCGGGTTCTGCGAGGCGGTGTGGGCATCGTTCGTCGAGGAGCACGGCGAGGCGCTCGAGTATGCGCGCGGAGACAATGGCCTTGGCCGCGCGTGGGACGGAGACCGGGTCCGCTTCACCCGCGGCGAGGAGGAGGACTTCGTTCTCCTCGCTGTCGAAGCCGATCCCGGGGCGGGAGACATCGTTGGCGACGAGGAGGTCGGCACCCTTGTCGAGGAGCTTTCGGCGCGCGTTCCCGGCGAGGTCGTCCGTCTCCGCAGCGAAGGCGACGATCACCTGACGGGGACTCCGCACTTGCCTCACAGCGGCGAGGATGTCCGGGGCCAGCGCCAGCCGGATCTCCGGGATCCCGCCGGACCGCTTGATCTTTCGGGGCGTGAACGCCTCGGCCTGGAAGTCCGCCGGAGCCGCTGCCATGACCAGGGCGTCCGCGGAGGGCATCTCGGCAAGGACGGCCTCGAGCATCTCCGCCGTCCTCTCGACCCTCACGAGCCGCACGTTGGGAGGCGGATCGATCGAGACCGGACCGGAGACGAGAACGACCTGGGCTCCCCGCTTCTCGGCCTCGCGCGCGAGGGAGTATCCCATCCGCCCCGAGCTTCGGTTCGTCAGGAACCGGACCGGGTCGATCGGCTCGCGCGTCGGGCCGGCGGTGACGACGACCCGGCGCCCGGCAAGGCTCCGCGAGACCCTCGCGGAGCCGAGGACGGCCTCGACGATTCGGGCCGGGGGGGCCATCCGGCCGGGGCCGACGTCGCCGCAGGCGAGGTCCCCCGTTTCCGGCTCCACGACGATCGCCCCGCGGTCCCTGAGGATACGGAGGTTCTCCCGGGTCGCGGGGTGGGCCAGCATCCAGGTATTCATCGCGGGCGCGACGACGATCGCCTTCCGGTGGGCGAGGGCGTAAGTCGAAAGTGCCTCGTCACCGATCCCGCGGGCCATCTTCGCGAGGACGTCTGCCGTCGCGGGGGCCACCGCCAGGACTTCGCCCCACCGCGCCAGCTCGATGTGGTCGACGGCTCCGGAGGCCGGGTCCCAGAGGTCAGCGACAACCGGCGACCTCGAGAGGACCGAGAGAGTCAGCGGCGTGATGAACCTCTGGGCCGCAGGCGTCATCAGGACACGAACGCCCGCCCCCCGGTCGACCAGAAGGCGGACGATCTCGGCGGACTTGTAGGCCGCAATGCCGCCGCTGACGCCGAGCAGGACGCGCGGGGCCGGTGAGGCACCTCCGCTCACGCCGCTGGGCTACGGTGTGATGAGGGGAAGCGGGTCGATCAGCTCGACCGGCATTCCCTCCGCCTCGGCGTCGGCCTCGGCAGGTCTCTGTCCCAGCTGCCACTTCACGAGGCCGTTTGCGACCTCGTCGAGCGCGATGCGGGAGAACTTCGTGTGCTTCGTTTCGAGCTTCGGGCGGGCACCGAGCATCAGCTGCTCGGCACGCCGGGATGCGATGTGGACGAGCCGGAACTTCGATTCGATCTGGGGTGCGCTCGGCGTCGTCTCAGGGGATTCGATCATCGTACCGGCTCCGGACTCTTCGTTCGTCATCTGGTCTCCCGTTCGCAGATCATCGGCGTCAAACGGTGAAAGTTCTCAGGATGGCCTCGAGGCGCTCCTGCCGTCTCCGGCGGCTCGACCGGCGAGCCACGACTATGGACCGCAGTTCGTCCACGGCCGCGTCGAGGACATCGTTGATTATCGCATAGTCGTATTCGCCGAACTCTCCCATCTCCCGGGCGGCCGCCTCGAGTCGCCGGACGATGGAGTCGGGGGAATTGTGCCCCCGGGCCTCGAGGCGGGACTCGAGCACCTGCCGGGACGGTGGGAAGACGAAGACCTTGACCACGTCGGGCATGCGGGACCGGACCTGGCGCGCCCCCTGGACGTCGATGTCGAGGAGGACGTCGATCCCGGCCGCCAGCCGGGGCTCGACCTCGCCGCGAGACGTCCCGTACCGGTGCCCGTCGTAGGCGGCGTGCTCGAGGAACCCGTCCCGCGATGCGAGCGACTCGAACTCCTCCGGCGAGACGAAGTAGTACTCGCGGCCGTGCACCTCGCCGGGCCGGGGCCCGCGGGTCGTGTGCGAGACGGAGAAGTGGATCGAGCCGGTGAATGCAGGATCAGCCAGGATCCGGCGGATGAGCGTCGTCTTTCCGGCTCCGGACGGCGAGGAGACGATGAAGAGATCTCCGGCAGGTCTCACGGTCACTCCACGTTCTGGATCTGTTCCTTGAGCGCTTCCACGTCCGACTTCAGGTCGAGGAGGACGCGCGTGAGCGGAAGCTCCCGTGCCTTCTGGCTGCTCGTGTTCGCCTCTCGGTGCAGCTCCTGAGCGAGGACGTCGAGGCGTTTTCCCGCGGACGCCTCCCCGGCCATCAGGCGCCTCGCCTCCACGAGATGCGCCCGGAACCGGTCGATCTCCTCCGTGATGTCGGCACGGTCGGCGAGGAGCGCCACTTCCTGCGCCAGCCGCGTCTCGTCGAGCGCGATACCGTCGGCGAGCCTGGCGACTCTCTCCCGGAGCTGCGCGAGGAGCCTCTCGGACAGTCCTTCTCTCGCGTCGTCGACACGAGAGATTCCCGCCTCGAGCCGGTCGAGAACGACCCCGAGGGCCGACGCTGTCGCCGCACCCTCGCGGCGGCGGGACGCGTCGAATTCGTCGAGGGCGGCGCGGGTGGCCTCGAGGATCGCGCCCCCGAGAGACTCGCCGGCCTCGTCCTCGGCGACGCGGACGACTCCCGGCAGCCCGAGGAGGTCGCGGGCCGAGAGCTCCGCGGGAAGGGCGTTTTCTTCGGCGAGCCGCCGCCAGTCGCGGGCGTAGCGCGCCGCTGTCGTCCCGTCGATCGACACCGCACCGCCCGCCGGCCTGGAGACACGGACGGAGAGATCGACGTGACCCCGTACGACGAGAGTGGAGACGAGCTTGCGCAGGGTCGCCTCGAGAGCGCCGAGGTCGTCTCGCATCTTCAGCGACAGGTCGAGAAAGCGGTGGTTGACCCCGCGGACGGTGATGGAAACCTGCGTCCCGTCGGGAAGGGCCGCCTGGGCGCGGCCAAAACCGGTCATCGATTTCACGTGAGCTTCTCCTCTTCGAAGGCCGCCAGGTCGTGGAGCCTCCTGTAGACGCCTCCGAGCGCAAGGAGCTCGGCATGGCGGCCGCGCTCGACGAGCCGGCCGTGTTCGAGAACGACGATCTGGTCGGCGCGCCGCACCGTCGAGAGCCGATGGGCAATGACGAACGTCGTGCGCCCCGCCATCAGCCGCTCGAGGGCGTCCTGCACGGCGCGCTCGCTTTCGGTGTCGAGGGCCGATGTCGCCTCGTCGAGGATCAGGATCGGCGGGTCTTTCAGGAGCGCCCGCGCGATGGCGAGACGCTGCCGCTGCCCGCCCGAGAGGCGCCCCCCCGCCTCTCCGATCCGGGTGTCGAGCCCCTGCGGAAGGGCGTCGACGAACTCCTCTGCGTTCGCGGCGGCGAGGGCCGCCCGGATCCGCTCCTCCGGGACGCCCTCCCGTCCGTAGGCGACGTTTCGGCGAACCGAGTCGTCGAAGAGGACGACGTCCTGCGTCACGAGGGCCATCGCGTCGCGCAGCGACGCGAGCGTCACGTCGCGAACATCGACGCCGTCCAGGGCGATCCGGCCCCCGGTGACGTCCATGAAGCGCGGGAGGAGGTTGGCGAGGGTCGTCTTCCCCGCGCCCGAAGGACCGACGATGGCGGTGACCGAGCCTCGCGGGACGTCGAGGTCGACGCCCGAGAGGACGTCGGGCCCGCCCGGGTAGGCGAACGACACTCCCTCGAAACGGATCCCGCTCCGGAACGGCCCCAGCGGCGCCGCGCCCGGCCGGTCCACGACGAGGACGGGCGCATCGAGAACCTCGAAGAGCCGCCGCGCAGAAGCGAGCGCCTGCTGAAGAGCGAGGTTGATCCGGGTGGCGCGCTTGAAGGGCTGGTACATCATCACCAGCCCCACTCCGAACGAGATGAACGCCCCGAGCGTCATCGTTCCGGCCTCGATCCTCTTCCCGGCGTAGCCGAGAAGCACGAGGAACGCGAGCACCGATGCCGTCTCGACGAGCGGCGAGGAGAGCGCCATGACTCCCGCACCCTTCCGGAGGAGACGGAACGTTCGCTCGTTCACCTCGCCGAAGCGTTCCGCCTCGTACCGTTCCGCACCGTAGGCCTGAACGACCCTGTGGCCGCGAAGGGTCTCGGAGAGGACACCCGTCAGGTCCCCCATCCGCTCGCGACCCGCCTTCGAGATGCGCCGGAGCCGGTTTGCGATCAGCACGACCGGAACGACGATCGCAGGGGCGACGACGAGCGCGACAAGCGTCAGGGCGGGCGAGCGCGAGACGACGAGGACCGAAAGGCCAGCGAGAGTCGCGACGGACTGGACGAGGTCCGCGAGGTCGGTTCCGAAGAGGCTCTGGATCCTGTCGACGTCTCCCGTCACGCGCGAGATCAGGTCCCCGGACGGATTCTTCGCGTGGAACGCGCCCGACTGCCCGAGGAGGCGCTCGTAGACGAGCCGGCGGACATCCCTCACGAACGCCAGCCCGACGGCGTTGAAGCGGTACTCCGCCGCGAACGCGCAGAGGTTTTTGAGCAGGAACGCCAGGAGCAGGAGGAGCGGCAGTGCGACTCCCCTGTTCTTCTCCGTCACTCCCGCAGCCGACAGGAGGTCGAGGAGCCCGTCGTCGAGCCAGCGGATGACGGTGGTCTTCCTCGCCTGCTCGGTTGCGGCGAGCGCCTTCCCGAGCCCACGCGTCGCCGGATCGGCCGCGAGACCCTGCCTCACCGCCGCACCCTGGCCGGGCGAGAGGACCTGATCGAAGAGCGGGCCGAAGAGGTAGGCGACGAGGGTCGTGAAGAGCGCGACTCCCAGCATCGCGAGAACCGCCACGGCAGCGGCCCTGGCATGAGGGCGGAAGAGGCGCGCGAGACGAACGAAGTCCTTCACGATCGGCGGCTCCCGACGAGAGCGAGGACGGCATCCGCCGTCCGGCCGGGCGCTCCGGGCGGCCCCAGCTCTTCGCGGCCGAGGGCGAGCCGGCGCCGGGCCTCGTCTGCCAGCGCCGGGTTCGAGAGAAACCTCTCGATCCCGGCGGCGATGCGCTCCGGAGTCGCGGCCCGCTGGATCAGCTCGGGAACGGTCTGGGAGCCATCGCCCGGATCGGACAGAATGTTCGCCATCGCGACGTTCGGCACCTTCACGAGGAGTTTGCCGAGGAGGTAGCTGATCGCCGCGACACGATAGACGACGACCATCGGGACCCCGGCGAGGAGGCCTTCCACCGTTGCCGTCCCCGAGGCCACCACCAGGACGTCCGACGCCGCGAGCATCGCCAGGTGAGGCCCCGAGACGATCGTCCATCCGGAGAGCGCCGCACCTCCCATTTCCTCGAGCAGCGCCTCCGGGACGGAGTCGGCCCTCACGAGGACCACGTCGACGTCGTTCCGCCGGGTCGCGAGGATGGCGACGGCGTCCCGCAGGAGAGGCAGGAGCTTCCGGATTTCCCCTGTGCGGGAGCCGGGCATCAGCACGACGCGACGACGGCCCGCCGCAGGTGGGGACGCCGGCGTTGCAAGCTCCCGTGCCGCATCGTCGACGAGCGGGTGCCCGACCCACGTGACGGCCCCGCCGAGCCCGCGCGATTCGTACCACCCCTTCTCGAAGCGGAAGAGTGTGAGGATGCCGCGTCCGAGGTGCGCGAGGGTCTTCGCCCGTCCGCTTCTCCACGCCCAGACCTGGGGCGACACGTAGAAGACGACCGGGATCCCGGCTTTCGCGAGCCGCCGCGCGAGCGGAAGATGGAAATCGGGTGAGTCGATCAGGACGGCGACGTCGACCTGCCGCGCCTTCGCGGCGATCGACAGCTCGCGGATCAGGCGGCGTGCGAGCCGGATCTTCGAGAAGGCCTCCACCACGCCGATGATGGCAAGGTCTCTCTGATGCGCGAGGAGGCTCATCCCCTCCTCCGCACAACGGTCGCCACCGAGACCGAACGCTTCAAGCCCCGGGACGCGCTCCTTGAGCGCCGCCAGGAGCGACGCGCCGTGCTGGTCCCCCGAGACCTCGCCGGCCGAGAGGAGGAGACGCATCCTTCAACGCCCTCCCACGAACGACATCGCCCACGCCACGACGAAGGATCCGCCGACGATCACCGTCCACATCCTCGCAAAGAACCGGCGGCGTTCACGCGCCTCGTCACGCCAGAGGAAGGCGAAGAATGCGGACAGGATCGTCGCGAGGAGAACGAGGTGAAGGACGTGGTCCGTCAGACCTGCCGGCGTCATGGCTTTCGCTCCCCGGCCACGTCCCAGGCGTCGAAGGCGAGCAGGACGTTCATCACGCCCGCGGCGATGAGGTACGTCATTGCGACCTCGAAGGAGGGCGATCGCGGATCGCCGGTTCCGAGCCCGACGGCATGGACGAGGAGACCGGGCACGACAACGGCGTGCGTGGCGACCGTGGTGAGGACGGCGCCGACGCCCCGGGCGGGCAGCGAACCGACCGAACCGCCGAGTGCGACGCCCGTCGCGAAGGCCGCTCCCACGAGGAAGAAGTAGGCCGAGCCCCTGGCTCGGCGTCCGGCGAAGACGTGACCGAGGCCGGGAACGAGGAGAGCGAGCAGCACCGCGAAGAGTCTGGAGGAGGTGGAGCGCGGCGCGCCGGTCAGAGGGCCCCCTCCGGCGTGCCGAGGCGCGCGCGGAGCCGGCCGTACGTCACGCCGAGATCCTCAGGGATGACTCGCGTTCCGGAGAGGACCGTCATGAAGTTCGTGTCGCCGTCCCAGCGCGGTACGAGGTGGAGGTGCAGGTGTCCCGGTACTCCTGCCCCGGCACACCGGCCGAGGTTGAACCCCGCGTTGAATCCGTGGGGAGCGTACTCGACGCGCAGGATCTCCTCCAGTCGCGCGGCGACGTCGATGAGCTCCACTCTCTCCTCCGGCGTCAGCTCCGCAAGGGTTCCCCGGTGCGCCACCGGCGCGACCATGACGTGCCCGTTCGAGTAGGGGTAGCGGTTCAGGACCGCGAAGACGTGACGACCCCGCAGGACGATCAGGGCCTCGGCGTCGCCGAGGCCCTGGAGGTCACAGAAGAGGCACGTCGAAGGTCCGGAGGGTGCGGCGCCCGTCAGATACGTCATCCGCCAGGGCGTGAAGAGAGTCTCGTTCATTCCTCCGGGAACGCCGAGGCCGCAGGCGAGGCCACCTCGGGCACCGGCGCCTCCTGGTTGATGAGCTCCTTGAGCTTCTTCCCCGGCTTGAAGTAGGGGACGAGCTTCGGCGGCACGTGGACCTTCACGCCGCTCTTCTTGGGGTTGCGAGCGACGCGGGCGCCGCGTTGCCGCAGCTTGAAGCTTCCGAAGCCACGGAGCTCGATCTTCTGGCCGGCACGAAGCGAGGCGATGATTCCCTGAAACACCGATTCAACGACCGCTTCGGCCTGCTTCTTCGTCAGCTCGGCTGCGCGGGCGACGTCTTCCACCAGATTGGCCTTCGTGGTCGTCCCCTCAGCCCGGCTGACGCCCTGGGTGTCGCGTTCCATCTCCCCCCCGGCGGAGAGCGCCCCCTCGGGCAGCGCTCCCCGCGACGCCTCCTCGCAGGCGTCGCGAACGTCAGTCTCCCGTCTTGGCAGCCTCAACCGAAGGTGCGGCCTCGGCCTCCGTCGCAGGAGGCTCGGCCTCTGTCGGCGCCTCGGCTTCAGCCTCGACCTGCGCTTCAACCTCGATCGGGGCTTCAGCCTCGACCGGGGCTTCGACGTCGGGCGTCGCCTCGACGTGGGCCTCGGTCCCGTCCTCCGGCTCGCTGACCGGTGTTTCGGGGACCTCGGCAACCGGTTCCTCGTGCACTTCGGACGGATCGGGCTGCGGGACGTCGCGCATCGACAGGCCAATCCGCTGCTCGTCCACCTCGATCCGAAGGATCCTCACCCGGATGGCATCTCCCTCGCTGAATTCGTCCGAGAGCTTCTGTCCGCGCAGGACGTCGGTCTCGGAAACGTGCATCAGGCCCTCGAGACCGAGAGGAAGGCGCACGAAGACGCCGAAGTCCGCAACCTTGGCGACTTGCCCGTCGACGATGTCGCCAGGCTTGTGGTCACGAGAGAATTCTTCCCACTCGTTCGGGCGGAATTCCTTGATCGAGAGGCTGATCCGGCGGTTCTCGACGTCAATGGCGGTAAGGACGGCCTGGATCTGGTCGCCCTTCTTGACGACCTCGGACGGGTGCTTCACGCGCCGGCCCCAGGACATGTCCGAGATGTGGACGAGACCGTCGATCCCCTCCTCGATCTCGACGAAAGCGCCGAAGTCGGTGAGGTTGCGGACGACACCCTGGATCCGGTCGCCGATGTGGAACTTCTCGGCGAGCATCTCCCACGGGTTCGGCTCGGTCGCGCGGAGCGACAGGGAGAGGCGGCGCGTCTCGGGGTTCACGTCCGCGATGACCGCCTCGACCGTGTCCCCGACGGAAAGGAGCTTCGCGGGGTTCTTGACCTTCTTCGTCCACGACATCTCGCTGACGTGGATGAGGCCCTCGACCCCTTCCTCGAGCTCGACGAAGGCACCGTAGTCGGTGAGGGAGACGACCTTGCCGCGGACGCGGGCGCCAACCGGGTAATGCGCCGGCAGGTCCTGCCACGGGTCCGGCTTGAGCTGCTTCATTCCGAGCGAGATGCGGCCCGAGTCGGAGTCGAACTTGAGAACCTTGACATCCACCTCCTGGCCGACGTGGAGAGCCTCCGACGGATGACCGAGGCGGCCCCAGGAGATGTCCGTCACGTGAAGGAGGCCGTCGATCCCGCCGAGGTCGACGAAGGCGCCGTACTCGGTGAGGTTCTTGACGACGCCGCGGAGCGTACGGCCGTCGGCGAGCGCCTGGGCCGCATCGGTCTTCTTCGCTTCGGCGACCTCTTCCATTAGCGCCTTGCGCGAGAGGACGATGTTGCCGCGCTTCTTGTCGAAGCTGACGATCCGGAACTCGAGCTCACGGCCCCGGAGGACGTCGAGGTTCTTGAGCGGCCGGATGTCCGCGAGGGACCCGGGAAGGAACGCCCGGACTCCGATGTCGACGGAGAGGCCGCCCTTGACGCGCTCGAGCACCTTCCCCTTGGCGGGCTGGTTCTCCTTGAACGCGACCTCGATGGCGTCCCAGGCACGGATGCGACGCGCCTTCTCGTGGGAGAGGATGACGTACCCCGAGGAATCCTCACGCCGATCGACGATGGCGTCGATCTCCTGTCCGGCCACCGGAAGCCGGTCGGGAGCGTGTGCAAACTCCGACCGCGGGATCATCCCTTCGGACTTGTAGCCGATGTCGACGAGGATCTCGTCGTTCGTGACCTGGATGACACGCCCGCGAATCAGCTCTCCCTCGGCGAGGGAGCGCTCGCTTTCCGCGAGCAGCCTCGCGAACTCCCCGTTCGCTTCGGCAGCCTCGTCCGCCTTGAGAATGGGCGTGATCTTCTGGTCCTCCGACGGCATGGATTCCACCTTCTAAGGGGCTCGCGGAGACGGCTCAACGTACTTGAGTTAGCGGCCCGAACAGGGAATGTTAGACGCCCGGCCTCAACAGGTCAACAGTCTGACGGGCGACGATCCAGGACCGGAGCCGCTCGGCAACCTCCTCCGCTCCCAGGTCGGAGGTGTCCACGACCAGGTACGTCTCGTCGTACGCCAGGGGCGAGTCTTCCCGGGTCGCGTCGGCCTCGTCCCGGGCCTCCATTTCCGCGCGGACGGAGGCCAGGTCCTGGGGGGTCCCCTTCCGGGCGAGCTCCTCGAACCGCCGGTTGGCCCGAATCTCCGGCCTGGCCGTGAGGAAGAACTTCGCGGTCGCCTCGGGAACGACCTTCGTTCCGATGTCGCGCCCCTCGAGCACCCCGCCCCCCGAAAGCGCCAGCTCCCGCTGGCGCGCCGCGAGGCGCCTTCGGACGCGCGGGATGGCGGCCACGGCCGAGGCGTAGAGGGAGACCTCGGGCTGGCGGATCTCCCTGGAAACGTCCTCCCCGTCGAGGAGCGTTCGAATGTTCCCGCCGGACCCCGTCACGCGGACGTCGGCCCTCTCGGAGAGCTCCGCCACCCGGTCCGATTCCGTGATCGGGAGCCGGACTCCGTTGCGTCTCGCAAGGAGGCCGATGGCCCGGTACATCGCCCCGGTATCGAGGTAGGGAATGTCGAGGCGGGCGGCGAGGGCCTTGCCGACGGTCGACTTTCCGACCCCCGACGGGCCGTCGATGGCGACGACGATCATCCCGCGGAGAGGGCGGCCCCGGGTCCCAGGCCGAGCCTGCCCGCTCGGAGGAGCTCGTCGAAGGCGGCCAGAAAGCGGAGGTTTTCGACGTGAAGTCCGACCGAGATGCGGAACGCGAGGGGAAACCCCCAGCCGCCCATCGGCCGCAGGATCACACCCCGCCGGGCGAACTCGGGTTCCAGCGGCCCGAAGGGGATCGGCAGCTCCACGAGGAGGAAATTTCCGAGCGACGGGTTCACGACGGCCCCGCGCTTCTCGAGCTCCCCAGCCAGGAACGCCCGCTCCTGACGGACGAGTGCGATCGTCCTCTCGCGATGCTCGTCGTCGGTGAGAGCGGCGATCGCCGCCGTCTGCGCGACGGTCGTGGTGTTGAAAGGCTCCCGGACCTTGTTCATCGCGGCCGCGATGTCCGGCGTCGAGAAGGCGTATCCGATCCGAAGGCCCGCGAGGCCGTAGACCTTCGAGAAGGTGCGGAGGACGACGACGTTGCGCCCGGCGCGCAGCTCGTCCAGCGCGTCGGGGTAGTCGGGTGTCTCGTGGCCAAACTCGAAGTAGGCCTCGTCCACGACGGCGACGACGTGCCCGGGCAGCCCGGCGAAGAGACGGCCGAGATCGGCCCGGGTCAGGTAGGCGCCCGTCGGGTTGTTCGGGTTGGCGAGGGCGACGAGCTTCGTCGCGGGACCGATGCGGCGCAGGAGCGCGTCGACGTCGGGGACGTAGCCGGCCTTCGTCGGGACCTCGACGTACGACGCCCCGGCGCGCCCGGCCGCAACCGGAAACATCCGGAAGATTCCCGCAGGCACCACGACCTCATCCCCCGGATCGACGAAGGTGCGGGTACAGATGTCGATGAGCTCGCTGGACCCGTTCCCGATCACGATCTGCTCCGCCGGGATCTCGTAGCGCTGGGAGAGCGCGCGTCGGAGAAAGGTTGCGGAACCGTCCGGGTAGAGGTTCACCGCCGGCGTGACCGCGAGAGCCGCGGCGACGGCCTTCGGCGAAGGTCCCAGCGGGTTCTCGTTGGACGCGAGCTTCACGGCACCGGCGATCCCGAACTCTCTTTCGACGTCCTCTATCGGGCGTCCCGGAACGTAGGGGGCGAGCTGTTGAACCGACGGGCGCGGGGAGGGCTTCAAGTCTTCACCTCTTCGTTTCCCGGCGCCGATGGGTCGGCGTGGCCTTCTCCGGGTTCGAATGCGGCAGCAGGGCCCGTGGCGGCTTCGGTGCCCGTGCAGGAAGGGTCTTTGCGCTCCCGCGTGCGGCGCTCGGCACCGGTGTGCGGGAGCCTCGCGGTGCAGGCCCGAGCGCGCGCAGGGCGGCGACCTCGGCAGGCGCCAGGTCGCGGAATCCGCCCGGGGGGAGGCTCTTGTCGCGCAGGGGGCCGATCGCGACCCGCCGCAGCTTCGAGACCTTGTGCCCGACCGCCTCCATCATCTTGCGAACCTGCCGCGAACGCCCCTCGCCCAGGATGACCCGAAGCCAGGCGTTCCCTCCGACCCCGTTCTTCTCCGGGGTCGTGTCGATCAGCTCCACCGTCGCTGGATGGGTCCTGACGCCGTCGATGAGGATCCCGCGGGCGAGCTTCGCGATCTTCGCGGGGGTCGGGACGCCGGAGACCTTGACCTCGTATTCCTTGCGACAGCCGCCGGACGGGTGGGCGATCCTGTAGGCGAGGGGTCCGTCGTTCGTCAGGAGGATGAGCCCTTCCGAGTCGAAGTCGAGCCGCCCGACGGGGACGACGGGCTCGGAGACGCGGGTCCCGAGAAGAACGTAGACGGTCGGCCTGCGTTGAGGGTCGTCGCGGGTCACGACGACGCCCCGGGGCTTGTTCATGAGGATGTAGCGAGGCGCCGCCGCCGCACGGAGCCGCTTGCCGTCGACCTTGACGTGGTCGACTGCGGGGTCGGCCTTCGTTCCGAGCTCGGTGACGACGTTGCCGTTCACCGTGACGCGGCCTTCGAGGATCATCTCCTCGGCCGCCCGACGAGAGGCGACGCCCGCCGCGGCGAGGATCTTCTGCAGGCGTTCAGCCGTCATGGCGTTCCTCCTGGGGAGCCGCGGAGGGCGCGGCCTCGTTCTCGTTTGTGATCGTCGGTTCCGCTTCGGCCGGTGAGGTTCCGGGCTCGGACTCTTCCTCGACCTCGCCCGTCGCTTCGTCGACGTGGAAGAGCTCCGTCTGCGCCGGATCCGTCTTCGGGGCCTCGAGGCCGTAAATCGCCTCGAGCTCCTCGGGTTTCGGAAGGTCGCCGAGGCCCTTCAGGCCGAAGTGGACCATGAACTCCTTCGTGGTCTTGTAGAGGAAGGGGGTCCCGACGACCTCCTTCCGCCCTGCCGTCGTGATCAGCTTCCGGTCCAGCAGCGTCCGGATGGACGAGGACGAGTTGACGCTCCTCAGCTCGGCGATCTCCGGACCCGTCACCGGCTGCCGGTAGGCGACGATCGCGAGCGTCTCCAGCGCGGCCATGGAAAGCTTCGTCCTGCCGTCGAGGCCCAGGAGCCTTCGGACGGGGTAATCGTACTCGGGGCGGGTGACGAGCCTCACGCCTCCGGCGACGCGGTCGAGCTTCACGCCGCGGTCCGACGCCGCACAGGCGGACTCCAGCGCGGCGACCGCCTCGGCCACGACCTCCTCCGGCAGCTCGGCCGCCTCGGCGAGCTTGTCGAGGGAGACAGGCTTGGAGGCGGCAAACAGCAGCGCCTCGAGA
Organism: Holophagales bacterium UBA5066; assembly: GCA_002414905.1. GTDB lineage: Bacteria > Acidobacteriota > Thermoanaerobaculia > UBA5066 > UBA5066 > UBA5066. Next base: position 4,794 of record DIAY01000071.1, on the reverse strand, counting down.
AGCGGAAGGGCTTCCTCGAGAGGATCGTCCGGGGCCGGCACGGGGGGCTCCGGGAGGACTCCCTCGACCGGATCCGTCTCCGTGCCGGGACCGTTCGCCAAGAGCTCGATCGGCGCCTCGGGCAGCAGCGTTTCCGGGGCCGCTTCGTGCCCGGCCTCGCGTTCCGCCGCCGCGAGGTCCTCCGCGGATGTTCCGGAACGGGCGTCGTCTCTGTCTTCAGTCATCGTTTCAGCGGTATTCCTCTTCGTAGCCTTCGAGCGTCAGATTCTCGCCCGTCGGTTCGAGATAGATCTCTCCGAATTCCTCCGTCTGGAGGGCGCGAGCCAGAAGGAGCCGGAGCAGCTCGAGGACGGCCAGGAAGACCGTGATCGCCTCGGCCCGCCCCGAGAGGGTCCCGAAGACCTCGGACAGCGCCACGCGCCCCGATTCCCGGATACGCCCCACCATGTCCTCCATCTTCTCGCGGATGGAGAACCTCTGCTGGGTGATCGACATCTCCGGCGGGTGGAGGGACCGGTAGCGGTCGACGGCGCCCTTGAAGAGCGTCAGGAGATCGAAGAGCGACACCTCGGAGAGATCGGTCTCCTCCTCCTCCGGCTCCGTCTCGAGCCGGTAGGAAGGACGGGGATACATGCCGATCCGCTCGATCTCGTAGACGTGCAGCGTCTCGGCGACGCTCTTGAACCTCCGGTACTGGAGGAGCCTTGCGACGAGCTCCTCCCGGGGGTCGGGCGCCTCGGTCCCGTCAGCCGCCTTGGCCCGCGGGAGGACGAGCTGGCTCTTGATCTGGACGAGGAGCGCTTCCACGTAGAGGAACTCGCCCGCAACCTCGAGGTCGAGCTCCACCATGAGGACGAGATAGTCGTGGTACTGGCGGCAGATCTCGGCGACCGGGATGTCGCGCAGGTCGATCTCTTCCTTGCGGATCAGGTGCAGGAGCAGGTCGAGCGGACCCTCGAACTGCGGCACGTGCACGGGGTAGGGCTGGACGAGCTCCGCACCGGGCGGGATCGGGATCCGGATGCCTTCGGCCACGTCGCGCCCTCAGGAAAAAGTCGCCACGGACGGCATCCGACGGTCCACTGGCGCGAACGGCAAGGTCGTCATCAGAGGAGCTTCATGGCGTCGGCGACGTCCTGCATCGTGGACGCGGCGAGGGCCCGGGCCTTCGCGCCGCCCTCGTGCAGGACCTCGCGGACGAACCCCGGCTTCGCGGTGAGGTCGGAACGCCTCGCGCGGACGGGCTCCAGCGCAGCGTTCATGTTGCGAATGAGATGTTTCTTGCAGTCGACGCATCCGCGCGTCGCGGCACGGCACTCGGCGTCCACCTGCACGACCTCGTCCTTCGGTGAGTAGAGGAGGTGAAAGGGAAAGAGGTTGCAGGTGTCGGGGTCCCCGGCGTCCGAGCGCCGCGCGCGCTTCGCGTCCGTGACCATCGACATGACTTTCGTCTTCACGTCCTCGGCCGAGTCGGAAAGGGCAATCGTGTTCCCGTAGCTCTTCGACATCTTCCGGCCGTCCAGTCCCGGCACCTTCGGTGTGGCCGTGAAGAGCGCCTGCGGTTCGGGAAAGACCACCCCGTACATCCCGTTGAACCGCCGGACGATCTCCCGGCAGATCTCGAGGTGGCTCTCCTGGTCCTTGCCGACCGGCACGTAGTGGCCTCGGTAGAGCGCGATATCCGCCGTCATGAGGACCGGGTATCCGAGGAACCCGTACGTGCCGAGCTCCTTTTCCCGCAGCTCCTGAAGCTGTTCCTTGTAGGTCGGCACACGCTCGAGCCAGCCGAGCGGCGTGATCATCCCGAAGATGAGCGCCAGCTCCGCGGTCTGCGGCACCTGGGACTGGACGAAGATCACGGCTTTCTCCGGGTCGAGACCCACAGAGAGCCAGTCCGTCACCGCCTCGATGGTCGATTCCCGGATAGAGGACGTATCGGCGTAGTCGGTCGTCAGCGCATGCAGGTCGGCCACGAAGTAGCGACAGTCGTACCGATCCTGCAGGTCGACCCAGTTCTTCACCGCGCCCCAGTAGTTGCCGAGGTGGACCCGGCCCGTCGGACGCAGGCCCGAGAGGACGATCTTCTTCGCCGGTTCGCTCACGAGGGACCTCCGAGAAGGAGCTGAAACAGGAACCTCTGCGGCGGTCCAAGGACGGCCGACAGGCCTCCGGTGAAGACCGCGACGACGAGGAGGATGAAACCGTATCGGCGCACCCACATGACCCCGCGGATCCAGCGGGCGGGGGCGAAGCTCTCCACGACGCCGAAGCCGTCGAGAGGCGGGATCGGGAGGAGATTGAAGAGGCCGAGCGAGACGTTCACCGCGACGGTGTAGAGCGAGACGAGCAGGAGCGGGTAGAAAAAGGAATCTCGAAGCCCGGGTCCCGCTGGAGCGATCGCCCGGATCACGAAGAAGGCGGCTCCGCCGAGGATGGCCACGGCGAAGTTCGAGAGCGGACCGGCCGCCGACACGAGCAGGTTCGCGCGGCGCGGGTTTCGCACGCCACGGAGGGAGACCGGGACGGGCTTGGCCCAGCCGAAGATCGGAGCGCCCGAGAACGCGAGGAGGGCCGGCACCAGGAGGCTTCCGAACGGGTCGACGTGCTTCAACGGATTGAGCGTGATTCGTCCGAGATCCCGGGCCGTCGAATCTCCACAGCGCAGCGCCACCCAGCCATGGGCGGACTCGTGGACGGAGACCGCAAACAGGAGGACGACCACCTGGATGACGATCTCGAGGACCTTATCGGGAGAGATGGGTGCGTCGGGCACGGCAGGGTCGTCCGAAAACGCCCGATGCTACGTGCCGCCTCCGGGGGCGTCAATCGACGTTCCGATCGCGCGACGTTCCGCGGCGATTCCCTCCTCCGCCGATCGGTAGTGGCCGAACCGTCCCGCCGCGACGCTCTGCGCGAGAAACGGGTTCTGGTCGCCGACGCCGGCCAGCGTGAGCGTCCCTCCGGCGGTCGCGAAACGCCCCTGCTCCCGCATCAGGACGGCGACGATCGTCGTCGGGAGGGACGTGCAGGCGGAGAGGTCGACGACGCAGCGAAGCGCTCCGTTCTCCCGCGCGACGCGGAGGTACTCGGTGATCGTCGACGCTTCCGTCAGCGTCACGTCACCGCGGACCCTGAGCGCCGCGATGGCTCCGTCGGTCTCGAGGGAGAGCTCCACGCGCCGAGAATGCCACAGGCGGACGGTCAGCGACGGGTGGACCGGAGAAACAGCGTCTTCTCGAAAGGCCCCGTCGCACCCTCGTCCGCGAGACGCCGTGCCAGCTCCCGAGCCGTGTCGAGGAGGTCCCGGTCGAAGAACGGATCTGCGGCGCGGAATTCCGGGAGCCCGCTCTGGCGTGTGCCGAGGGCTTCGCCGGGACCCCGCAGGCGGAGGTCCTCCTGCGCCACCACGAATCCGTCGTCGGTCCCGGCGAGGACGGCGAGGCGCGAGAGCGCTCCGGCGGAAGGCCCCTCACCCGTGAGCAGGATGCACGTCGAAGGCCGTACGCCCCGGCCGATGCGGCCTCGCAGCTGGTGGAGCTGGGCGAGGCCGAACCTGTCGGCGTTCTCGACGAGCAGGAACGAGGCTTCCGGTACGTCGATCCCGACTTCGACCACCGACGTCGCGACGAGGACGTCGAGGTCGCCCGCGGCGAACTGCCGCATCGCTCTTTCGCGCGCCTCCGCCCTCATCTTTCCGTGGACCGCGCCCACGCGGCGGCCCGGAAGCCGCCGGGCCACCTCGTCGGTCCAGGAGGCGACGGCCCGGGCGTCGATCGTCTCCGAGTCCTCGACGAGGGGAACGACGACGTAGGCCCGGCCCCCCGCCTCCAGCTCGACCGCCAGCGCCCGATAGGCCTCGTCGCGCCGCTCCTCGCCCAGGACTTTCGTGAGGACGGGGGTCCTCCCCGGCGGCTTCTCGGTCAGGGTCGAGACGTCGAGATCGCCGTGCAGCGCGAGGGCCAGAGACCGCGGGATCGGCGTCGCCGAGAGGACGAGGACGTGGGGGTGAAGACCGGCGGGTGAGATGCGTGCGGGGAGCGCGGCCCGCTGCGCGACCCCGAACCGCTGCTGTTCGTCCACGACGACGAGCCCGAGCCGGCGGAACACGACCGGCTTCTCGATGAGGGCGTGCGTCCCGACGAGGAGGTCGATCTCCCCTTCCTCGAGCGCGGCCAGGAGGGCGGCCCTTTGCCGGCCCGTGACGCGCGCCGTCAGGAGAGCCGGAGTCACGCCCGTCCCCGAGAGGAGACGGAAGACCGTTTCGGCGTGCTGCTCGGCGAGGATCGTCGTCGGAGCCATGAGCGCCGACTGGAAGCCGCGCCCCGCGGCCAGAACCGCCGTCAGGACCGCGACGATCGTCTTCCCGCTCCCGACGTCTCCCTGGAGGAGGCGGGCCATCGGGTGTCCGGACCTCAGGTCGGCCCCGATCTCGCGGATCGCCTGTTTCTGCGTGCCCGTCAGTGCGAAAGGCAGCATCGCCGCGAGTCGTCGCCTCAGGGTGGCGTCCGGCTCGATCCTCGGCGCGGGACGGCGAGCGCGCTCCCGTCGCCGCCGGGCGAGCGCGATCTGGAACTCGAGGAGCTCCTCGAGCGCGAGCCTCTTCAGGTGCCGCGAAGTCCGGTCGATCCAGGGTCGCGGGTCCGGCGGACCACCCGCGCTCCCGGGAAAGTGCGCCTCGCGAAGCGACTCGGCGAGAGCCGGGAGGTCCAGCAGGCGGACGACGTCCGGCGCCAGCCTCTCCGGCAGCGCGGGGGCGGCCTCATCCAGTGCCCGGGCGACGAGCCGCCGGCGTAC